>NZ_LGEN01000016.1 GCF_001507855.1 Halomonas sp. 54_146
CATTCCCTCGGGCAGTCGTCTTGGAAGCAGAAACCAGGAAGGTAACGACCTGGGAATCCGCCACTACCATCTCTGATTTAGTGGTCGGAGGATGTCAATGAGACCTTCCTAGCGTTTACGCCTCACTAGATGCGGGTAGTTCACCGCTGTGATAGACGTTTTGCACGTCGTCCAGGTCATTTAGCATGCCCAGGAATTTCTCAAACATCGCCACGTCGTCGCCTTCAACCGGCGTGGTGGTTTGCGGCAGAAACTGAATCTCGTCAGCCTCAAAGTCAATTTCACCGAAGGTGTCTAACAGCGCCTGCTTGGCTTTGGCGTAATCGGTGTGCGGGGCGAAAACGGTAATGCGCCCGGCTTCTTGTTCAATGTCGGTGACGTCCACATCGGCTTCCATCAGCGCTTCCAGCACGGCTTCTTCGTCGCTGCCGGTAAACGAGAAAATGGCGCAGTGGTCGAACATATGGCTGACGCTGCCGGGGGTGCCAATCTTGCTTTTGGTTTTGGTAAAGCAGCCGCGTACATCGCCAAACGTGCGGTTAGGGTTGTCGGTAAGGCAGTCGACAATCACCATCACATTGCCGGGGCCAAAGCCTTCGTAGCGGGCGGCAGAAAAGTCTTCACCGCCGGCACCGCTGGCTTTATCTAGCGCTTTATCAATAACGTGGGAAGGCACCTGATCTTTTTTCGCCCGTTCCATCAAGCCGCGCAGTGCCAGGTTGCCATTGGGGTCGCTGCCACCGGCTTTGGCGCAAACGTAAATTTCACGTCCATATTTGCTGTAGACCTTGGTCTTCGCATCGGCCGTTTTGGCCATGGATTCCTTACGGTTCTGAAAAGCCCTACCCATGTTGCCGTCCTGTATTATCCATACGCCCCTTGCCTTGAGCGGCGGGGCGGTTTTTTTGAGAAGAGTTAACGTTAAAAGAGATAAATGAGCGGAAAAAGCAAATTTTACCCAACAGCGTACCATGCTAACAGCGTTATTTAAGCGGCTTGCCGAAGAGAAGCGTTCCATCGCGTATACTGGCGGTTTGCCTGCTTAGGCTGACATTAAACCTTCAGGAAGAAACCGGTATGCCTTTATCACTCTGGCTATCATTAGCCGCCATCTGTGCCATGGGCGCTATGTCGCCGGGCCCTAGCCTGGCGCTGGTGCTGCGCCATACCTTAGGCGGAGGGCGTTTTAACGGCATGATCGCGGGGGTATTTCATGCCGCTGGCGTTGGCTTTTATGCGTTACTGACCGTTTGGGGGCTGGGGGCATTAATCGCCGGTTTTCCGCTGCTGTTTCAACTGATTACCTGGTGCGGTGCGGCCTATTTGGCGTGGCTGGGGTTTAAAGCGCTGCGGGCTGGTAAAGCGGGTGCCTTAGCGCCTAATGCGATTACCACTCATCGCGGGCAGGCTGCCAAAGAGGGCGTGCTGGTAGCGCTTGGCAACCCTAAGCTGATCCTGTTTTTTATCGCGCTGCTGAGCCAGTTTGTAACGCCGGAGATGAGCGCGCTGGCAAAAGCGATTATTGTGTTAACAGCGATGATTATTGACGGGGCATGGTACGTGCTGGTCGCCATGGTGCTGTCACACTCACGTATTTTGCCCTGGCTGCAGCAGCGCGCGCATTGGGTTAACCGCATAACGGGCGTGCTGTTAATTGCGCTGGCGTTAAGAGTGGTCGCTGGGCCGCTGGTGTAAAAAGTGCTGCCGTGGCATGGTAATCGCCATGCCGTTTGGGTTTTTGTGGGGCTGAATGATGCAAATTTACGACCAAGACTGCTATACCCACCAAGGGAAGCCGTTTAACCTGCGAGCGCTGCGCGGCCAAGTGCTGCTGGTGGTGAACGTGGCCAGCCAGTGCGGTTTTACCCCGCAGTTAAGCGAGCTTGAAACCCTCTTTCAGCGCTACCGGGACCGTGGTTTCACCGTGCTTGGGTTTCCGTGCAACCAGTTTGGCAAGCAGTCGCCAGAAAGCGCAGAGGCGTTTTGTACCTTCGGCGAGACGCAGTTCGGCGTTACCTTCCCTCTTATGGAAAAAGTAAACGTCAACGGCGGCAATGCGCACCCGCTATTTGTGTGGCTCAAAGGGGAAGCGCCGGGCGTGTTGGGCACAAAAGCGATTAAATGGAATTTCACCAAATTCTTGATTGGCCGCGATGGCAAGGTCATCGCCCGCTTTGGGCCTCGCGACCATGGCCGCCCGCTACGATTGGCGTTAGAAGAAGCCTTAGACGCGCAGTAGTCGCTAACTGATCATCTCTACCACATCCACATCTGCTAAAGCACTTCACCACGCGCCACCATGACTCTGCCCATAAGCTCGCTCCAACGATGGCGCACCATCATGGTGGTTAGCCCCGAAAACAGCGCCCAGCTTTTACGCCGCCAGCCTTTCAAGCGCAGGTTATGGCTCACCAACTGCTGCATCAATTTGTAATCATTGAATTTTCGCCACTCGCTAGCAATCGATAGCTGATGGCGGGACATAACCGGCGCTAGTTCTAAGCGGAACATCCACTCAAGCTCGTTAAGCGTCATATCGTGGCGCTGCACTACCTCAACCATCTGGGCGTAGTCACGCTCGCTGGGTTCGCGGTCAAGCCACAGCGGGGCTAACGCTAGCCAAAGATCGCCGCGTTCATCTACTAGCTGCTGTGCATTCATGGTTGCCTCGGTAGGATATAAGTATTCGAGACGCTATCGTGACGCGAAAGCTCCTGAGGCTCAAGAGTGAACAGGAGCTCAAGAGTGAACAGCGGCTCAAGAGCGGACAGGATGCACAGAGACCGCTAGAATACCCCCACTGAGTAATAACATAGCGATAACAGTGCTGTGTCGCTAAGTTGGTTATTAAAAGCCTGCTGTCAAAAGCCTGTCTTTAAGAACAGTTAAAACCAAATATATTTAATAACGAGGTTCAATGTGATTATTAAACCCAAAGTGCGCGGCTTTATTTGTACCACTACTCATCCTGTCGGCTGCGAACAGAACGTCCGTGAGCAGATTGAAGCGACCCGTGCCCGCGGCTTGGATAAACAAGCGGGCCCGAAAAAGGTGCTCGTTATCGGTGCTTCGAGTGGTTATGGCCTGGCGGCGCGGATTACCGCGGCGTTTGGTTACGGTGCCGACACGCTGGGCATTTTCTTTGAAAAGCCGGCCACCGAAACCAAGCCTGGCACGGCAGGTTGGTATAACACGGCGGCCTTCGATAAGTTTGCCAAGCAGGAAGGCCTTTACAGCAAGTCGATTAACGGCGATGCGTTCTCCAATGAAGCGCGTGAGAAAGCCATTGAGCTGATTAAGCAAGACATGGGCGAGATTGACCTGGTCGTTTACTCGCTGGCCTCGCCAGTGCGTAAGCTGCCGGATACGGGCGAAGTGAAGCGCTCAAGCCTGAAGCCGATTGGTGAAACCTACCGCGCGACCGCCATCGACACCAACAAAGACGCCATTATCGAAGCGGAAGTTGAGCCTGCCACCCAGCAAGAAATCGACGACACCATTACCGTGATGGGCGGCGAAGACTGGGAGCTGTGGATGGCGGCGCTCGACCAAGCCGGTGTGCTGGCAAAAGGTGCGCGCAGCGTGGCGTTTAGCTATATCGGCACTGAAATCACCTGGCCGATCTATTGGCACGGCGCACTGGGTAAAGCCAAGGAAGACCTTGACCGCGCAGCGGCAGCGATTGACACCAAACTGAAAGAGACCGGTGGCGGTGCCAACGTGGCAGTGCTCAAATCTGTGGTCACCCAGGCGAGCGCTGCGATCCCTGTGATGCCGCTGTATATCGCCATGGTGTACCGGATCATGAAAGAGCAGGGCCTGCATGAGGGCACGATTGACCAGTTGAATCGTCTATTTGGCGAGCAGCTCTACTCGGCAGAAGGTCTACGCGGTGAGTTCACCACCGATGAAGTGGGACGCCTGCGCCTGGATGACTGGGAGCTTCGCGATGACGTTCAGCAAGCCTGTCAGGATTTATGGCCGCAAGTCACCACCGAAAACCTTTTCGACATTACCGACTATGCTGGTTATAAGCACGAATTCTTGAAGCTCTTCGGCTTTGAGCGTGACGATGTCGATTACGATGCCGACGTCAATCCAGAAGTTACCTTTGATGTCGTGAATCTGTAAGCCATTCACCCAGGCGGTAACACGCCCTATGCGACCGGAACGCGGGAGGTGTTTATGGATACTAGGGAAAGCAAAACACCGGAAGAGCAGAAGCACCATATACTCACTGAACGGATACCCGAGGATTTTGAAACCTCAAAACCGCACCTTCAGCCTGAAGCTAAAAAGCGACCAGACGGGCTTTATAAGCTGCTACCGCTGGTGGTAATTATCCTGGGGGTCATTGTGGTGGGTATTATCGTGTTGGGCATTATTAATCGCGGCAACTAGCGCTTAATTGTTCCCCAATACGTTCTCTAATCCGTTCTTTGAGACGTTCTCTAATACACGCGTTAACACATGCATTACTTTTCGCCGGGCCCTGCGCCCGGCAATTTCATTTTCACTGCTGCCTGGCGTGTTTCGCGCAGGGCTTACAACGCTGCCATCCTGTTCGCAATTGGGTAAGATGATTCATTACCTACGCCACCCGTATACCGATTTTATTGCTTACTCCACTGGAGGTACTGCCCCATGAGCCACACCCCAAGCCGTCAAGATTACGACCACTACATGACGCCCAACTACGCGCCGCAGCAGGTCATTCCAGTGCGTGGTGAAGGTAGCCGCTTGTGGGACCAAGAAGGGCGCGAATATATCGATTTCGCTGGTGGCATCGCGGTTAATTCCCTTGGCCATTGCCACCCGGTGCTGGTCAATGCGCTGAAAGAGCAGGGCGAAAAGCTGTGGCACCTTTCCAACGTGTTCACCAACGAGCCTGCGCTGAAGCTGGCCAAGACGCTGGTCGAGCGCACCTTCGCCGACAAAGTGTTCCTGTGTTCTTCTGGTGGTGAAGCCAACGAAGCCGCGCTGAAGCTGGCACGGCGCTGGGCAGTGGATAATTACGGTGAACAGAAAGATAAAATTATCTCGTTCTACCAGTCCTTTCACGGGCGCACTTTCTTCACCGTCAGCGTGGGCGGCCAGCCCAAGTATTCTCAAGGCTTTGGCCCGGTGCCGGGCGGTATTTTGCACGCCAACTACAACGACCTGGAAAGCGTGCGCGCACTGGTGGGCGACGACACCTGCGCCATTATGGTTGAGCCCATGCAGGGCGAGGGTGGCATCGTGCCCGGCACGCAAGCCTTCCTCCAAGGGCTGCGCGACCTGTGCGATGAACACAACGCCCTGCTGATTTTTGACGAAGTGCAAACCGGCGTTGGCCGCAGCGGTGAACTCTACGCTTATAAGAACGTCGGCATTACCCCGGATATCCTGACCAGCGCCAAATCGCTGGGTGGCGGCTTCCCCATTGGTGCCATGTTAGCGACCGATGCCGTGGCGAAATCGCTGGTTGTCGGTACGCATGGTTCCACCTACGGAGGAAATGCGTTGGCGTCAGC
This sequence comes from Halomonas sp. 54_146, assembly GCF_001507855.1. GTDB lineage: Bacteria > Pseudomonadota > Gammaproteobacteria > Pseudomonadales > Halomonadaceae > Vreelandella. Next base: position 5,514 of record NZ_LGEN01000016.1, read on the forward strand.
AGTGGCGCTAGCAGCGGTTGAGTTTATCGACACCCCCGAGGTGCTTGAAGGCGTGAAAAAGCGTCACGATCTGTTCCGCGAGCACTTAGAAACCATCAACCGCAAGCACGGCGTGTTCAAAGAGATTCGCGGTATGGGCCTGCTGATGGGTGCCCAGATGTCGGATGCCTATGAAGGCCGCGCCAAAGACATTCTGCCGCTCGCGATTGAAGAAGGCTTGATGGCGCTGATTGCCGGGCCGAACGTGCTGCGTATGGCACCTTCTCTGGTTATTCCTGAAGCGGATATCGCCGAAGGCATGGCCCGTTTAGAGCGCGCTATTGAGCGGTTAGTTGCGGCCGCATGAGTCTAAACGCTGCGTTATCCGAGGGAGGCGTCGAGGATGCTGCTAGTTCGACCCGTTAAGGCGTCTGATCTCAACGCGCTAGCGACGTTGGCGGAGCACGCGGTGCCTAGGCTCACCAACTTGCCTGCGGATCGTGAGCGGCTTCAGGAGCGCATCGCGCGCTCCCAGGCGGCCTTTAACGGCAACGTTGAGTTTCCTGAAAACGAGCACTATACGTTTGTTCTGGCCGACGATTCTTGTGATGACGACTCTTGCGATGAAGTGTTAGGAACAGCGACCATTCGCGCTCAAGCGGGCGCCAATGAGGCTTATTACACCTATCGCCAGGAAACGCTTATTCACGCCTCACAGCAGCTCAATGTACGCCGTGAAGTGCAAACGCTAGCGCTTTCCCATGAAGTGTCGGCTGCCACCCTGCTGTGCGCTTTCTCGCTTAACCCTCGCTATAAAGGCACCCACGCGGAAAGCCTTTTGCGCCGTGCGCGGCTAATGTTTATCGCCCAGTACCCTGAGCGCTTTTCGCGCATTCTGGCGGTGGCGTTTCCTGGTTACTTGGATACCCGCAGCGAATCGCCGTTCTGGGAGAGCGTCGGGCGGCACTTTTTTGCCCGCAGTTTTCAGGAGATGAATCATATTGCCGGGGTACGCTCGAAAAGCTTTATTGCCGAAGTGATGCCGCAGTTTCCACTTTATTTGCCGCTGCTTACGCCCCAGGCACGGGCGGCCATCGGCCGAGAACACCCCGCCCACCAAGAGGCGCTGGCCGAAATGCTGGCCGAAGGCTTTGTGCGCTCGCGCCATGTGGATATTTTCGACGCCGGGCCGATTGTCAAAGCCGAACGCGAGCGGCTGGAAACCTGCCGCCGCGCTGCCTGGCACCCGGTGCGCATTCGCCCTGAACACACCTTGATTGATGCTGAGCCCGCGCTGGTCGCCAATCAAAAACTGGGCGAGTTCCGTTGCATTGTGGCGCGCTATGCGTTGTCTCCCACGGGGCAGCTAATGCTTTCAGCAGAGCACGCCGCGCGGCTGGGTGTTACGGAAGGGCGGGCGGTGCTCGCCGCGCCACTGGCGTTACCTGCCGCGGTGGACGCGTTTGATGAAGGAGACTTGTAATGCGCATTCGACCCATTGCCCGTGATGATGTAGATGGGCTCCAGGCGCTTGCGCAACAGGCAGGCGTGGGGTTTACCTCACTGCCCGATAACCGCGAGTTTCTAGCCGGTAAGATTGACGCTGCCGTCAGCGCTTTTGAAGAGCGCACTCCCGTTGATGACCGCCTCTACTTCTTTGTACTAGAAGATGAAACAAGCGGTGAGCTGGCGGGCTGCTGCGCTATTGAAGGCCAAGTAGGCCGTGAAGTGCCGTTTTACAACTACCGATTGGGTAGGCTGGCGCACTCCTCGGTTCAGCTGGATCTACACCGCACTATTGATACGCTGTTCTTAAGCTCTGACCATACCGGCGACGCTGAAGTATGCTCGCTGTTTTTGCGCCCGGAGTATCGCGGTGAAGCCAACAAGCACCTGCGTAATGGTGCGCTGCTCTCCAAGGCGCGCTGGCTGTTTATTGCCCAGTTTCGCGACCGCTTTCCTGCCAAAGTGTTGGCGGAAATGCGTGGCGTGTTTGATGACAACAACATCAGCCCCTTCTGGGAAAGCCTGGGCAAACACTTCTTTCCCATGGATTTTAACGAAGCCGACCGGCTAACCGGCTTGGGGCAGAAGAGCTTTATTGGCGAGCTGATGCCAAAGTTTCCCATCTACACCACCTTTATGGCCGACGAGGCGCGAGCCTGTATAGGCCAGGTGCATCGCCACACCCGCCCAGCGTTGGAAATGCTCAAAAAAGAGGGCCTACGCTGGGAGGGCTATATCGATATTTTCGACGGAGGCCCCACGGTAGAAGCGTACATTGATGATGTGAGCGCCATTCGCAGCTCACGGCTCTGTCAGGTGGAAGTATCTGCCGGTGCTTGCGAAGAGAGCGTTAGTCGCTGGCTGGCGGCCACCACCCACATGCTGAGCTTTACCGCCAGCTGGGTAGGCCGCGCGCCCACGGAAGATAACACCATCGTGCTTAACGAGCAGGAAGCAAACCGCTTAGGCGTTGCCACTGGCGATACCCTACGGCTACTCGAGACCTAAGTCTTTAAAACCTAGATCCTTAAAACCCAAGCCCGTACGCACATGCGCCACTATGTACATGGCAAGGAGAAAACAATGCACGCCCAACAGCAGCAACTGATCAATGGCGCCTGGGTTGCAGGCGAAGCAGACACCTTCAGCAAATATGATCCTGTTTCTGCCAAGCTGCTTTGGCAGGGGGCCTCGGCTTCGAGCAGGCAGGCCGCCGCCGCGATTGACGCGGCACGCGGCGCTTTCCCCGCCTGGGCGCGCACGCCCATTGCCGAGCGCCAAGCGCTGGTCGAGCGGTTTGCCGAGGTGCTTAAAACACGCGGTGAGGAGCTTGCCGTGGCGATTGCTTCTGAGACTGGCAAACCGCTTTGGGAAGCGCGCACCGAAGCGGGTGCCATGGTGGGCAAGGTGGCGCTCTCGGTTAAGGCGTATAACGAACGTACTGGCGAACGGGAAAAAGTGCTGGGCAGCGCCAAAGCCGTGCTGCGTCACCGCCCCCACGGCGTGATGGCGGTGTTTGGCCCCTACAACTTTCCAGGCCATTTGCCCAATGGCCATATGGTGCCTGCGCTGCTTGCCGGTAATACTGTAGTGTTTAAACCTAGCGACCAAACGCCGCTAACCGCCGATTTAACCCTGCAGTGCTGGTTAGAAGCCGGGCTTCCAGCCGGGGTGATTAACCTGGTACAGGGAGGCGTAGCGGTTGGCCAAGCGCTGGCAGGCAACCCGGGTATCGATGGCCTGCTGTTTACCGGCAGCGCCAAGGTGGGCGGCATGCTACAGCAGCAGTTTGCCGGGCAGCTGGATAAAATTCTGGCGCTGGAACTGGGCGGCAATAACCCCCTGGTGGTGAAGGATGTGGATGATGAGCGTGCCGCCGTGCTGGCTATTCTGCAGTCGGCGTTTCTCTCCGGCGGCCAGCGCTGCACCTGCGCACGGCGCTTAATGGTGCCGGAAGGTGCGGTGGGTGATCGCTTGATCGATGCGCTTTCAGAGGCGATCACCAAGTTACACGTGGCCGGGCAGTTTGAGGAAAATCCTGCGCCGTTTTACGGCGGTTTGGTGAGTGTGGCCGCGGCGGATGGCCTGCTCAACGCCCAAGAGGAGCTTGAAACCATGGGCGGCACGGTGATCAACCGCATGAAGCGCCTGCAAGACAACACCAGCCTGTTAAGCCCAGCGCTGATCGACGTAACCGGCCTGGACGTGCCCGACGAGGAGCACTTCGGGCCGCTGCTGAAAATCCACCGTTACAGTGACTGGGATGAGGCGCTAGCGCTTGCCAACAACACCCGCTATGGGCTTTCCGCCGGGCTGATTGGTGGCGAACAGGCGGATTGGGATGACTTCTTGCTGCGCATTCGTGCGGGTATCGTCAACTGGAACCGCCAAACCACCGGTGCCTCCGGCGATGCGCCTTTCGGCGGCGTGGGCGACAGCGGCAATCACCGCCCCAGCGCTTACTATGCCGCAGACTACTGCGCCTACCCGGTTGCTTCTATGGAAGCCGACAGCCTGGAGATGCCCGAGACCCTGCCGCCGGGAGTCAGCCTATGAGCATCAATCGCATTCAGGAAGTCAACTTCGATGGTTTGGTCGGCCCGACCCATAATTACTCGGGGCTGGCGGTGGGCAACGTCGCTTCCATGAGTCATGGTGGCTTGGTTTCCAACCCTAAAGAAGGCGCGCTGCAGGGGCTTTTAAAGATGAAGTCGCTGATGGACGCAGGCTACGCCCAGGGTGTGCTGCCACCCCAACAACGCCCCGATATAGGTGCGCTGCGGGATTTAGGTTTTAGCGGCAGCAACAGTGAGGTGTTGGCTCGCGCCGCTCGTGAGGCCCCGCAGCTGCTGCGGGCGGTGTGTTCGGCTTCGAGTATGTGGACCGCTAACGCGGGGTCCATTACCCCCAGCGCTGACGTGCCCGATGGCCGGGTACACTTCACGCCCGCCAACTTACAATCAAGCTTTCACCGTTACCTAGAACCGCAAACCACCGGTCGCGTGCTGCAGGCTATTTTCCACGATGAGCACCACTTCGCCCACCACCCGATACTGCCTGCCACGCCTGCCTTTTCTGATGAAGGCGCGGCCAATCACACCCGCCTGTGCGGTGAGTACGGCGAACCTGGCGTTCATCTGTTTGTGTATGGCCGCCAAGCGTTTGGCGGAGAGCGTGAGCCAACACGATTCCCAGCCAGGCAAACCCTGGAAGCCAGCCAAGCCGTGGCCCGCCAGCACGGGTTAACCGATGCACAAACGGTGTTTGCCCAGCAGCACCCGGACGCCATCGACGCGGGCGTATTCCACAACGATGTGATTGCCGTGGGCAATGGCCCCGTGTTGCTCTACCACGAAATGGCGTTTTTGGATGAGGAGCGCACGCTTGATGAACTGCGCGCCAAAATGAGCACGCCGCTGATTCCTGTACGGGTGCCGGTGGAAGCTGTGAGCATGGAAGATGCGGTAGCGTCGTATTTATTCAATTCACAGCTGCTTTCTAACCCCGATGGCACCATGACCCTGGTAGTGCCCAGCGAATGCCAGGAGCGCGAAGCGGTATGGCGTACCATTCAAGATTTCATCCTGGCGGGCAATAACCCCATTGGCGAAGTGATCGTTAAAGACGTTAAGCAGAGCATGCGCAACGGCGGCGGCCCCGCCTGCCTGCGCCTGCGCGTTGTGCTAACGGACGCCGAACGCGCAGCACTTACTGGCCGCGTGCTGCTTAACGATGCGCTGTATGGCGATCTTACCGCTTGGGTAAACCGCCACTACCGCGACCGCCTTGCAGTAGATGATCTTGCCGACCCTCAGCTCGCGGAAGAATCCTTAACCGCGCTAGATGAGTTAACGCAGCTGTTAAAGATTGGGCCTGTTTACCCCTTCCAGTTAGGGTAGGGGCTGAGGTGCTCAGGCTACAGCCCGTTAGCTATTCACGCAGAGAGAGTTAGGCGATGCCCAGAGCAATGAGCGTTACTTGCGGCGCGTAACTTACAGCCGCCGGTCAGGCTCAAAGTCGATAGGGGTGGCATTTTCCACCACCTGTTTAAAATTGGGGTGAGCTGGGTTGAGCAGGTAGTTTCGCTCACGGGGAACCACAACGCTGGGCACAGCCAAGGCTAAACTGCTTTGGCTCGCTAGCCATATGTCACCTAGTTCCGCAGTAGAAGCAGGTGCTGGTTCTTCACGCCAATCGCTGGGCCATTGCTCGTTGGGTAGCTGTAACACCGACTGGGAGGGCAGTTGAAGCGCTAACAGCGCGTAGTGCTGCAGCAGGCTGTAATCTTCCAGGTGTACCATTATTTCCAGAATGGCCAAGGATTCAGAGCTGGCAAGATAAATACACCGCTGGCCACGGCTATTCCAACGGCCGCCATAGCGCCGTGCGCCTTCTCCATCAAACGCACTTGCCAGCCATTTTCGCTTCACCAGGCGGTAAGCGAGAAGGTGGCTCATGCGAAGACTCCATGCTCCAGGCGTCCAATCAAATCGAGGACAGCCTCGGTCTCTGCCGAGGTAGCAATCATTTCAAGCGGACGACGCCCCCCAAGACCCCGCACTGGGTTAAGTAGCCACTGGCGTGCTCGTTCGTTATCACCCTCAAAAAGCTCGGATGCCGCGTTAAGTACCTCGGCGAAGCGGTACAGGCGGTCGCTTTCATCAACGTTAAACTGGCCTGCTTTTGCACGACGCTGAAGGGTCGCAGGGGGAATAGCCACGTAGCGGGCAAGCTCTTTGTGTTCTAAACCAGAAGCGGCTACCAGCTTTTTATAAACGGTAAAGCTCATGCCTTCTTTTAAGACGTTGTAGAGCTGCGCGCCCCGCGCGGGGATGCCAACCGTTTGCCAAAATGTCGGCACGCTGGTTTTGGGTGCGTGGTAGCTCTTTAGTGCTGTGGCCATCATAGCCTCCTTTTTTATCATTTGATATATTGTTAATATATCTTTTGATTTTTTTGTTGGCAAGCTTAGTTATGTGCTTAGGCAGCGTAGAAAGGTAAATGGCTGACTTCATCCTTTCATGTTTATCGCCTACTCTGGCGGGTAGTCGTTTTTACGCACCTATTTTTATGCACCCATTCTTATGTATTAACGAAGGCAACGCGATGAGTCATGCACTGACTGGACATAACCGCCCTCAGCAGGTAATTGAGGCAACCCATCAGGCCAATAAGACATTGGCAACGGCCACTCGCCAAGCCAAATACGCCAAAATGGCGGCGTCGCCGTACCGCTTTTTCCGCGGCAGTAACCATTTGTACTGGCATGATGTATGGCACGATTGGCGCTTTGCCCTATTTGGCGGCTGGCCAGAAACCCAAACGTGGCTGCAGGGCGATGCCCATGTCTATAACTTTGGCGCTTATGGTCACCACGATGATCAGGTGCGCTACGGCATGGATGACTTCGACGATGCGCTCATTGGCGACTACCAATATGATCTGTGGCGGCTGGCGATTAGTGTCGTGTTAGATGCTCGCGAAAACGCCGAGCTGGATGCAAAAGCGATTGATAAAGCGCTCAAAAAATTAATAGAAAGCTACTATAAAACGCTGGCTGATTACGTTGACGCCAAGCCCATTCACGCAGTAACTCTCGACAGCGCCAAAGGCCCGCTAAAGCCTTTTATGAGTAAAGTGGCGGATAAACAGAGCCGTGTTCGTATGCTTGAAAAGTGGACACGTCTGGATGAGCAGAAAGGCCGCCAATTCGCCGAGCGCCCCGGCAAGCTTGCCAATCTACCGGCGGATGTAGCTAGCCAACTGCGCCGGCTGATTGAGCAGGAGTATCAGCAAACACTGCAACACGCTATTAAAGAGAGTGACCCTCACCATTTTCGTGTCAAAGATACGGCACGGCGTGTGGGCGCTGGCACCGGTTCGCTGGGCGTAGAGCGCTATTATGTATTGATCGAAGGCGGTGTTGAGCATGAGCATGATGACATCATTCTGGATGTCAAAGAGCAGGTCACACCGGAAGCGTTTCGGCTGATGGATAAAGCACAGCAGCAGGCATGGCGAAAGCTGTTTCCTAACGAAGGCATACGCCATGCGGCGGCGTTTCATGCGATTGCCGAGCACCCAGATGCCTATCTCGGCTGGCTGACCATGAACGGTAAGGTATTTTCGGTTCGCGAGCGCTCACCGTTCAAGAAAGACTTTCCGACCCATAAACTTTCGGGCGGGAAGTCGTATCGGAAGTTGGCACAGCAGTGGGGAGAAATTCTTGCCCGTGAGCATTTGCGCGGCGCTCGGGCGCTTAACCAGGGGGATTCAACACGCTTTGCTAAAGCAGTTGGCCAACGCTTAAGAGGGCGTGAAGACCTGTTTGTGGAGGTGATTTCAACACTGGCGGTAGCCTATGCCGACTGCGTAGAGCAGGACTACGCGGTGTTTATCGACCACTTTCTGGCGGCCGGTTCTTCTTAGTTGCCAGCCAAAAAAAGCCGAGCTGCCTAGGTGCTGTAAGTCCCTATGTACCTATGCACCTAAGTGGCTCGGCTTACTGCTGTTTCAATAGCTAAGTGTGCAGGCGGTTAGTGGCCGCTGGCGGCACCGCCGACGATCCCGCTACGAAATTCGCTGTCACTGCGGCGGCTGTTAAGATGGTTTTTCACGGTATCTTCAGGTGAGCCGGCCATTTCTCGGAACATACCCATAGAGCCAAGCAGCGCTGAGGATTCATAAGGCACGAATACCCGTTCGCCGTCTTTCGCCATGTTGGGTAATACTTTGATATAGCTTTGGCCGAGCAGGTAACCCACGACGGTACGCTTGTTTTCTTCGCTATCGCCAATGGCGCTAAGCACCAGCTTGATCGACTCCTGCTCACCTTGGGCGCGTAGGATAGCCGACTCTTTATCACCTTGGGCGTTAAGAATTGAGGATTCACGCTGGCCTTGTGCCATGGCAATCGCGGCTGATTTTTCACCCTCTGCTTCAGTGACGGTGGCACGACGCTTACGTTCGGCGGCCATCTGCAGGCGCATAGCGGTTTCTACCTCTTCCGGCATGGCGATATCTTGCACCTCTACGCGGGAGATTTTGACTCCCCACTTGGAAGCAGGCTCTTCCATCGCGGCTTGAATCTCGTTGTTTACTTCCGCGCGTGATTCAAACAGCTTATCCAGTTCCATCTTACCGACCACCGAGCGCAGCGTGGTTTTAGCCAGTACTTCCACCGCTTGGCTCATGTTTTCCACTTCGTACACCGCCCGTTTCGGGTCGATGATCTGATAGTACAGCGCGCCGTTAATGCGCACGGTGACGTTATCGGTGGTGACAACCGGCTGGCCGGGAAAATCCATGACCGTTTCGCGGCGGTCGATACGGATTTCGTCGGTGGTAATCGCGTTGTAGTCTTCGCCCATTTTGCGGTAACGCAGCATGGTGATGGCGCGGGGTTGCTCGATAAACGGAATAATGATGTTAATGCCGCTTTCTAAAACGCGGTGGAACGAACCAAGGCGTTCAACCACCATCACTTCCGATTGGCGGATGATGATCAGGCCTTTAGAGATGATCAGAACCGCGATCACGACAATAATCAGGCTTATTAATAAACCTGGGCTAATAGGTAAATCCATGGTTAAGGTTCCTTGCGCTGGGAAGAGTTATCTTGAGGGGAAGTGTTGTCAGGCTGATGTAATGCAACCAGCGCAGTGGTGCCTTCAAAACGTCTAAACACAACCGGCGTACCACCAGGTAGCTCGGTTTCACCGCTTTCAAGTACGCGCAAACGGTAGAAATCGCCGTTTACTTTAATGCCAGTAGCATCGTCAAAATCGCGGCGCAGGGTAGTGTAGCGCTTGCCTTTTTCTACGCCCGTGCCTGTTGTGCCGTAGGCCACGCCACGGGGGGAGAAACGCGGACGAATAACCATAATGCACAGTGGCAGCAGTACACCGGTAAAAATGCCCATGCTGAGCAGCTGCCAGGGAAGCGTTAGCCCCAGCGTAGTAACCGCCGCCGTTAGCGCTGCGGCAATACCAAGCGCAAGCAGCACCATCGCGCCAGAGGTTAATTCACCCAAGCTAAGCAGTAGTGCCAGTACTAGCCATGTATAAGCAGGATTCCAGTCCATAGCCTCTCCTAAAACTAATTAATGGCATATTCCTAGGGTAACTCATTAACGGCCTCTTGACCTGCGGGCAACCCATAGGTTCTAAACTTTAACCATCGCTATTTACTAACAGGAGAACTGCTATGTCGCTATCTAATCTGGTTGGCACTACTAAGAATAATCCCCTGGCTCCGTGCAGGAAATTTAATGCACCTGTCGCGCTGATACTGGCAACTATGCTGATAGCGCCGCTTAGTTACGCTCATCAGCATGATTCAGAACAGCACTCTGGGGCCCACGGCCACCATGAAGGCGCTCATCAACAGGGCGAAGATGATCCTGCTATAGCCGCGTACAAAGCCGCCAACGACAAAATGCATCAAGATATGGCGATGTCGTTCACTGGTGACCCTGATGTGGATTTTGCCAAAGGCATGATTCCTCATCATGAAGGTGCCATCGCCATGGCTGAAATTGTGCTGAAGTACGGCGAAGATGAAGAGATTCTTCAACTGGCAGAGGACATTATTGCTGCTCAAGAGAGTGAAATCGCCTTCTTGCGCGAGTGGTTAAATCAGCAAGGCGACTAAGCCGTTTTTTGCATAAACCGATGTGCCAGTAACGATCACGGGAGTGCTATTCTTCCTGCCTGTCTTCATTTATAACGACGATTTCCATAACGACTATTTCCATAATGACTATAAAGGAGAAGTGCGTGTCGGGCGTGATTTATTGGCTGGATATGGCAGGGGTAGTGGTGTTTGCGTTATCGGGTGTGATTTTGGCGTGCCGTTCGCGAATGGACCCGATAGGCATGCTGGTGTTGGCGGCGGTAACCGGCATTGGTGGGGGTACACTGCGGGATTTAGTGCTGGGTGTACGGCCGGTATTCTGGGTAACAGACCCAACGTACCTGTGGGTGATTTTAGCGACTGTTGGTGTGTCGCTGGTGGGCTTTCACTATATCCACCGCCTGTCGCGGGGCTTTTTGCCGGTCGCCGATGCCTTTGGGTTGGCGCTGTTCACCGTTATTGGTGCCCATAAAGCGCTGCTGCTGGGTACGTCTGGCACGGTGGCGGTGCTGATGGGCATGATGACCGGCGTGGCCGGCGGTATGATTCGTGATGTGCTGGCACAGCGAGTACCCATGGTGCTGCGCGAAGAGATCTATGCCACCGCCGCGATGGCGGGTGGGAGCGTTTACGTGGCGCTGCATGCGTTAGATGCGCCGCTGACTATCGCCATTGCCGCCTCACTAAGCGTGACCCTTGGGCTGCGTTTAGCCGCTATTTACTGGCATTTGGCGCTGCCGGTGTTTGCCTGGGTCACGGTGCCGCCCAAACCCCATGATGAGAAGGTGCCGCTTTCCACACCGGAAAAGGCCAAAGAGCGAGTGAAGATGATTCGTCGGGAACGCAAACGGCGCTAGCGGCGAATCATTAAGGGCTAATCATTAAAGGCTCTAGGAAAACGGTTCGCTTCTCGCCAGCGGTCAAACCAGCGGCGCGGTTGAATAACCCGCAAGGTTGGCTCGCTCTCGTTAAGCTCTACCCCTAACCCAAGCCTGCCAAGGCGCGCATACAGTGCGCCGTTAGCGCTGCGGTCTGCCAGCGTGACATCGGAAAGCAGCAGCAGCGGGCCGCCGGTAAGCGTCACATCCTGCAGGCTAATATGCTCGCCGCTTATTTCTAGCTGCGCGGTACCCTCGATATCGTGAACATTCAGCAGTCGCCCGAGCCAGTCGCTATCCCTTGCTCGGGCTAGAAATAGCCGGGCGAGCAACCCGGTATCGCGCATATCAAGGCGTAGCTGGCTGGTTAAACGAATAGGGTCTTCCCACGCCAGCTGCGCCTCCAACATGGAAAGCGTTACCCACCATCCCGCATCTGATAAGCCGTTTTCACTCTGGCGATTAACGTTTTCCAAGCGTAAGAAAGAGTCGTTGGCGGTAAAGCGACGTGTTGCCAAGTCGCCATCGGTTAGCTGTAGATAGAGGTGCAAATCGCCGCGCAGCCGCTGTTCCAGCAGTGCCAGCTCAGCGCCAAAGGCGCGCAGCGTTATTTCACCCTGGGCGTTTAACCCTTCCAGCAGCCACTCGCTTTCCAGGCTGGCTTGTCCATCCAACAACGTAATCCCCGCGTCTTCTGGCAGGTAGCGGTTGTAGCGGGTGAAATCAGGCACCTCGGTAATCGGCAGTGCAATGCGTGTGGTGAAGTACTCGGGCTGGGGTGAGTCAAGCACATCGCTAAAGCGCTCGGTTTGCGTGGTGAGGGCAAAATGACGGCCTTCCAGGTGAGGCGTGTCATCGTCTTGGCGCTTTAGGGCAAAACGGGGAATGCCCAGAGAAAGTTGGGCTTGCTCGGTGGTATCTAGCTGGGCGGTAAGCTCGCCACGCCCGGTGGCAAGATAGTCTAAAAACGTGACTTCAAGCTGGTCAGCATTAACCCGTAGCCGCGTAGGTGCCAACAAGCGGTCATCGCGAAAGCTACCCTGGGCAGAAAGCATTCCTTCGCCTGCGATACTCAAGCCATGTGCGTCAGGCAAGAACGCATTTAAAAAGCCTAGCTTTTGTACGCTCCCTTCAAGCACAAACTGGCCGCTTGGCACGCTGTCGCGGCGTTGAAAACGGCCATCGGTTAATACTAATACGCTCTCAAGGCGCTCGTTAGGTTGGTCGGCGTCCGCCACTTGCCAGCTCAAGCGGGTGCCGCTGATATTCAGCCTTGAGCCATCCACCGCCGCCTGCTGAAGGGGCAGAAATAGCTGCATATCACTGGTTAGCGTGCCGGCTTGTTCACCGTGTTGCCAGCGAGTGGTAAGCCCGTTACCGGCTAAATGCACTTCACCGCTGAGCTGCTCTGACGTGAAAGAGAGCTGGCCGTGGCTAGCGGCTTGGCCGCTAAGCAGCTGCAGTGGCGAGGGTTGCGGTAATAGCGCGCCTAAATAGGGTTGTAAAACGCTGATATCCGGCAGGCGCGCTGCTTGCCAACGTAGTATCGCGGATGCCTCTTCACGGGCTGTTTCCGCATCAATGGGGCTTGCTGCGTCTAGGTTGATCTCGGCATCGGCAAGCAGCAGGCGCTCTTGGTGGTGCAGCGTGGCATCAGAAAAATTGAGCGTTGCCTCAATGATTGCTTGTGGCGTCAGGTGAGCGTTAAGCGAGCCACTCCCCTGGGCGGTGAAGCCGAGCGTATCCGCCATCAACTCGGGTGCTTGAATGGCCAGGTGGGCGTCAAAAAGGCGTGATTGGCGAATGCTGGCCGCGGCTTCAATGTGGCCATGGCCGGAAAGGTGAATGTCTTCTACACCGGGCGAAAGATAACGATCCAGCATGTCCAGGCGAGTGATATCCCCTCGCAAGGCGAGCGTCGCCGATGTGGGAAGGTCGAGCTGATCCAGGCGCTGATTGGGTATCTGCGTGCTAAGACTAAGTTCAGCGTGCTGCGCATATGTGTGCGTATCGGCTAGCGCTTCTTCCGCTAATACGACATCGGTCAACTGCGTCGAAAAATGCAGCTGGTCATCTTCGACCGCCAAGCGAACCTGCCCTTTTCCGCTCGCCGTGTGGCGTGGTGGGGGGTTATCTGCCACTAGCCAGCGCGGCGAGTCACTGGTTGCACGCAAGCGCTGTTCATCAACCGCTAAGCGCAGCAAAGGCGCGTCTAGCATGAGCTCGCTTGCGGGCTGCAATTCACCGGCGACCAGCTTCAGTGCCCCGGTTAGCGCTCCGCGGCCTTCAAGCGTAAGCCAGGGCAGGGCGTCTAAATAAGGCATAAAGACATCCCAGGCATCCGCTTGAGCGTCAACCTGAATCTGTGCAGAAAGTGCCGCCAACAGATCCGGGTTCAGCACGCCCGTTGCGGCGTCCACTGGCGTAACAGGGCTGAGCGTTGCATCAGCGGTGAGATTGATATCGCGCACTAAGGGCGTTTGATCGCTCAGGCGCACCAAGCGACCCTTTGTAATCGCAAGGGACACGTTGGGAATAGCCAGCGTGTCGCGACTTAACGTGGTGTTGGCCACGCTCAGTGTGCCTTCTGCCTCTAAGGCAATATCGCCCACGGTTAAGCGGCGAATGCCTTCGGCATCCAGCGCTTCAATATGCAGCTCGCCTTGCAGTAAGGCCAGCAAAGAGAGCGATAGAGTGGCGCCTTCGGCCTCAATTGATATGGGTAGGGCTTCATCTTCACGAGCCAAATAAAGCCCCTCTACTTCCCAACGCCCTGGGTGACGGCTAGCGCCTTGTTCCCAGCGGATGTCGATGCCCTCAAATTGTGAAATGCGCGCTGGCAGCCACTGGCTATTAAGCAGCCAATAGCTACCCGCCACCCAGATAAGGATGATAAACAGTAGGCCAATCAGCACCCTCAGCAGCAGGCGCGGCAGACGATTTTTACCCGTGTTTGCATCTAACATCATGGCTTCTCTGGTAGATAACTCCTGTTGGGGTGGGTTTTATGGCATTATGCGCGACGTTGGTTAGTTAAGGGTTTTCGATTTCAACGCTAGGCAGGCAACGAACGCCATGTTCAAGGATTTTTACACGCAGCGCGGAGAGTATGTGGTTATTTCCGCAGAGCAAGCCAGCCGTTTCGCCAAAGGTGTGGCTGGTGATTACAACCCCATTCATAACCCGGATGCGCGTCGTTTTTGTGTCCCGGGCGATCTGCTGTTTGTGCTGGTGCTCACAAAATTTGGGCTGTCGCGGCAAATGGAGTTTCGCTTCACCAATATGGTGGGGGCTGACACGCCGCTGAAATTCAGTGAAGCAGACAACGGAACCCTTCACGTTTGCGATGAGAGCGGTAAAGGTTACTTGCAGGTGGTGCGTAGTGGTGACATTACCCACGATCCGGCGGTGGTGGAAGCCTTTGCACGGTGTTATGTGGCGTTTTCTGGCAAAAATTTCCCGCACTATCTCAAACCGCTGATGGAACAACATGGGGTCATGTTCAACCCTAAACGCCCGCTGGTGATCTACGATAGCATGGGGTTTTCACTTGAGCGCTTAGATGGCGCTTCACCAGGCTTGACGCTGAACCACTCTTCATTAGACGTTCACGGTAAGCGCGCCGATGCGCTGCTGGAATTCTCGATTGAGTCTGCCGGTGAAGCGGTGGGCGTTGGTTCCAAGAAACTCGTGGTGAGCGGCCTGTGTGATTACGACGCCGATGAAATGGCCGCCATTGTGGAAGAGTTTTATCGCCTCAAGGCCGCTTACGAGTCGGCCTAAACAGAAGCCACTGTTTGTACTATCTGTACTGCTTGTACTGCTTGTACTATCCCTCAGTGGCTTCATATCACCTGCAGCTTAACGGCAACGTCTCGCCGCTGTTTCTAGCAAGTGCTTCTAACACAGGTGCTTCTAACAGGTACTTCTAAATAAGTGCTTCTCACGGGTGCTTGCCATTGACGCTACGCGGCAGATTTTGTTTACTCATTGATAGTTAGTTGACGTTAACGTTAACTTGCTGTTATATCCTGATCACCACGTTAGCGATCAGGCCCTGCAGCGCAGCCCGCTTAACGGCCGTTTTTCAACAATAATCATAAACGTAACAGGAGCAACGCTATGTCCGTCCGCGAAATTCCCATGTATATCGATGGTCAGCCAGTAACGTCGCAAAGCCAGGAGTGGCGCGATGTTGTTAACCCCGCCACGCAAGAAGTGGTGGCTCGGGTGCCGTTCTGTACCGCTGATGAAGTAGAGCGTGCCATCAGCAGCGCCAAAGAGGCCTTTAAAGAGTGGCGCAAAGTGCCGTTGGGCAAACGTATGCGCATAATGCTCAAACTGCAGGCGCTAATTCGCGACAATACGGCTGAACTCGCGGCACTGATTACCGAAGAGCACGGCAAAACCTTACCTGATGCTGAAGGTGAAGTAGGCCGCGGCTTAGAAGTTGTCGAACATGCCTGTTCGATTACCTCACTGCAGCTGGGCGAACTAGCCGAAAACGCGGCTAACGAGGTGGATGTTTACACCATGCACCAGCCGCTTGGTGTGGGGGCGGGGATTACGGCGTTTAACTTCCCCATTATGCTGCCATGCTTTATGTTTCCGCTGGCGATTGCCACCGGCAATACCTTTGTTCTTAAGCCCTCTGAGCAAGACCCAAGCTCCACCATGCGTTTAGTGGAACTGGCTCATGAAGCAGGCATTCCCGCTGGCGTGCTCAACGTCGTGCACGGTGGCCCTGATGTGGCTAATCAAATTGCCGATCACCAAGACATCAAAGCGCTTTCGTTTATTGGCTCTACCCACGTGGGTTCGCTGCTGTATAACCGGGCGGCAGCGGCGGGCAAGCGAATGCAGGCGATGATGGGTGCCAAAAACCACTGCGTGGTGATGCCTGACGCGAACCGTAGCCAGGCGATTAATAACCTGCTGGGCTCTGCGTTTGGTGCGGCAGGCCAACGCTGCATGGCGAACTCGGTAGTGGTGCTGGTGGGCGAAGCGCGGGAGTGGCTGGCTGATATTGTGGATGCGGCGCGAGCAATGAAAGTAGGCCCAGGCACTCAGCTTGATGCAGATTTAGGCCCGCTGGTATCGCCGGCTGCGCGTGATCGCGTGCTGCGATTAATTGATGCAGGCGAGAAAGAGGGTGCCAAACTGATGGTCGATGGCCGCAACATTCAAGTAGAAGGCTACCCTAACGGTAACTTCGTAGGGCCAACGCTATTTGCTGACGTGACGGCTGATATGACCATTTATCGCGAAGAGATTTTTGGCCCCGTCTTGTGTGTCGTCAATGTTGAAACCTTGGATGAGGCGATCGAGTTTATCAACGCCAACCCCAACGGCAACGGCACTTCAATCTTCACCAACTCCGGTTGGGTGGCGCGCCGTTTTGAAACCGATATTGACGTTGGCCAAATTGGCATTAACGTGCCGATTCCCGTACCTGTTGCCTATTTCAGCTTTACCGGCTCGCGGGCATCGAAGCTGGGCGATTTAGGTCCTAACGGTAAGCAGGCAATCGCATTCTGGACGCAAACGAAAACCGTCACTGCGCGTTGGTTTGAGCCAGAAAATGTTTCCAGCGGCATCAACAGCACGATCTCCCTGGGCTGATGTAATAAAGCTTATTTAATAAAAAGGCTGATTAAAAACGCATAAGCAAACACCCGTTGCCCCTGCTAACAGCAAGGTCAACGGGTTGCCTGTTAATGGCTGCCCACGAGTGCTTAAAAGTTGCTGAATAACGGCAGGCTTTCTTCAAGCAGCCGCTCGATTGGCCCAAGCTGGCTTTCATGCAGGATGAAAAGTGACGCCTCGTGCATAAAGCGTTTAGCCGGCGGCACCAGCAGTGCAAATTCACCTTCTTCCAGATGAAACTCGTGTATTTCGCGCAACCCGAGCGGCGTCATGCATTGGGCGCAGCGGTAGGTGTCATCTTCGCCATACACTAAGCGGTGGTACATTTTAAACTGCGTATAGAGCGCCAGCCCACCCTCAAACGCCGGCCATTTCGCAGGCGTGTTGCGTATGTCTTCGCTGAGATGCTGCCCACTGGCTTCTGCCTCTGCAATGGCATTCGCGAGGGGAGTGGCCAAAATATCAGTGTTTTCAGCCGGCAGCGGTGTATTGTGCTTAGAGGCGTCGGCAAACGCCTGCACTGCGCGTTTGAAGTCAGCTAAGCTGTTAAGCGAATAATCGATATGCTTTAAATCACTGGGTTCAAAGCCGCCATTTTCCCAGCCGTGGATCACCCGTAATGTCATTTGGTCACGCGTCATTGGGCTGGCAAGTAACATGTGCAGCATGATGCGAATATGCAGCTGGCGCTCATCCGTGTCGTTTTCAAACGCCCGGTAGGGGGCGGCAAACAGCTCGTTTAGACGACCGGAGGTATGTTCCTTAGCTTCTTTGTGACTCATGACAGCGTCCCTTTGAACGAACTACTTATGAAGAGTGGCGCGTATTAAAAATGGCGCGCAGTGTTTAGCACAGGTTTATGCTTATCACAGATTGATGCGTCAGTATGGCGAGCAAAACTAACGATGAAAAGTCACTAAATTAGCTTTTTTTAACGTGAAGGCTAATTCAGTTTGATCAAATTCGGTTTGATGAGTGTTAATAACTTAACAATAAGAGGTGGATATGTCTGCATCATTAAGTCGGTTTAACGTGCCCACATCGCTTGAAGAACTGCCGGAAGATATACGCTTGGCAATATTGGCGGTACAAGAAAAAGCCGGATTTGTGCCCAATGTTTTTCTGATGCTGGCCCATCGCCCCGCGGAATTTCGTGCTTTTTTTGCTTATCACGATGCATTGATGGAGCGCGAATCAGACACGCTGACAAAAGCAGAGAAAGAAATGATTGTGGTTGCCACCAGCGCCCGCAATCGCTGTTTATATTGTGTAGTTGCCCATGGCGCACTGGTACGAATTTACAGCAAAGACCCGCTGCTTGCAGACCAAGTGGCGATTAACCATCGCGTGGCACCGATTAGCGAGCGCCATCGCGTCATGCTCGATTTTGCCATGCACTGCGCTATTGACGTAGGCGAGATGAACGATGAATGGCTCACGCGCTTACGGGAAGTGGGCTTTACTCAAGATGACTGCTGGGACATAGGCGCTATCGCGGCATTTTTTGGCTTGTCGAATCGCTTGGTGACACTGGCAGGCACACCACCCAATGAAGAGTTCTACTTAATGGGGCGCGTGCCTCGTACTGGTTCTGCAAACACGGCTTAAGCGTTACAAATAGCGCCTCACCTACTTAGCGTGCTATTCGCGGGTTTAACTAGAAGCAAGTGAGCAGTCAAAAAAGTGAGCAGTCAAAAAAGTGAGCAGTCAAAAAAGTGAGTAGTCAAAAAAGTGAGCAGCCAGCAGTAAAGGGCTGATCGCGTTATGCTGGTCAAATAACAGCTACTTTATGGGTGATATTACAATGAGCTACCCCATAGCGCCTGACGAAGATGCGCGGTTAGCCGCCCTTTATGAGCTTGAACTTCTAGATACCCCTGATGAGCCTGCTTTTGACCGCGTCACCAGGCTGGTGACCAAGCTGCTAGATGTGCCTATCTCAACGGTGACGTTGATTGATGCCGAACGCCAATGGATAAAATCACGCGTTGGCGTTGAGGTTCGTGAGACATCTCGCGATGTGGCTTTCTGTGCTTATACCATTATGGCTACAGAACCATTGATTGTTGAAGATGCCCGCCAGGACCCACGTTTTGCCCACAACCCGTTTGTGGCCGCTGTCGACGGTATTCGCTTTTATGCGGGTATTCCGCTGAGCACGACCAAAGGCCTAACGCTGGGTTCGCTCTGCGCGATCGACACCAAGCCGCGCTCGATCAGCGATCAAGAATTAACCGCTCTGCAAGATTTGGCGGCGATTATCACCGACGAAATTCATTTGCGTGAGCGGCTATTGTTAGAAAAGAAAAATGCCCAGGCCTCCCAGCAGGCGCTGAATGAGCTCTATCGCAGCATGGAAAGCCAAATCGAGCGGCGTACTAACGAACTCAATTTGGTCATCGAGTCTGCCTACGACGCCTATATCAGTCTTGATGCACAAGGCATTATTTTGGATTGGAACCGAGCGGCGGAAATAATGTTTGGTTGGCCTCGTAAAGCAGCGCTGACCAAGCCAATCACACAGTTGATCTTTCCCGAAGGGCTGCCCACCGGCTACGACCGAGCGTCGATTACGGCGACGGCGAAGCGCCATGATGGCAATGCGCTGCCGGTGGAAGTGCGCGTTAAAAAGCTGATGATTGACGGGCGTGAGCGGCGAAGTCTTTTTATCCACGATATTACCGAGCGTCAGCAGCTTGAACGGCTGCGCGATCAGCAGGCCCGCGAAGATGTGTTAACCAAATTAGCGAATCGGCGAGCGCTGGATGAACGTTTGCCAGAGGCGATGGCGCGTGTTCGGCGTACCGAAAAGCCGCTAGCGGTGCTGTTCATGGATCTGGATGGTTTTAAAGCGATTAACGATGCCCATGGGCATGCCGTAGGCGATGAACTGCTGCGCGTGATTGCTAAGCGCTTGAGGCAAGCCGTTCGTGAAACCGATTATGTAGCGCGGTGGGCAGGGGATGAGTTTGTCCTGCTTTTAGAAGGCAGTGATGCTACGGCGATCGAGACCTTGGCGAACAAATTAGTCCACTTGATTGAAGAACCCATGACCATGGGCGAGGCGGCGTTGAGCGTTAGTGTCAGCATTGGGGTTGCTTTGTATTTGCCAGCAAGCGCTGAGACCGCCAACGAACTGCTTAAGCGCGCCGATGTGGCCATGTATGATGCCAAGCGCTCTGGAAAAGCCCAGGTGCGCATTGCACGGCCTGTTTGATCGCTCTTGTTAAAAACGAGAAACCTTCAAGGAAGACCATGATACGCACCCTGCTAACCACCCCTGAAGGCGAAACCCACGAGGGAGACGAACGCCTGATAACACTGTGGCAATCCACGCCTGGCAGCCATATCTGGATCGATATGCAGGGGGAACCTCAAGAGAGCGAGCGGGCAATTTTAGAGGCGTTTGAGTTCCACCCCATGGCGATTCAAGATGCCCATAAAGAGCGCCATCCGCCTAAAATTGAAGAGTTTGACAACCATACGCTGATTATTTATCGCGGCATCTCCTCCTTCGATGCCGAACTGAACTATGTTCCTCAGCAGCTCTGCTTCTTCGTTGGTGAGCGCTTTTTGGTCACGCTTCACCCTGGCCAGGCGCTCTCTATTGAGCGGCTTTTCAACGAGCATGGTAAAGCGCTATTGGCTCACTCGCCGGAGCACGTGGCGCTGCGGGTGATGTATATCTCGGCTGGCTTTTATATCGACAGTTTGCTTGGGTTCGAAACCGCGTTGAGCGACCTGGAAGACGAGCTGCTGGAAAATGGTAATGATGGGCTGATGCGCAAAATTATTACCTATCGCTCTCGGCTGGTTAAAATGCGCCGCATTTTTAGCTATCACCAGGGGATTACCCAAGAGCTAATCGCTTATGACTACGAGCATTTGCCCCGGGAAGACAGCGAAACCCTGCACGCCATCAACGATGTGGCCGATCGTTTCGAGCGCCTCTACACCTTGACCCAGATGTACTACGATATTTGCGGCGACTTAGTCGATGGCTATATCTCCATTTCCTCTCACCAGTTAAACATCACCATGCGCGTGCTCACGGTGATTACCGCGATTTTCGTTCCTCTTACCTTTATCGCCGGCATTTACGGCATGAACTTCGAAAATATGCCCGAGCTGCGCTACGAGTACGGCTATTTTTTCGTGTTGGGGGCGATGCTGGGGATTGGTGGCGTGCTGATTTGGTTGTTTAAGCGTAAGCACTGGTTTTAGGCGGGCTGGTTTTAGGCGGGCTGGTTGAGCGAAAAGTTAAGGCATTCATAGGTGGTTGGCGCTTGTCTGTGGCATCCTCTCCGGCGACTAGCTTATTAACCGGAGAGTATTTCCATGACCATTATGATTATCGGGCTGCTGATTTTTCTAGGCAGCCATTCTGTGCGAATCTTTGCTGAAAACTGGCGTCAGCAGCAGATCGCCCAACGCGGTGAAACCACGTGGAAAGTAGCCTATTCGGCGGTATCCATCGTTGGCTTGGCTATCGCCATTTACGGTTTTGGGCAGATGCGCCTCGACCCTATTTACGTTTGGTTCCCGCCCATGGGAATGCGCCATGCGGTGGCGCTGCTGATGGTGCCCGCCTTTATTATGCTGGCGGCGGCGTATGTGCCTCATAATGCGATTAAGGCCAAGCTTGGCCACCCGATGATGCTGTCGGTAAAAATCTGGGCGTTTGCTCACCTGCTCGCTAATGGGCGCCTGGGCGATATTATCTTTTTTGCGGCCTTTCTTGTGTGGGCTATTCTGGCGTTTAAAGCAGCTAAAAAACGCGACCGCCTTGCACCGCCTGTGCCCGTCAGCACTAACAAAATGGCCACCGTTACGACCGTGCTCGTCGGCTTGGTAGCGTATGTGGTGTTTGCTTTTTACCTGCATACCGCGCTGATTGGTGTCCCTGTTTTTAGCTAATCGGCCTTTAGCACACCTGACCTTGGATTAATGAGGAGCCAGCCCATGGCCGAAACTACCCACACGGTGCCGACGACGATGGCCGCTATGTTATTGACCGGCCATGGTGGTATTGAAAAACTGGAATACCATCAGGATGTTACGACGCCGCAGCCCAAGGCGGGTGAAGTGCTGGTGCAGGTAACCGCCACCGCAAAGAACAACACCGACCGCAAAGCCCGTGAAGGGCTCTATCCCACTAAGGATAAAGGCGACGTTACGTCCTTTGCCATGGGCGGCACTCCCACGCTTACCTTCCCGCGTATTCAAGGCGCTGACGTAGCCGGCCGCATAGTGGCGGTGGGTGAGGGCGTTAACGCCGAGCGTATTGGCCAGCGTGGGCTGCTTGATTTTAATATCTACGCCGATGAGCGCCGCGATATTAATCTAACGCCGGATTACTACGGCCACGGGGCCGACGGCGGGTTTGCTGAGTATATCGCCGTACCTGCTGATCAGTTTTATCACGTGTCCAATCCAGAGCTGCACGATGCCGAACTGGCTTCGATGGGCATGTGCTCTTATCAAACCGCTTACCACATGATGACCGCCGCCAAGGTGAGTGCCGGCGAGCGAGTGTTGGTCAGCGGCGCGAGTGGCGGGGTAGGCACTGCACTGATTCAGCTCTGCCGCATTGTGGGGGCTATTCCGTTCGCGGTAAGCCAGCTCGACAAAGCCGATGCCCTCAGAGCATTAGGCGCAGAAGCGGTGATTGACCGTGACGACCTGCCGACCTTTGTTGAGCGGGTGCTGGCAACCACCGGCGGCAAACCGATGGATGCGGTGATGGATTTGGTGGGCGGTGAAATGACTAACCTGTTTATCGACACCATGATTGTCGATATGCAGGGGCGAGCAAGCTACCCGCGCCTTTCTATTGCCGGTGCCAGCGGTGGCAATCTTAGCGAAATGATGTGGACCCGCATCTACCTTTATCAGGTACAGATTTTTGGCGTTTCCCACGGCACCCGTGAAGAGGCCGAACAGTTGGTGGCGTGGATTCGTAGCGGTGAATTAAAGCCTGTATTGCATGCGGCGTTTAAGCTTTCTGAGCTGCATGACGCCGAGCGCTACTTTATCAATCGGAGCAGCAACTATCTGGGCAAAATTGTGCTGGTTCCTGATGCCCAGTGGGCAGCTCACGGTGCGCCGTTCGCCCTTGATAACGTTGCACTTAATAACCCTGTCTCTTCTGATGCTCAGGAGCGCCGCTAGTGAATAACCTCCATACCCTTCAATTGATGGATACCCATGCCGGTGGCGATGTTAGCCGTATTGTTACCGGGGGCATTGATGTGCTGCCGGGTGCCACCGTGCGCGAGCAGATGGAGTACCTGCGCGATGACGCCGATGGCCTGCGCCGCCTGTTGCTGGAAGAGCCCTACGGCATTCCGGAAATGTCGGTCGACTTGTTAGTGCCTGCTTGCCACCCAGAAGCGGTGGCGGGTTACATCATTATGGAAGTGATGGGCTACCCCATTTACTCCGGCTCTAACACGCTGTGTACCGCCACCGCAGTGCTGGAAAGCGGCATTGTGCCCAAGCAAGAAGGTATTCAGCGCTTTAAGCTGGAAGCACCGGCGGGGTTAGTGCAAATCGAAGCGAAGGTGCATAACGGCGTTGTTGAGTCAGTCACCTGTGAAGGGCTGCCCAGCTATATCGACACCTACCAAGATACCATCCAGGTGCCGGGCATTGGCCAAGTCACCTATTCGATTGCCTATAGCGGTGGCTTCTACGCACTGGTCGATGCCACTGAACTGGGCTTTAAGCTTTCCCGTGATGAGGAGCGCGCGCTTTCAGAATGTGCCTATAAAATTGTTGAAGCGATTAAAGCCGAGCGGGGCTTTTCACATTACACCCTGGGCGATGTAGGGCCGCTGCCGTTTTTGCACTTTATGGGGCCGGAAGAGCAGGTTGGAGAAGGCTATATACGCTCGCGCTCAACCACCTATGTGCATCCTGGCGTTATTTGCCGCAGCACGACGGGTACCGGTACCTCGGCGCGTTTGGCATTGATGAACTACGAAGGGCGGCTAAAGCTAGGGGATAAGTTAGAGACGGTATCGCTGCGCGAGACGGGCTTTATCGGCACCTTTACCGGCACTCACCAAGAGGGCGCTTACCAGGTGGTGGAAAACACCATAACTGGCCGCAGCTACGTGCTGGCGCACTCTGACATTGTGATTAACTGTGATGACCCGATGGTGGCCTGCGGTGAGCTACACCACATACTGAGCGATCGGCATCAACACGTTGAGCCTTCAGCGACCTGACTGTCTGCAACCTGGCTATTGGCAACAAAGCCTTCAGCTTCCAGGCGTTCCCATACCGGGGCTTTTTCGGCCTCGGTCATGCTTCCCCACACCGCGATTTCATCTAGCGTGCGGCCACAGCCCAGGCACAGCGATGTTGACGGCTCAATCTGGCAGATTTGCACGCACGGCGAAAGTGGGCGCGCCTTAAGTGAGGGATGGTTTTTCGTCATGAAAGAGGGCTCTTCGGCACTAGGCGTTGGTTTACAAAGCGGACACTTTACCACGCAGCGATTTGATTTTGCCTTTGCGGGTTTTATGGTCAACGCGGCGGCGCTGCGAGCCTTTGGTGGGCTTGGTGGCGCGGCGTACTTTTTGCTGTTTGGTAGCACTCTGGATCAGCTCTTTTAGGCGCGCCAGGGCATCTTCTTTATTGAGCTCAAGCTTGCGATGGCTCTGGGCTTTAATAATCACCACGCCTTCTTTGCTGATGCGCTGATCGGATAACGCCATTAAGCGCTCTTTATAAAACGGCGGTAGCGTGGAGCTAAGAATATCGAAGCGCAAATGCACCGCCGAAGAGACTTTATTGACGTTCTGGCCACCAGCGCCTTGGGCGCGAATCTGGCTGATATCAATTTCCCAATCAGCCAGGGTAACGTTACTAGAAATGGTGAGCATTAATGGCCCCTGCGTGACTCGTGAACCCATAAGGCTAGCACAATTGGCACAGAGGCGGTGGCCGCTACACGTTTAGCGCGCCTTATTAACCGGCTAGATTGTTGATTGGCTGGCCATCGATATAAGCCAGTAAATTGCTAAACGCATCGCCAAAATAGAGCTCATAGCTATCTTTTTCCACATAGCCAAGGTGCGGCGTAGCGACCAGATTGGGCAGTTCCAGCAGCGAGCTTTTGAACACAGGCTCTGCATCGAATACATCAATGGCGGCTTGCCCAGGCTGCCCCGCTTTTAGTGCCTGCTCAAGTGCCCCAGGCGCTATTAGCTGGGAACGGCTGGTATTGACCAGCAGCGCGGTTGGCTTCATCTGAGCAAGGGATTCAGCGCTGACAATGCCGCGGGTTTCATCGCTCAAGCGCAGGTGCAGGCTGAGCACATCTGAGCGCTGAAAAAGCGCTGTTTGGCTTTCTGCCACCTCTAAACCAGCATCGGCGGCGCGTTGGCGGGTGCCTTCCCGGCCCCACACCAATACGTTCATTTCAAAGGCTTGGCCATAGCGCGCCACTAAGCTGCCTATTTTTCCGTAGCCAAAAATGCCTAGCGTGCGGCCTTTAAGACCCGTTCCTAACGTGCGCTGCCAGCGGCCTGCTTTTAGATTTTCGATTTCTGCCGGGATATGGCGCATTGCCGAAAGCACCAAGCCCCAGGTCAATTCTGCTGCGGCGTAGGGTGAACCAGCGCCTACCATCACGGTGACGCCATGTTTACGGCAGGCCTCTATATCCACATGCGCCGCGCCGCTGCCGGTTTGGCTAATCACTTTCAGGTTGGGCAGGCGCTCAAGTAGGGCGGCTGTGATAGGCGTGCGTTCGCGAATAAGCACTAACGCCTCGGCGTCTTGGAAACGCGCACTTAGCGCATCCAGGTCGGTAAGGGTGTCGTGATAAACCGTTACATCAAAGCCTTCTAGCTGCTGGAAGGCGTCTAAACCGCGCACGCAGTCCTGGTAATCATCAGAGATGACAATTTTCATGGAATCAATTCCTTGCTGGGCAGCTTATGTTTGCAAAACACGTGGGTGCTCGCAATGCTGTTGTAAAATGACCGCTGTTATAGGTCGATAATACGCCTAAACCCATTACCAAGGAGCGATCAGTGAGCGACTATTTATTAGAGGATTCCGCTTTTAGTCCAGGTGTTATCTACCGGTTGCTATCGGGCAGTATTTGCCCTCGGCCTATTGCCTGGGTGTCTACTCAGGATAAGCAGGGCAATACCAATTTAGCGCCGTTTTCTTTCTTTAATATCGCCAGCGTGAACCCGCCCGTACTGGCATTTTCGCCGCTGCTAAATGGCAGCGGTGAGCTTAAAGACACGGTGCGTAATTTAAATGAAGTACCTGAATGCGTTGTGCATGTGGGCAGCGAAGGGTTAATTGAAGCTCTCAATACCACCAGCGCAAGCCTGCCGCCAGGAGAAGATGAGTTTGCCCTGGCCGGGCTTGAAAAAGCGGAAATGGCTGGCGTTAGCGTGCCGCGCATTGCCAACGCCCCGATTGCATTTGGCTGCAAACTGTTTGATATGATTCGATTTGGCGACCAACCGTTAGCAGGCACGTTGGTGCTGGCCCAAATCGTATCCATCCATATAGATGATGCCTTGTGGGACGGCCGCCATGTGGATATGGACCTTCTCAAACCCGTAGGGCGGTTGGCGGGCAGTGATTACATCCGCATTAGCGATCGTTTTGCCATGGAGCGACCCGCGTAGCGGTCTCATATCGCCCATTGGCAGTGCTTGGGAGCCGCTCACCCAGCGTGATGAAGTGAACATTAAAAATGCTCACTCAAACCGCACCTGTAACGCAGTTAAAAACTGTTCAATGCGTGCAGCGTTGGTGCCCACATCGCTGGCGCCAAGGCGCGATGCCGAGCGCATGTCTACCTGCACACCGTTTTCAAGCTCGGTTAAACGAATGACCACGTCGTCTTCAAAGCCAAACCAGCGTGTGGTCGCGGTGGCTTCTATTCGATGGCTGGTAATCCGGGCGATGCGCCAGCCAGCCTCTTCGGCCACTGCTTGAGCGGCAGCCAACACGGTTTGCGGTGCTTCGGCCAACACCAGCGGCTTGATATAAGGGTAGGCGGCTTGTTGCTGCTGAGCGGTGGCTTCGCCGGGGTAGTCGACTGCGTTAGGTGCGGCTTCCCGTGCGTCAGCTAACGCTTCAAAAGCAGGCGGGTTCTGTGTGTCGGTTGTAATATCATGAATTGCTGGCACTTGCTGGGCACGCTGCCAGTGCTGCCAGGGTACATAAAGCAGCGCTGCAGCGGCGACGATGACCAGCGAAGCCACCAAAGCAGGGGTAAAACGGCGGGTAAATAGGCTCAGCAATAGCGTGATAACGCTCACTGCTACTGCACCTCCGGCGGCATAGATGCCGTTGCGCAGCCAGTTAAAGGCCTCGCCGAGATTGATAAGTTCGCCACGATAAGCAGGCCCTGCGCCTGCCATCATCAGTACCGCCGCGGCTATCAGCAGAATGGCTAAGCCAGCTAGCACGCCTGGCCATCGGCCGCCGCGAAGGCGGGCGGTTGTTGGTCGCGTTACCATGTTCTCTCCTTATCACAGCGTATTTCGCTATTCTTGGTACAGTGCTCTTAGCACAGCATTCTTAGCACCGTTATTGATTAGCTAACGGCTTCTTATCACAACGGTTTATTAGCGCAAGCACGGCGTCGATTGGCAATAAGAGCATGTTAACCCCTGACAATAGGATAAATATGACCAATAACGTAGCCGCTCTTCGCCAGCTACTGCTCAGCGCCCCGCGTGAAACCCTACCAATGACGTATCAGCAGGTGGCTAGCAAGCTGGCACTCACGCCACCGCGCACCATTGCTCAGGTTACTCAGGCGTTAGAGCAGTTAATGCGCGAAGACGCCGCACAGCAAAAGCCTTTCATCGCGGCACTGGTGGTTAGCCGCCGTGGCGAGGGCTTACCGGCGGCTGGCTTTTTTGAACTGGCGGTAGCCTTAGGCCGTTTTCCTACGAATGCCGCAGACCATCCAGCGGCTTACCACGCTGAGTTTCAGCGCGCCTTAAACGAGCGCGGGCACGGTGATGAAAACGATCAGCCTTAAGTTTCGCCGCGTTGCCGTGCAAAGAGGTATTGATTTTATTTTTCCATGCGCTGCCTTAGGATGAATGCAGCGTGGCCGCATGAAATGCCAACCATTCCACAAAAGCTGTCTTTAAGATCTGCCTTTTAAAATCCGTCTTTTAATATCTGTGTTTTTCAAAAAAGCCTAACCAGCTGGAGATGACGATGAGCCTTTCACCCTTTCATTTGGCTATTCCTGTTTATGATGTAGCGCTGGCGCGGGCGTTTTATAACGATGTGTTCGGCTTAGAAGAAGGGCGTTCCACCGAGCAGTGGGTCGACTTTAACTTTTTCGGCCACCAGCTAGTGATTCATGAACAGCCCAAAACACCCGGCCAAGAAAGCGCTCATACCAACCCAGTGGACGGTCATAACGTTCCCGTACCGCACTTTGGTGTGATTTTAGCGTGGGACGAATGGGAAGCCCTAGCCGAGCGTTTGAAAGCGCGCGACACGCAGTTTGTCATTGAGCCGTATATTCGCTTTAAAGGCGAAGTAGGCGAGCAGGCCACTATGTTCCTGCTCGACCCTTGTGGAAACGCCCTGGAGTTCAAGGCGTTTAAAGACATGAGCCAGGTGTTTGCAAAATAAGCGTTGTCAAAGAAGTTCGTCTATTGAAGACAAAATGGAGCCCTACCGATGAGTCAAGCCAAATCCTATGCGGCATTTGCTGCTGATAAGCCCTTAGCACCGTTTACTTTTGACCGTCGCCAGCCGCGCCCCGATGATGTAGCCATTGACATTCTTTACTGCGGCGTTTGCCACAGTGACCTGCACTTTGCCCGTAACGATTGGGGCATGAGCCAGTACCCGGTTGTGCCCGGCCATGAAATAGTCGGCCGCGTGACTGCTGTTGGCGATAAAGTAACGCGTTTTAAAGCCGGTGACCTGGTGGGTGTTGGCTGCATGGTGGATTCCTGCCGTCGCTGTGCCGCCTGTAACGATGGCGTAGAGCAATACTGCCTGGAAGGCTTCACCATGACCTACGGCAGCGAAGACCGCCAGGACGGCACCATGACCCAGGGTGGCTATTCAGATTCTATTGTGGTTAGCGAGCACTTTGTGCTGCAAATGCCCGATGGTATTGACCTAGCTTCAGCCGCGCCGATTCTCTGCGCCGGTATTACGACCTACTCACCGCTTAAGCACCACGGCGTAGGTAAAGGCCATAAAGTCGGCGTGATTGGCATGGGCGGCTTAGGCCATATGGGCGTTAAACTGGCTAAAGCGCTGGGCGCTGAAGTCACGGTGTTCACCCGCTCTGACGCCAAGGTTGAAGAAGCCAAGCGTAACGGTGCAGACCACGTGGTGGTTTCCAGCGATCAAGCGCAGATGGATGCCGTCGCTGAAACCTTCGACTTTATGCTGGATACCGTGCCCGTACAGCACGACCTAAACCCCTACCTCGCGTCGCTGAAATATAACGGTACGCATATTATCGTCGGTTTACTGGAGCCCATTGAGCCGGCCATTGAAGCGTTCAATTTGGTCTTTAAGCGCCGTGTGGTTGCCGGTTCGCTGATTGGTGGCATTGCAGAAACCGAAGAGCTGCTCAAGCTGTGCGCTGATCAGGGCATTACCTGTGATATCGAGATGCTGGATATCAACAAGATTAATGAAGGCTTTGAGCGGATGGAAAAAGGCGACGTGCGCTATCGTTTCGTGATTGATATGGCGACGCTAAAAAATAGCGCTGCTTAAATGGCGGATTGACTAACGGCCTATCTAGTCACTTAGGTAAGCGGTTAATTTGAGTAAAACAAAATGACCCGAGCCCTGGAATGGGCTCGGGTCATCTTTCATACAGCCTTTCTAGACACGCTTTCTAAGACACGGTGGTTTTATCAGCTTCGCGCTTGGCGTGTACTTCGTGCGGCCACCACACCGGGTAAAAGCATCAAGCCTGCCAGTAGCCAAGCAGGCCAACTGCCCGTGCGGGTAAACGGTGTTAAACCTTCCATGGCGTAAAATTCACCGGTGAGCGTTGCGGTTTGAAACTGCGGTGCGCGTTCAACAATGCGCCCATTGGGGTCGATAATCGCGGTAATGCCGTTACTGGTAGCGCGAACCACATAGCGGCCATTCTCAAGCGCTCGCAGGCGAGCCATCTGCAGGTGCTGATGGGGGCCGATTGATGCGCCAAACCAGGTGTCGTTAGACACCGTCATGATCACACCGCTGTCTTGAGCGCGCCGGGCGACTAACTGTGGGTAGATAATCTCGTAGCAGATCGCATTGCCAATGTTGATCCCGGCGGCCTGCATCGGTGTTTGCTCATGCTCACCTTTGGTAAACGTCGACATGGGTAAGTCGAAAAAATTAATCGCCCCGCGCAGTACGCTCTCCAGCGGTAGGTATTCACCAAAGGGCACTAGGTGCTCTTTCTGGTAGCTGCCTTCTACGTTGCCCACGCCAATCACGCTATTGAAGTAGCGCTCTTGCTCGTCGCGCTGAACGATGCCGGTCAGCAGGGCGACATCGGGCGGTAGGTTCGCTTGCACTCGCTCCAAAACCGGGCGTGCCTGGCTTTCCATCATCGGCAGGGCGGTTTCTGGCCAGATGATCAGGTCAACGTCGTCGGCCACGTTGCGGCTGAGTTCGCTGTAGGTGTTCGCTGCTACCCGCTGGCCTTCTGGGGTCCACTTCAACAGCTGCGGCAGGTTGCCTTGTAGCAATGCCACGCGGGTGGGTTCGCTCACCGGTGTGGTCCACTGCTGAGGCAGTGCCAGGGGGATTAACCAAATGGCCGCCAGTGGCGCGAGTGCCCACCAGCGGCGGCGAAGCAGCAGCTCGGTGCCAAACGCACCGCTGAGTGCGACCAGCAGCGAAAGCAGGTAGACGCCGCCAACCGGCGCCCAGGCGGCCAGCGGCGAATCAACATAGCCAGAGCCCAGCAGCAGCCAGGGAAAGCCGGTAAACAGGTAGGTACGCAGCACCTCGCCCAATACCCAGGCACCAGCAAAGGTGATGAACGCAAGCCGAGCGGAGGTAAAGCGCCGGTATAGCCAGAAGGTGCCGGCAAAAAAGAGTGCCAGAACCGTTACAAACAGCGCGGTTAGCAATACCGCGAGCGGTACGCCGGTGTAGCCATAATCGTGGATAGAGACATACACCCAGGAGGTGCCGCTGGCGAACAATGCCACGCCATATAGCCAGCCTTTTAGGGCTGCTTGGGCGGGAGTTAAGGCGTGCAGGCCGACGTAGAGCAAACCAATTGCCACCGGGCCTAGCCACCAGAGTTCAAACGGCGAGGCCGTTAAGGTCGTAAAACCGCCTGCCACTAGGGCAGCAAGCAGCTGTAACAAAAACGCGGGGGGTAAACCCATAGCGATAAACCTATCAATAGCAGGGTGCGCGGAAGTGGCGAGCAAGCAGCATGACAACGGTTGTCTAGAAATGAGCTCGTCTAGGAACAAGCCCATCTAGAAACAAGCGCCTAGGCGGGTTTGTTCTCCTGGTCGTCATCCTCTTCGTCATCACGGCGGGTGTCGCGGTAGGCTTCGAGCAGCCGAATGCGCCGGGTGTCAGCATTGAGAATCACAAATCGCCAGCCACCCAGAATGGTGTGTTCACCACGCCGAGGTAGATGACCGAACTGCTGCATCACCAGGCCGCCAACGGTATCAAATTCATCGTCGGAGAACTCTGCGTTAAAGCGTTCGTTAAAGTCTTCAATCGGTGTTAGCGCGCGAATAGCGTAGCGGCCGTTCTCAATTTCGCGGATATCGTCTTCTTCGTCGGTATCGTGCTCATCTTCGATGTCGCCGACGATCTGCTCAAGGATATCTTCGATAGTAATAATGCCAGCAGTGCCGCCGTATTCGTCGACCACTATCGCCATATGGTTATGGGTGTCGCGAAATTCTTTAAGCAGGCTGTTAAGGCGTTTTGATTCAGGGATAAACATCGCTGGGCGCAGGATGTCATCAAGCTTGAACGCATCACGCTGGGCTTGGGTTTGCGAGAGCAGCGGGAGTAAATCTTTTACCAGCAAAATGCCTTTGACATCATCCAGGTTTTCGCCAATCACCGGGTAGCGGGAATGGCCGGTTTCCTGAATCAGCGGTAGGTAGCCGTCGCTGGTTTGATCCAAAGCGATAGCTGAAACCTGGGAGCGGGGTATCAGCACTTCACGTACCTGCTGATCGCTGATTTCAAGCGCGCCTTCGATAATCATGATGGCGTCTTGGTCCAGCTTTAATTTCCCTGCGGTATGGCGTAAGAACGTCATCAGCTCATCCCGCGAGCTGGGTTCGTCATTATCTCCGGAAAGGGCGCTAAAGAGTTTCTCGAGCCAGGATTTTTGATTGGGGTTGCTCGATCGGTCTTCGCTCATGCGTCAATTCTCTCGTTTGCGGGCAGACAGTTGCTATCTCATTAATGACATCGTTATGCAAACTATTCTGTTATGTAAATGATGTCGTTAGGTAGCTGTTTTATCACTGAAACGTTTTATCACTTAAACAGGGGATAGTACCAGATTAGTTGTTAGGTGATTTAACGCATCTGCTATTAGACGATTAAAGACGCTAAGCATTTAGTGATCATCGTCATCAGACGCATGTGTCGCCGCTGAGTAAGGGTCGGGGATATTCAATTCGGCCAACAGTTCACGCTCAAACTGTTCCATCTCCTCAGCTTCCTGATCATCAATATGATCGTAGCCCATTAAATGCAGGATGCCATGCACGACCATGTGGGCGTAGTGGTGCTCAATCGGCTTGCCTTGCTCGCTGGCTTCTTTGGCCACTACGGCATGGCAAATCACCAGATCGCCGAGTAACGGCAAATCAATACCCGGCGGGCTCTCAAAGGGGAAGGACAGCACGTTAGTGGTGCTGTCTTTGCCGCGGTAGTCACGGTTTAGCGTTTGGCTTTCGCGCTCATCCACAAACCGAATCGTCACTTCAAGGCGCTGTTCGTCAGGGTGGTGAGCAAACACACAGCCCACCCATTGGGTGAGCTGTGCCAGGCTAGGTAGCAGTGGTTCGTTAATCGCCGCCTGGCGATCAATGCTGATCTCATTCATCGCGAGCTATCCCATGCGCCTTCGCGTGCCTGCATACGGGCATCGCGCTCTTGCTGGCGTACCTCGCGGCGGGCGCGTTCTTCTACTTCCTGCTGGGATTCAAACATATCGTAGGCTTCGATAATGCGCTGAACCAGCGGGTGGCGTACTACATCCTTGGCGGCAAAGTGAGTGACGCCAATCCCAGGGGTGTCTTTTAGCACGTCGAGCACTTGAATCAGCCCTGAGCGCTGCCCTTTGGGTAAATCCACCTGAGTGACGTCACCGGTAATCACCGCGGTGGAGCCAAAACCAATCCGAGTTAGGAACATTTTCATCTGCTCCGGGGTGGTGTTCTGGCTCTCATCCAAAATGATATAGGAGTTATTGAGCGTGCGGCCGCGCATATAGGCCAGCGGGGCAATTTCAATCACCTGGCGTTCGATCAGTTTGGCGACTTGCTCGAAGCCGATCATTTCATACAGTGCGTCGTAAAGCGGGCGCAGGTAAGGGTCAATTTTCTGAGCAAGATCGCCAGGTAGGAAACCCAGTTTTTCACCCGCTTCAACGGCAGGGCGCACGAGTAGAATGCGGCGCACTTCCTGCTGGTTGAGCGCTTCCACTGCGGCGGCGACGGCCAGGTAGGTTTTGCCGGTACCCGCAGGGCCGACACCAAAGTTGATGTCGTGTTCGCGAATGCTGGAAACATAGCGCTGCTGATTTAAGCCGCGAGGTTTGATCATGGTACGCGGTGTGCGCATGATCACGTCACCGCTGCTTTCGCTGCCTTCTTCTTCATCCTCTATCGCTTCTAGCCCCGATTCCTGCAAAAAGAGATGCACGGTATCGGCGTCGAGTTCACTAGAGGCCGTTTCTCGATAAAGGTGTTCCAACACGTTTGCCGCTGCCTTGATGCGATTGCCAGGGCCTGCTAGTTGAAACACATTGCCCCGATTGCGCAGCGTCACGTCCAAGCGGCTTTCAATCAGCTTCAAATGCTCGTCCTGCTGGCCGCAAAGGCTGGCAAGTCGCTGCGGATCATTGGGTTCAAGGCTTAAGGTAATGATGCGATTGGCCTGAGGTGTTGGCTGGCTCAAGAGTAAGAAACCCGTTAGTTGATGTGTGTGAGTCTCAGCTTACTGCCCCGGCGGTGCCGGGGCAATTACCTAGGATAAGTGAGCGGTTAATAACGCTCGGGTGAGGCTAGCTCACCGCGCAGCGAATTGGGAAAAGCTTCGGTGATTTCCACATCGACAAAGTAGCCGATCAGCTCGGTGGGGTTGGCGGCGCGAAAGTTCACCACGCGGTTGTTCTCAGTGCGGCCTGAAAGCTGGCCGGGGTCGCGGGGCGAAAAGCCGTTAACCAGTACACGCTGCGTGCTGCCCACCATGCGGCGGCTAATTTGTGCGGTTTGCTGAATAATCCGCTCTTGTAAAATCGCCAGGCGCTGTTTTTTAACACTTTCCGGCGTTTCATCCGGCAGGCCAGAGGCAGGGGTGCCAGGGCGTGCGGAGTAAACAAAGCTGAACGAGTGATCGAAGCCGATGTGATGAATTAAGTCCATCGTCGCTTCGAAATCTTCTTCTGTTTCGCCGGGGAAGCCGATGATGAAGTCAGAGGAGAAGCTGATATCCGGGCGGTTAGCGCGGATGCGCTCCATTTTTTCGATGTATTCAGCCGCCGTATGGCCACGCTTCATGGCGTTAAGAATGCGGTCTGAACCGGACTGTACCGGCAGGTGCAGATGGCTTACCAGCTCAGGAATATCGGCGAAAGCCTCTATTAAGCTGTCGGTAAATTCTACTGGGTGCGAGGTGGTAAAGCGCACGCGGTCAATCCCATCGACCGCCGCTACACAGGCAATCAGCTCGGCCAGATCAATCTCATCGCCCAGCTGGTTCTCACCGCGGTAGGCGTTGACGTTTTGCCCCAGCAAGTTGACTTCACGCACGCCCTGATCAGCAAGGTGAATAACTTCATCCATCACCGCTTCAAAGGGGCGCGAGACCTCTTCACCGCGGGTGTAGGGCACTACGCAGAAGGTGCAATACTTAGAACAGCCTTCCATGATCGACACGAACGCCGTGGCACCATCGGAGGTGGGCTTGGGCAGGTGGTCGAACTTTTCAATCTCAGGAAAAGTGACATCCACGGCGGCAATCTGGTTATTGCCGCGGGCATCTAGCATGGAGGGCACGCGGTGAAGCGTTTGCGGGCCAAACACCATGTCCACGTGCGGTGCCCGCTTGCGAATCGCTTCGCCTTCTTGGCTGGCCACGCAGCCGCCCACCCCAATCACTAAATCGGGATTGGCGTCTTTGAGTTTTTTCCATCGGCCTAGCTGATGAAAAACCTTCTCTTGTGCCTTTTCGCGAATCGAGCAGGTGTTTAATAAAATGACATCGGCTTCACGCTCATTATCAGTGAGTTCGAGCTGGTGAGATTCGCCGAGCAGATCCGCCATGCGGGAGGAATCGTACTCGTTCATTTGGCAGCCGTGCGTTTTGATGAAGAGCTTCTTCGCCATCGGTACCTGTCATCTATGAGTCGTCGGGGGACGAGGATGAATGGAGTGTTGTCGTGCGGCCGGCAGGTTGCAAAGCCAAACCGCTATCGATCGTTAGTGGGCGCATTATACGGATACAGCAAACCAGCGGCTAGCGTTCATCCATAATCGATACTTGACCCTCACAATTCTATGGGTATACTACGCACCGTGTTTGAGCAGTTCCTCGATAGCTCAGTTGGTAGAGCAAATGACTGTTAATCATTGGGTCGCAGGTTCGAGTCCTGCTCGAGGAGCCAATCAATTACTTGAATTTTTTGGTAATTTGGCTTAGCTTAAAACGCGACTTAGTTTCAAGCATGAATTAGCTTCGAACACGGCAAAGCATGACAGAAATAACTTACGATGTTCCTCGATAGCTCAGTTGGTAGAGCAAATGACTGTTAATCATTGGGTCGCAGGTTCGAGTCCTGCTCGAGGAGCCAAGTTGTTACACCGTTAGTATCTATTACTGTTAGTACCTATTACTACCGCTCGATGTCTCGTTCACGGTAGCGCATTATTCCTCGATAGCTCAGTTGGTAGAGCAAATGACTGTTAATCATTGGGTCGCAGGTTCGAGTCCTGCTCGAGGAGCCATCTAGTTTTTCCCTAGCTTTTTATTCCTAATAATTCTCTTATCATCCGCTGCCTCATGGCACTTGGATGTTTTTCGTGTCTGAAAATCGACGCCGCCTCGACGCTTACCGTTTGTCGCTTTAGTGGCGTAAACTAGGCAGGCAATCAAAGCGTTTGGGAAAACAGGATTTGGGAAAAACATGGTGGGTAATGTGAACACACCGCAGGCGTTGCAGGTGTTTAAGTGTTTAAGCGATGAGACGCGTTTGATGCTGGTGCTCTTAATCGCTCAAGAGCAGGAGCTGTGCGTGTGTGAGATGACCCACGCACTGCAGGAGTCACAGCCTAAAGTGTCACGGCATTTGGCTCAGCTGCGCCAGTGCGGGCTGTTAATTGACCAGCGAGAAGGGCAGTGGGTCTATTACCGGCTTTCACCGCAGCTGCCGGCCTGGGCTAGGGAGATTATTCAAGCGGGCGGCGAGGGTAGCCGTGTTCAGGTCGCGGCACTTGCCCAGCGCCTTGCCAAAATGGGCGACCGACCCACACGCCGCGCGGCGCTGTGCTGATGACGCTCATAATCTAAGCAAAAAAACGCCGCCTTTCATAAGATCATATGATCAGTAAGAAGGGCGGCGTTTTCGTTAACTTAGCGTTCTTGGTTCTTGGCGTGATTAGCGTTTAGCGGCTAGTCGGCGCGTTTCTTGTAAATGCGCATAGTCGAGTAGCACTTCTGCGGCTTCAAGCACATGGGCGCGCTCAACGGCTCTGGTTTCATCTTCTTCGCCCACGTTTTCTTGGGCATCCTGTGGGTCGTCTATGCCTTCCAGGCTTTCCACGCCTTCGGTGCGGGCATCCATCCACTCGTCCAGTTCATCTAGCCCAAGCGCGCGGCGGCGCTGGTTTTCCAGTGACAGCTGTTCAGCTTCCTGGGCTTCCATCTCGCGTTTGCGCTGTTCGCGATTTAAGCTCACGCTGGTGTGCTGCTCGCGTAGCTGACGAGCCAGCGTAGATTGGCGCTCCAGGTAGCGGAAGTTAGCGTTGTCCTGCGCGCGTGCATCGTGCTGGGCGATCAGCCTATCCAGCACGGTTTCCGGTTCGCCATAGCGGCGATACTGAACGTTTTGAACGGTATCCCAAGCTAGGGCGTTGTCCAGGCTGCTTTCGCCAATGCGCTCAGGATCTATCAGGCTAGGGAAGGTGATATCCGGTTCAACGCCGCGGTTCTGAGTGCTATCGCCGGAGATGCGGTAGAACTTGGCGCGGGTTAGCTTGATTTGACCATGGCTCAAGTCGTTAAGGGTTTGCACGGTGCCTTTGCCGAAGGTCGGGGTTCCCAATACCAGGCCGCGTCCATAATCCTGAATAGCACCAGCAAAAATCTCTGATGCGGAGGCAGAAAGACGGTTGACTAATACCCCTAGCGGGCCATCGTAGAGGGTGTCTGCTTCGGTGTCGCCATAAAGCTGGATTCGGCCCTGTGCATCACGTACCTGAACTGTGGGGCCGCGATCGATGAATAGGCCGATCAATGAGTTGGCTTCCTGCAGGGCACCGCCACCGTTGTTGCGAAGGTCAAGCACGATACCTTCCACGCCTTCTTCTTTTAGGCGTTGCACTTCCCGGGCGACATCACGCGTGGTGCTGCGATACTCTTCTTCACCGGCTTGCCAGGCGTCGAAATCAACGTAGAACGTAGGGATGTTGATAACGCCAAGGCGGTGGGGTTCGCCATCGCGTTCCACTTCGATAACTTCGCCTTGAGCGGCCTGGTCTTCAAGGCTCACGGTGTCGCGGGTGATTTGAACGGTTTGCGAACGCGTCATGTCCACGGCTTGAGCGGGCACGACATCCAGGCGAACGACAGAACCTTTAGGCCCACGAATCAGATCCACCACGTTGTCTAGGCGCATACCCACTACATTGACCATTTCACCCTCTTCCTGACCAACGGCGATGATGCGATCAGCGGGTTCTAATACACCAGCACGCTCCGCCGGGCCGCCGGGGACTAAGCTTGAGACTTTAACGTACTCACCGTCTGACTGAAGCAGTGCACCAATGCCTTCTAGCGAAAGACTCATCTGAATATCAAATGACTCGCCTTGGCGAGGGGAGAGATAGCCCGTATGCGGGTCGATGCTGCTGGTGACAGCGGCCATCAGTACGCCAAAAACGTCTTCAGATTCGGTTTGTTCTAGCCGCGTCAATTGGCCTTCATAACGCTGACGCAGGTTGGTTTCAATCTGCTCGTTATCCTGGTCGGTTAAGGCAAGCGTGAGGGCATCGTTTTTAAGTCGCTTGCGCCATAGCTCGTCAAGTTCGCTTTGCCGGGTCGCCCATTGAGCGTTTTCACGGTCAATTTCTAAGCGTTCTTCGCTGTTAAAGTCAAAGTTTAGCCCTGTGTCGAGCTGGGCAAGCAGTGACTCCAGGCGCGAGCGTTGCCGTTCACTAAAGGTATCGTACAGAGCAAAAGCGTCATCTAGGTCGCCATTGAAAATAGCATCTGCCATGCTGGATTCTAAATGACGATAGGGTTCGATATCGCTGCGCAACAAGTAGGCGCGCTGGCCATCAAGAATGTCTAAATAGCGTTGGAAAGCGTCCTGCGACCACGCTTCGTCGAAATTAATATCAGCATAGTGTCCGTAGCGGAGCGAGTCCGCAATTTCCACTGCCGCCTGGCGTTGTTCGTCGGTCGGCTCAAGTTGCGCTAGAGCTGCTGGGCTGGTGATAACCAGCATGACAGCGAGGGCAACCGAACGCGAAAGCGTTGCAAACAAGCTCATCAGTCAAGCTCTCCCAGATTTGTGTACACTCATTCTTCCCTAGACATGCAAGTGACCCATGAGTTGCGTAGGTCGAGGGAGTATTGTAGCAGGTCGTTTGCGCGATGAGACTCAATCATTACGGTTACGAGGATTTCCATGTCCGAGACTTTCAACGCTGAACGTTTAACGCGTCTATGCGATTTTCTGCGTCAATCACCGACCCCGTGGCACGCCGCAGGCAATATGGCCGCGCGATTGGAGCAAGCCGGTTTTCAGCGGCTGGAAGAGAAGGCCAATTGGCAGTTAACGCCGGGCAAGCGCTACTACGTTACCCGCAATGACTCGGCGATCATTGCGTTTCAACTGCCTGAGTCTGAATTAACCGGGCTGCGTATGATCGGTGCTCACACCGATAGCCCTGGTCTGCACTTAAAACCCAACGCCACCCAGTGTTCCGCGGGCTGGCTACAGTTAGGTGTGCAGGTTTATGGCGGCGTTTTGCTGGCACCGTGGTTTGACCGTGACCTGGGGCTGGCAGGGCGGGTGCATGTGCGCCACGCCGATGGTCACTTGGAGAGCATATTGCTCAACGTTGACCGACCGATTGCCACGGTGCCGAGCCTGGCAATTCACCTTGATCGTGACGTGAACAGTGGCCGTCCGATTAACCCGCAGACGCAAATGGCGCCGGTGTTGATGCAGAGTGATACCGCCACGTTGCCCGAGTTATTAGCGCAATGGCTGAAAGAGCAGCATGGCCTGAACGGTATTGAAGTGGTTGATTTTGAACTTGGCTTTTACGATGTTCAGCCGCCTTCGCTGGTCGGTGTTAAGCAAGAGCTGGTGGCCAGTGCCCGGCTAGATAACCTGCTTTCCTGTTTTATTGGTTTAGAGGCGCTGCTTGCCTGCGATGGTAGCCAAGGCGCTTTGCTGGTGGCCAATGATCACGAGGAAGTCGGTAGCGCTAGCGCCTGTGGTGCCCAAGGCCCGTTCTTGGCGGATGTGCTCAAGCGTATCAACGCGCAGGTAGGGGGTAAGGTAGGAATCCAGGGAGATGGAAGGAAAGGTGAAAAGAGAGATAAAAAGAGGGATGAAAAGGGAAGTGAAGAGACGCTGATTCAGCTGATTCAGTCATCCCTGATGATCTCTTGCGATAACGCCCACGCGCTGCACCCTAACTTCCGTGATAAGCACGATGAGTGCCACGGCCCGGCGATTAACGGTGGCCCAGTCATCAAAGTAAATGCTAGCCAGCGTTATGCCACTAATAGTGTGACGGGGGCGCTATTTCGCGATGTATGTCGCGAGGCGGACGTGCCCGTGCAGTCCTTTGTTACCCGTGCGGATATGGGCTGCGGAAGCACCATTGGCCCGATTACCGCCACTGAATTAGGCGTACCCACCATTGATGTGGGTGTGCCCCAGTGGGCGATGCATTCGATTCGGGAAACGGCGGGCAGTAAAGATGTTGAGTATCTGACCCGTGCATTGGTGAGTTTCTTAAACCGCGCGTCGCTGAGCTGACCCCACTCAGCCGCCCACAAAAAAGCCCGCTGATCCTGTCAGCGGGCTTTTCGTATAAGCTTGATTCTGTATGAAGTTGGTGGCTACGCCCTGATTTGAACAGGGGACCCCATCATTATGAGTGATGTGCTCTAACCAGCTGAGCTACGTAGCCTTTCAACGGGGGCGAATGATACTGGAAAGCTCACCCACCGTCAATACGTCACTGCCGTTTTTGTTGCCGCTTATACATTAAAACGGAAGTGGACGACGTCGCCATCTTTGACAATGTACTCTTTGCCTTCCAAGCGCCATTTGCCAGCATCTTTAGCACCTTGTTCGCCGCCTAGCGATACAAAATCGTCATAGGCGATCACTTCGGCACGAATAAAGCCTTTTTGGAAATCGGTGTGAATCACGCCCGCGGCTTCCGGGGCGGTGGCACCTTCTTTCACGGTCCAGGCGCGTACTTCTTTAACACCAGCAGTAAAGTAGGTTTGTAGACCCAGCAGTGAGTAACCCGCGCGAATCACACGATCAAGGCCGGGTTCCTCCATGCCCATCTCGCTTAAGAACATCGAGCGCTCATCGTCATCCAGCTCAGCGATCTCCGCTTCCAGCTGGTTGCACACGGGCACCACCAGTGCGCCTTCTTCAGCGGCAATTTCATTAACAATATCCAGATAGGGATTGTTCTCGAAACCGTCTTCGTTGACGTTGGCAATGTACATCGTCGGCTTTAAGGTCAAAAAGCCGAAGCTTTTCACCTGTCGCTGCTCTTCTTCGCTTAGGCCAAAGCTGCGTAGCGGCAAACCTTCAGCAACGTGGGGCTGAATGCGATCAAGAATTGCTTTGGTGGCAATGGCGTCTTTATCGCCGCCTTTCACCGAGCGAACAAGGCGCTGGCTGGCTTTCTCGACGGTATCAAGGTCGGCAAGCGCCAGCTCTAGGTTGATGGTTTCGATATCGGCGCGGGGGTCGACCTGGTTCGCCACGTGGATAACGTTGTCGTTGTCGAAGCAGCGCACAACATGCGCAATGGCCTGGGTTTCACGGATGTTAGCCAGAAACTTATTGCCTAAACCTTCGCCTTTGGAAGCCCCGGCGACCAGGCCTGCGATATCGACAAACTCCATCGTGGTCGGCAGGACTTTTTGGGGTTTAACGATCTCAGCGAGCTTATCCAGGCGTGGGTCGGGCATCGGGACGATACCGACGTTCGGCTCAATGGTGCAGAAGGGGAAGTTTTCTGCATCGATGCCTGACTTAGTCAGTGCATTAAATAGAGTGGACTTACCCACATTGGGTAGACCCACGATACCGCAATTGAAACCCATAACATGTTCCTGAAAATAGAGGGTAGAGCGTAAAAGTAACCGCCATTCTACGAGATGAACTTGCTGCCAGCCACCGGCTTAACTCACCAGTTATTAGCCAGTTCCGGTATGCCTAGTCAGGCTTAAGGCTATGCAGCTGATTCATGGCTTTGGCCCAGTCGCCCGCTAATGCGTTTGGGAGCGTTGCCAGGCACTCATCTAGCGCGCGAATAATGGCTTCTTGCTCGGTTTTGCCGGGCTTTCCCAGTACATAGTTCGTTACCTGACGTGCCTCGCCGGGGTGACCAATACCAATGCGCACGCGGTGAAACTGTTTTTGGCCGCCTAGTGCGCTAATGATATCGCGCAGGCCATTATGGCCGCCGTGGCCGCCACCCGTTTTATAGCGCGCCTGCCCGGGGGGGAGGTCGAGTTCGTCGTGGGCTACCAACAAATTTTCAGGGCTAAGCTTAAAAAACTGGCTTAAGGCGGCCACCGCAGCGCCACTGCGGTTCATGAAGGTAGCGGGGTTAAGCAGGTGCAGTTCATGGTCGCCGATACGTACTTTTGCGTAGTGGCCGAAAAATTTCTTTTCCGGGCGCAGTTCTGTATGGGCGCTGCGCGCAATCGCGTCTACCAGCCAGAAGCCCGCATTATGGCGCGTGGCTGCATATTCTGCCCCTGGGTTGCCTAATCCAATAATGGCCATTACCTGGCTCATCTTTCTACCTCCAACCAATTTCCAGGAGTAACTTTTTCCAAGAGTAACGTTTTCCAGGAGTAACGTTTTGATAGCGCGTCGGTGTCGGCCATAAAAAAGATCAAGCGCCGAGGCGCTTGATCTTAACATCATCTAGGCATCACTTGAGCCGTGCAGGCATGACCCAAGTGGGGCGCTAAGCAGAATGGCTTACTCGGCGCTGGCGCCTTCTTCACCTGCGCTTTCACCATCTTCATCGTCTTCACTACGTACTTTTACTTTAGTGATGTTGAGAATTGCGTTGTCGTGCTCTTCACCGTGGGACAGGTCAACAGACGTGACGCCGGCCGGCAGGGTAAGGTCAGACAGGTGCAGCGTGGTGCCCAGTTCGACGTTGCTAATGTCGATTTCCAGGTAATCAGGCAGGTCTTTCGGCAAGCAGCTGATCGCCACTTCGTTGGCCAGTACGTGCAGTTCGCCGCCCTGGTCTTTGATGCCTACACACTTCTCTTCACCGGTCACGTGCAGCGGCACGTTCATGGTGATTTCGTGAGTCGCATCAACGCGCAGGAAGTCGGCGTGGGTCAGCAACGGCTTGAAAGGGTGACGCTGCAGGTCACGAACAACCACTTGCTCTTCTTTACCGTCGATGACCAGGTTGATAACCGAGGAGAAGAAAGACTCGTCTTCAATGGCTTTGTAGAAAGCGGTTTTTTCTACAGAGATAGACTGTGCGCCTTTCTCACCACCGTATACAACGGCGGGCACTTGCTGGTTCGCACGACGCAGGCGGCGGCTCGCACCTTTCCCCAGGTCGTTACGAACGCTGGCTTTCAGGATAAAATCAGACATGGAATTGCCTCTTAGTTAAAGTAAGGAATACGCCGCAACCCGCGACCAGACGGCGACGCTTCCGTGGCCCCAAAAGGGGGCTGTATCGTCAGGCGGTTAGTGGAACATCGCGCTGACAGATTCTTCGTTGCTGACCCGACGAATCGCTTCTGCGATGAGGCCGGCAACGCTCAACTGGCGAATTTTGCCGCTACGACGAGCAATGTCAGATAGCGGGATGGTGTCGGTCACCACCACTTCATCCAGTACAGAGTTGGTAATGTTGTCAACGGCTGGGCCAGACAAAATCGGGTGAGTAGCGTAAGCCACCACGCGCTTGGCGCCGTGCTCTTTGAGTGCCTCACCGGCTTTGCACAGAGTGCCTGCGGTATCAATCATGTCGTCGACAACAACACAGGTACGGCCTTCAATTTCACCAATAATGTGCATTACCTGGGCTTGGTTAGCCTGAGGGCGACGCTTATCGATGATAGCGAGATCTGCATTCAACTGTTTGGCGATAGCGCGGGCGCGAACAACGCCGCCTACGTCGGGTGAAACCACGACAAGGTCGCTATAGTTTTGGCGCTCAATATCGTCAAGCAGAATGGGCGAGCCGTAAACGTTGTCGACGGGTACGTCAAAGAAGCCCTGGATCTGATCAGCGTGCAGATCCATGGTCATCACGCGGTCAACGCCCGCTTTTACCATCATGTCGGCAACGACTTTGGCAGAGATCGGTACACGGGCGGAGCGCACGCGGCGATCCTGGCGTGCATAGCCGAAGTAGGGCAGTACCGCCGTGATGCGAGCCGCCGAGGCACGACGCAAGGCGTCGACCATCAGGATCAGCTCCATCAAATTGTCGTTTGTCGGTGCACAGGTGGATTGCAGGATGAACACATCCTTACCGCGCACGTTTTCATTGATCTCAACTGCAATTTCGCCGTCGCTAAATTGACCAACCGTCGCGTTACCCATGCGGCTGTCTAAGCTCTCGGCAATTTTTTGAGCGAGGGCGGGATTGGCATTCCCAGCGAAAACCATCAATTTTGACACGCGCAGCCACCTTTGCAGTGTTGGGGATCGGGGAAGAAAACGCAGATCATCTAGGCTATATCTAAAACCGGGCTATATCTAAAACCGGCCGTATCTAAATCTAAGCTGGCTGGGGTACCAGGATTCGAACCTGGGAATGCCGATACCAAAAACCGGTGCCTTACCACTTGGCGATACCCCAACTATAGTTTGTTGTCAGCTATGGCCTGTTGCCCACTAATAGCCTGTTGATAACCGGGCGTTTTCAACTGCCCAGAGCTAGGCTATCAATAGCTTCCAGAAAATAGCCTCCAGAGCTAGGCTATTGATAGCCCAAAGTTATAGCCCAGAGCATCATGTAGAGGGGAAATGTTGAGTCCGCGTG
The DNA here is from genome assembly GCF_001507855.1 of Halomonas sp. 54_146. Taxonomy (GTDB): domain Bacteria; phylum Pseudomonadota; class Gammaproteobacteria; order Pseudomonadales; family Halomonadaceae; genus Vreelandella. Next base: position 49,882 of record NZ_LGEN01000016.1, read on the forward strand.
CTACCCATGCCGACCAACGTTGGCTTGCCAGTTGAGCAATTGCCTGTGCTGCTTGCTGGGTTTCAAACGCAGCAAACACACAAGCGCCCGTGCCGGTCAGCTGGCTAGGTGCATGCTGTGCCAGCCAATGAAGCGCTTCCGCAATGGGCGGATAGCGTTCTTTCACCACGGCTTCACAGTCATTGCGCCACGCCGGCGCTCCCCCCTGCAGTGCGCGCGCCATAGTAATGGCGCGGCTGTCGCGTGTCAATTGCGGGTCTTGGAAGACGCTTTGCGTGGAAACGCTAATGCCAGGATGAATAATCACAAACCACGGTGTGTCCAACATTACCGATGTGAGCTGTTCGCCAACCCCTTCCGCCCAGGCGCTATGACCCTGCACAAAGACCGGTACATCAGCCCCTAACTGTAGCCCCAATTGCGCTAACGCTGCTAAGGAGAAATCCAGTTGCCATAGATGGTTAAGGCCGACCAGCACGGTAGCCGCGTTGGAGCTACCACCGCCCAGGCCGCCGCCCATGGGCAGCCGTTTATCAACCGCTAGCGTCGCGCCTAAATGGGTGCCGCTGGCGTGTTGCAACAGGCGGGCGGCACGCACGATTAAGTTATCGTCGTGGCGAACGCCGCTAACCTCACTGGTTAAGTGAATGACGCCATCATGCCGGGAGGTAAAGGTGAGGTAGTCGCACAGGTCGATGATCTGAAACAGCGTTTGCAGTGTGTGGTAGCCGTCTTCACGACGGCCCACGATATGCAACATTCGGTTAAGTTTTGCCGGTGCTGGCAGCGTTAACGGCGGAGTCATTTAGGTGAGGCTCTCTCTCAAACATGCGGGTTGTTTCGTTACTGGTCGCTGGGCTGCCACTGATTAACCACCAAGGTAATGCGAATATCGTCGTAGTTCATCACTAGCCGGCGGGGTAGCCATAATTCTCCGACTTTTTCCCAGTCGCGGTAGTCGATTTCCCAGCCGTCTTGAGACAAGTGGCTCGGAAAGCCGAATTCGTCGCTTTCAAGCTGGTAACTGTGGGTGCTGTTATCGGTTGTCTCGCCAGGCAAGCCGCGTACCCAGTTGGGCATAGCGGTGACGGGAAGCGCCCAGCCAAGCTGCTCTTCCATTAAGGCTTCAGGGGTTTCTGCTTCAAAGCGGCCATCGCTATTAGACAGTGAAAAACGCCCTTCGCGGCCCTCAAGCACGTTGCGCCCGCCGCCGAAAGGCCCGCTAATCAGCATGCGAAAGTAATGCGGGTGCTGATTCCAATCCAGGTTGGCGCTGATGCTCTCTTCCGGTGTGCGCAAGCCTGCTTTGCCGATAAGTGTCCATGTATCAAAAGCTTCTACGTCAGCCTGTTGGCGATCCCATTGGCCCACTTGGCGGCCACTTTCATCCATCGGCGCTTGGGAAGCACAGCCAGCAAGAAACAGCAGGCCGATGCTGGCAAGCAGCAAGCGTAACGATAGGTACGAAGGGGAAAGTGAAAATGTCCAGCGCGGTGAAAATGACGTCATTGTCAGCATAAACAGGCTCCATGTTCAGTGATGATTATCGATTAATCGTTAGGGTAGCATTATCGATGTGCTAAATATCGATAAGCTAAATACGGCCGTCAGTACGGTTGGGGTGCCCCCGAGGGCGTTAATTCAGGAAGGCGCTCAAGCAGCTTGTCAATTTGCGGATGCACGGTGGTGCGCTGCATAAAGCGTTGCAGCAGCTGGCGGGCTTCATCGCTGCGCCCCAGGGCGTGCAGTACTTCGGCTAGGTGGGCGGCAACTTCCTGGTCGGGTAGCTGAGTGTAGGCACTTTCCAACCAAGGCAAGGCTTGTTCCGGCTCGCCGAGGCGATAGTATACCCAGCCCATGCTGTCGAGCACGGCGGGGTTGTCGGGGTCAATCTCGTAGGCGCGCTCAATAAGCGTAAATGCCTCTTCCAAACGGCCAGGCAGATTAAGGTCAGCCAAGGTGTACCCCAGCGCGTTCAGTGCTTCGGCGTTATCAGGGTCGGCGCGCAGTATTTGGCGCAAATCACTTTCCATGCCTGCAATGTCGCCGATTTCCCAGCGCCGCATGGCGCGCATATAAAGCAGCGATGCATCATCGGGCGTGCGGGTAATTTCGCGGTTTAACAGCGCATTAGCATCTTCTAGCTGATTCAGCCTGTCCAATAGCTGCACTTCAAGCATCACCAGTTCCGTGAAGTAGCGATCAAAACGCATTCGCTCAATGCGCAAAAAGGCGCGGGCATCAAGTAGGCGGTCTGCTTCAATGAGCATACTTGCCGCCGTGGCGCGGGCGGGTAAAAAATCATCACCTTCGCTGACCTGGCGGTAATAAAGCAGCGCATTGTCGGTCTCGCCTGCTGCTTGGGCGATAGCGCCGAGTAAATAGTAAGCCACATTGGGTACGCCGGGCTTGCCAATAAAAGGCTGAAGCAACCGCTGTGCGGGGGCGGGATGCCCCTCTTCTAAATAGAGCTGGGCGAGCGATAAGCGCAAATCCTGGTTGCCGCCATGGCTCTCTAATAAGGCGTCGGTTTGAACTTCCGCAGCACGAATGTTGTTGAGGCGAATTTCTGCTTGAGCCAGAAGCAGGATAAAGCGCACATCGTCGGGTGAGAGGGCTAAGCCTTGCTGAGCGGCGCGCTGAGCCGTTGGGTAATCCTCCACCTCAAGCGCCAAGCGTGCACTTACCAGCCATAAAGACGCCGACTCGGGTTCCAGCAAAGCAACCTGGTCAAGCCGCTGTTGGGCGGAAGCTGTGTCACCTAGCGTTGCCTCAATCAATGCGGTGGCCAGCAATACATCGCTATGATGAGCTAGCTGATCAGCATCGGAGCGTGACAAATGCTCGCGTAATCGTTGCAGGATGAGCGTGAGCGGTGCCTCTTCAGCGACAGCAATTTCTGCAAACGCAGCGACATCGCCGTGGCCGCCCGCTTCTACAATGCTGAGCCGCTGTTCAAGGCTGTCTAGCCAATCGCCGCGCTGCAGTGAAAAAGCCGCCAGCAGTCGATTAGGCGCCTCGGCTTGGGGGGCAAGTTCGCGCCAGCGCAGTGCAGAGGCTTCAATGAGCGAGGCTTCATTGCCAAAGCGGGCAGCGAACGTAGCGCGTTCGGCCAACGCGGGTTCGTTGTAGCGCTGCGCTGCTTCAAGATAGCCTTGGCTCGCGTAGCGGTAGTCGCCGCGCTGGCCAGCCAGCTCAGCGCCTAGCAGGGTGCTTAACCCAGCGGCATCCAGCCCGCGGGTGATGGGGGGCGCTCCACGCATCGGGTCTTCGGGCCAAGCGCTAAGAGGGCCATCTTGAAGACCAGACAAGGTTTGGCAGCCACTCAGCAATAAGGCGGTAGCGGCCATTGGTAACAGGGGTGAGCCCCGTAAGATAGCGCTCATTAACGTAGAACCCGGTAATATGAAGCGAGGTCGCATGCGTCTCTCAATTAGGTGGCCGAATGCCCAGCATAGCGGCTTGCCTGCCTGCGGCAAAGAGGTGTGAGCCAGATGAGTGCCTGCTGTGGATGAGTGTCTGCTGTGATAGTATGTTCATCCTTGCAAAAGTGGCCAGCAATTATTATGCATACGTATCGGTAGCATTTTAGCCACCCCAACGATTTTTTTAGCAACCCCTAAATTGACGGTGCGGCCGCTTTCTTTTTTAGACCGGCGGTTGGCGAAAGTCCGACACACTAGCGAAGACGCATAACGCATGACGCTTCTTGCCCTGGGAATAAATCACCGTACCGCCAGCGTGGCCGTGCGTGAGCAGGTCGCTTTTACGCCAGCGCAGCTTGAAACCGCGCTGGCTGAACTGCGTAACCTGCCACAAATTCGTGAAGCCGCGGTGCTATCGACCTGCAACCGCACCGAGCTTTACTGCGTGGCGGATGCCGCTGGCGAACAGGCGGTACTGAATTGGCTCGGACGCTTTCATAATTTACGCGTCGATGAGCTGGCTCGCTGTGCCTACCATTATTTAGACAACGATGCGGCGCGCCATTTAATGCGCGTGGCGGTTGGCCTGGATTCTATGGTGCTGGGCGAACCGCAAATCTTGGGCCAGTTAAAAGCGGCTTACCAACAGGCGCGCCAGTCAAAAGGCTTAGGCGGTGAGCTTGAACGCCTGTTCCAGCATACCTTCGCAGTGGCCAAACAGGTACGCACCGAAACCGGTATCGGTAAAAACCCCGTTTCAGTGGCTTACGCTGCGGTTAGCATGGCCAGCCGAATTTTTGATGATTTCAGCCATTCGCGTGCGCTGCTGATTGGTGCTGGAGAAACCATCGAGTTAGTCGCTCGCCATTTACACGAAGCGGGCGTTCGTCAGCTTACGGTGGCTAACCGCACCCGGGAGCGGGCTGAACTGGTGGCAGGGCCCTTGGGGGGAACGGCGATTACCCTGCAAGAAATCCCTGACGCCCTTGAATATGCGGATATTGTGATTTCCTCTACCGCGTCGCCGTTACCTATCTTGGGTAAAGGCATGGTTGAGCGGGCATTAAAAAAACGCCGCCACCGCCCGGTGTTTATGGTCGATATCGCGGTGCCTCGGGATATCGAACCCGAAGTGGGTGAGTTGGCCGATGTGTTCCTCTATACCGTGGATGACTTGGAAGAGGTGATTCAAGAGAACCGTCGCCATCGCCAGGTCGCGGCTGACCAAGCGGAATCACTGATTGAACACGGGGTTGGCAGTTGGCAGCACGAGCGGCGCATTCGTAACGGCGGTGAATTGATTCGCGACTACCGCCAGCATGGCGAAGCACTGCGCGACCTTTCCCGCGACCAGGCGCTGGCGCGGCTGGCCCACGGTGAAGACCCGGTTAAAGTGATTGAGCGCTTGGCACATCAATTGACCAACCGGTTGCTCCACCAGCCTACCCAGGCGATACGCGATGCCGCGTCTGAAGAGCATCACGAGTTGCTGAATGCGGCACCGCGCCTGCTGTTGCCTGCCAAACCCGCTTTTGAAACCACGCCTGCGCCCACGGTTACCCGCCAGAAGGATGATACGCCCGCATGAAAGAGACTTTGCGCCAACGCTTAGACAGCTTTACAGAACGCTTTGAAGAGCTGGCGATGCTGCTGTCTGATCCCGACGTGATTAATAATCAGCAGCGCTTTCGCGACTACTCGCGTGAATATGCCGAGCTAGAAGCGCTGGTGGGAGCCTGGCAGCGCTATCGTGACGTCGAAACCAATATGCACGAAGCCGAGCAGCTAAGTCGCGATAGCGACGCCGATATGCGCGAGCTGGCGGAAATGGAGCTTAGCGAAGGTCGTGAGCGATTGGCCGAGCTTGATCTTGAGTTAAAACGCCTGCTGGTGCCCAAAGACCCTGACGATGGGCGTGGGGTGTTTTTGGAAGTGCGCGCCGGTACGGGTGGCGACGAAGCCGCCATTTTTGCCGGTGATCTGTTTCGTATGTATTCACGCTACGCTGAAAAGCGTGGCTGGCGCGTAGAGATAGTGAGCGCAAACCATGGCGAGCACGGCGGCTATAAAGAGATCATTTCCCGCGTCAAAGGCGATGGCGTATACGCCCAGCTGAAGTTTGAATCCGGTGCCCACCGGGTGCAGCGCGTACCCGCGACTGAATCCCAAGGCCGTATTCACACCTCTGCCTGCACCGTGGCGGTAATGCCCGAAGTCGACGACGTCGGTGATATCGACATCAACCCCTCGGATTTGCGCGTCGATACCTACCGCTCCAGTGGCGCGGGCGGTCAGCACGTTAACACCACGGATTCCGCAATCCGCATTACTCACCTGCCAACCGGCGTGGTGGTGGAGTGTCAGGAAGAGCGCAGCCAGCATAAAAACCGTGCTAAAGCGATGTCGCTACTGGCTGCCAAGATTAAGCGCAATGCCGTTGACGCGCAGCGCCAAACCCAAGCCGATGCGCGCCGTTCGCTGGTTGGCTCCGGTGACCGCAGCGAGCGCATCCGCACGTATAATTTCCCCCAGGGGCGGATTACCGACCACCGCATCAACTTGACGCTTTATAAGCTCAACGAAGTGGTCAGCGGCGAACAGCTAGACGACGTGATTAATCCGCTGATTCACGAGTATCAAGCGGAACAGCTTTCTGCTTTGCAGGACGGCTAATGTCCCTGGATGCGCTGTTAAAACAAGCGACTCAGCGGCTAAGCGCGGCAGGCTCCGCTTCGCCGCGTGTTGATGCTGAGGTGCTGTTAAGCCACGTGTTAGGGCGTAATCGCACCTGGCTATATACCTGGGGTGATCAGAGCTGCTCAAGCTGGGAATGCGCACGCTTTGATGCGCTAGTGGCAGCGCGCGCACAAGGAACCCCGGTGGCTTATCTTACCGGTGAGCGCGAATTCTGGGGCCTGCGCTTAGCGACTTCACCCGATACGTTAATTCCCAGGCCTGATACCGAAACCCTCGTCGAGCTTGCCCTTGGCCGAGCCATAAACCCCGCTGGCCGCCTGCTTGACTTAGGCACGGGCACCGGCGCTATTGCGCTGGCGTTTGCCAGTGAACAACCGCGCTGGCAAGTCGTCGGTGTCGATGTGCGTGAAGAAGCGGTCGCCTTGGCCGCTCGCAACGCGCAGGCGCTTTCGATCACCAATGCCCGGTTCATGCAGAGCGACTGGTTTAGCGCACTGGAAACGCTTGCAGAGGCAGAGAAGCGTTTCGATATTATTGTCAGTAACCCGCCTTATATCGCCGCTGATGACCCTCATTTGGCAGCAGGCGATGTGCGCTTTGAACCACGCTCAGCGCTGGTCGCTGACGCCGAGGGTATGGCCGATTTGCTCCACTTAGTTCACACCGCGCAGCATTATTTAGCCACGTCAGGCTGGCTGCTGCTTGAGCACGGCTATACACAAGCTGAAAAAGTGCGCGAAGCACTTAGCAATGCCGGCTATCAAAACGTTGAAAGCATTCGTGACTTAGGTGGGCATGAACGGGTTACTCTGGGGCACCTTTTGCCGAGTTCCTTAACGACTGCCACTACTGCCTGATTCATCCGTATTGGATCCTGCCATGAAACCAAAAAATAGAACGCTGGACCGTATCGACCTTAAAATCCTGCGCTGCTTGCAGGAAAATGCGCGTATTTCTTACGTCGATTTAGCCTCCGAAGTGGGGTTATCCACAACCCCTTGCCTGGAGCGCGTTAAGCGGTTGGAGAAAGCGGGCATTATTCGTGGTTACCAAGCCATTCTTGACCCTGGCGCTTTGAAAGCCAATTTATTGGTATTTGTCGAAATCAGCTTGGAAACGCAGTCGCCCACGGTATTTGATGAGTTCCGCCGGGCTGTAGAGACGCTGCCGCAGATTCAGGAGTGCCACCTTGTTTCAGGCCAGTTTGACTACATCTTAAAGTGCCGAATTCCTGAGATGGCCGCCTACCGTCAGCTGTTGGGCGATGTGGTACTGACGCTGCCGGGTGTGAAAGAGTCGAAAAGCTACGTGGTGATGGAAGAGGTAAAAGAAAGCTTTAGCCTTCATGTGCCCGCGTTTGAGGAATTTGAGGATAAATAAGCCAATGATGGATGATCAATCGCTGCTGCGCTACAGCCGCCAAATTATGCTGCCCGAGGTGGATATCGAAGGCCAAGAGCGCCTGCAGGCTGCCCATGCATTAATTATTGGCGCGGGTGGCCTGGGCTCGCCTGTAGCGCTGTATTTAGCGGCGGCCGGGGTAGGGCGAATCACGATTGCCGATGCCGACCAGGTGGAGCTTTCTAACCTGCAGCGCCAAATCGCGCATCAGCAGGCGAGCATCGGTTTAAATAAAGCCCACTCTGCCCAAGCTAGCATGCAAGCGCTCAACCCTCACTGCCACGTGGTTGCGTTAGACCAGCATGTAGAAGGCGAAGCGCTTGAGCGATTAGCGGCCTCTGCAGATGTGATGCTGGACTGTACCGATCGTTTCTCAAGCCGCTATGCGATCAACGTTGCTTCGCAAAATACTGGCGTGCCGTTGGTGTCTGGGGCGGCGATTCGTTTTTCAGGTCAGCTAGCGGTATTTGACCCCCGCGATGCCGAGTGCCCCTGCTATGCCTGCCTTTATCCACCCGATGGTAGCGGCGACGAAGCGTTAAGCTGCGCAGAAAGTGGCGTGATGGCACCACTGGTTGGCTTAATTGGCTGCTTTCAAGCGGTAGAAGCCTTCAAACTGCTAAGTGGTGCTGGCGCAGCCCACCGCGGTCTTTCGACGTTTGATGGCTTAAGCGGCCAATGGCGGCATTTTCAAGTGCCCCGCGACCCTGCTTGTTCGGTGTGCGCTAATCGCCGTTAGCTTCAGTTTTTAAAGACTTGGGTTTTTAAAAGACGTCGGTTTTTCAATGACATTGCTTTTCACCGACAGCAAAAGCCCACCGATGATAAAACGCTTATCGTCGGTGGGCTTTTGCTTTTTCATATCGCAAGCATCGAGTAAAAATCAGGCTAAAGATCAAGCGCGAGCGGCAACACGCAGCCGTACATAATCCGCCGTCCAATTGCCATGTTCATCACGTAAGCTATGGCCTAACAGCGTTAACGTGTTCTCCAGCACGGCTTCGCGTAAATCCTCGTCAAGCCCATGTAAGAAGGGGCTAGCAAATTTTTCCAGCCATCCCATCATGCCCATTGGTAATTGAGTCGGCCGCGGAATCAGCTCAATGCTCTCAACCTTGAAGCCGACCGTTTCCAATAACTGGCTGTATTCGGTGGTGGTAGGAAAATACCAAGGGTGGCGGCCACGGACGCTAATGCCGCGGAACTGAAGCGCTGCGGTAAGGGCGGTGCAAACGGCCGCCAGATTACCGTGGCCACCAAATTCAGCCACAAACCGGCCGCCTGGCTTTAGCGCTCGTTTTACCCCTGCCAATACTGCCTGCGGGTCAAGCATCCAATGTAGCGCCGCGTTGCTGAATACTGCGTCAAATTCATGGTCGAATGGCAGTTGATGGCCGTCGACTACGCGCGCGTTAATGCCTCGCTTGCGTGCTGCATTCACCATGTCTTCTGAAGCGTCTACACCCAGCACATCCGCCCCTTGCTGAACGAGGCGTTCTGTTAAGGAGCCGTCGCTACAGCCTAAGTCTAAAATCCGTTCGCCGGGCTGGGGCGCTAGCAGCGCGACAACGTCGTTGCCTAATTTAGGCATAAAGCTGGCATGGTGTGCGTAGTCGCTGGCGTTTTGCTCTTGTCCGGGTGCGTTTTGAGGCGTATTAGTCATGTTGGCTTCCTGGCGTCGTTATTAGTCCATTAGGTGTTTATCATAACGGCATGTCTACAACAGTATAGCTTGGCGCGGCATGACTTATTAGCCACTGCACAATCTTCACGACACATCCTTCACGACACATTCTTCACAACACGATCTTCACGACACCAAGCTGGCTCCTTTGCGTTATACAATTCTGCTAGCCTGTGTCAGCCGTTATCCATATAAGTGAGGTTCCATGAACGACGTTATTGATCTTTTAAAATCCCACCGTTCGATTCGTAAATTTAGCGACCGCGCCATTCCCCAGGAGCTGCTGGTGGAGCTAATTCAAGCCGGGCAGGGAGCCGCTACGTCAAGCCACGTTCAAGCGTATAGCGTTATCCATGTGAAAAATGCGGCTAACCGCGAGCTGATCGCGGAGTTGGCCGGTGGGCAGGGTTATGTAGCCAGCTGTGCCGCTTTTTTGGTGTTCTGTGCCGATATGAAGCGGCCGACGGAGGCTTCTGAGCGCACGGGAGCGAAGGTGGTAAGGGGCATGACCGAGCAGCTGCTCGTCGCCACCGTGGATACCGCTTTGATGGCGCAAAACGTGGCAGTGGCCGCTGAATCCGAAGGGTTGGGTATCTGTTATATCGGCGGTATCCGCAATAATCCTCAAGAGATTAGCGATCTACTGCGTCTTCCCAAGCACGTTTACCCGGTGTTTGGTATGTGTCTGGGCTATCCGGACCATGCCCCTGAAGTTAAGCCGCGCTTGCCGGTGGAAGCGATTCTTAAAGAAGACTACTACACTGAAGATGCTGCACAGGTAGAGGCCTTCGATACGACCATGCGGGCTTATTACCAAGCGCGTAGTAGCAGCAATAAAGAGACCGATTGGTCGCACAATCTTAAACCGCTGTTTGATAATAAACTGCGCCCGCACATGCGCGATTTTTTGATCAAGCGTGGGTTTGAAATGAAATAACGGCACACAACATGACGATAACAATAACGGCTGATGTGCAACTTACGGCGTTGGCCAACACGCATGGAGAATGACTGATGACCCTCGACCGCGCTTACCGCCTTTTGGCAGCTTTTTATACCTTAATGCTCGTTATTGGTGCTGTTGCCATGGTGGCAGGAGGAGCAACACCGCTGGCTCCTGTGTACCTACTTTTAGGCGCAGTAGCCGTGGTGGGGTTGTGGGGTTATATCCTAAAACGCGGCTTTTTGAACCCGCGCATGTGGCGCCCGTTGGCGGGTGTTCTGGCAGTGGGTATTGTCGTGCAGCTGTTCATCGTACTGACAACACCCTTATCAAGCGTTGCCCTAACCTGGATGCTAACCAGCAGCATTTTTTCGGTGTTGCTGGTGATTCTGCTGTATCACTATGGCGATCGCGACCAGCCGCTTTGGGCATCCACAGAGGAGCGGTCGGCGGCGCGTCAATTGGATGCGATGTTATCAGGAAGCTCGCCGCTGACAGCCATCAAGCGCGGTGAAGGCCGAGAAAATAGCGTTAAGGTGTCAAAATCACAGGATGGGTATCAAGCAAGTGTGACCCGGAAAACGCAAGATGGCCAAGAGCGCTTTGATGAACGCTTTCGTTATCCTGAAACGCTGGTGTTTTTCTTGGAAAAATTTACCAGCGTTTCAGTTAACGATTTTCAGCGGGTGCTTATATCAGAAAAACGCGGTTCTTAAAGCTCTTTATCTTAAAACGCTTCATCTTAAAACGCTTCCCACCTTAAAATTCTTCCCACTCAAGTTCTGCCTTGGTGGATTGATGTTTTGCCAGTGGCTTGTTGGGCTCATTAGCAAGGGGCTGATGAGCAACCGACGATGAGGAGTCGTCTAACCGGAACTGTGACACGGCGGCAGAAAGCTCAGCCGCCTGGGCTTCCATCTCGGCAGAAGCGGTGGCGGTTTGCGCTACTAGGCTGGCATTTTGGTGTGTCACATCATCCATCTGGTTGATGGCAATGCTCATCTGGTCAATCGCCGACGTCTGCTCATCCGATGCGCGGCTGACCTCCACCATCAGCTGGGAGACATGGCTGATATTGCCGACGATTTTTTCCATGGACTTGCCAACGGTTTCCACCAGCGTGCTGCTCTGCTGCACGATGCTATCGTTTTCGACGATCAGCGCCTGAATTTGCTTTGCGGCATCGGCCGAGCGCTGTGCCAGATGGCGAACTTCCTGAGCCACCACAGAGAAACCACGACCCTGTTCACCCGCTCGCGCAGCTTCTACCGAGGCATTGAGTGCCAATATGTTGGTCTGAAAAGCGATGCCATCAATCATCGCCACAATGCCGGTAATCTTCCCAGAACTTTCGTTCAAATCCTGCATTTTACCGACCGCCTGCTGCACGGTTTCACCACCTTCCTGAGCTGAATAGGTAGCTTGTTGCGCTAGCCGGTTGGCCTCGCCGGTATGCTGGGTGTTGTTTTTAACCGTCGCGGCTACCTGTTCCATGCTGGCAGCGGTTTCTTGCAGGCTGGCTGCTTGCTGCTCGGTGCGCTGGGAAAGATCGCCATTACCGGATGAAATTTGTGAAGAAGCGGATGAAATCGCCATTGCTGAGCGCTGTATTCCAGCGATGAGCGTATGCAGTTTTTGCTGGGTAAGCGCTAGTTCGAGCAACATTTCGCCTATTTCATCCCGGCGAGTTTGCGGTATCGGCTGCGATAAATCGCCTCTCGCCATGGCGTGAAAGTGGTGGCGTGCCACTGCTAGCGGCTGGGTGATGCGCTGCATTAGCAGCCAGCCAAGCGTGCTTCCCAACAGCAACGCTACCACCAGGGCGGCAATCATCAGGTTGCGCATCAATACGGCTTGCGATTCAGCGCTGGCAAACTGGGCTTGTGCGTCTTGCTCTTCCAGCTCAATCAGGCTGTGCAGGGTGCTGTTCATTTGCCGGTAGGCGGGTAGCGCAACGGTAAAGGCCAATTCATTGGCGGCGTCATATTGGCCGGCAGAATAAAGCGGCATTGTTGGCGCAATACCATGTGAGAGCAGCTGACGGTAATCTTCGCTGAACTGGTCGGCGAGAGCCGCGACGTCAGGCGACAGCGGCTGCGAGCTGAAAGAGTGCCAGGCGCTATCAATCGCTGAAAGGTTCTGCACGATATTGTCCATATGCTGCTGAACAGGGTGATCATGCAACTCGCTGACCGCCAGTGTGGGGTCGTGCTGTGCTGAAAGCGAAAACTCCATCACCATATCTTTGGCAATTTCATTGACCCGCCCCAGCTGTTGGGTATTACGCAGATTCTGCTGATAGATGGTATCAACGGCGTTGTTCGATGAGCGCATGCCGCTAAACCCCATGGCACCAATCGCCAGCATTAAAGCCAGCATTACGATCAATAAGAGATACAGTTGCTTTTTTATTGTCAGGCGCATGTGGCTTCCTTTTCATCGAATTATAGAGAATGGATATAGAATAAGGGATTAGCTATTTTGCTCCTTGATACGCATCAAGAGAGGCAGAGGTTTACTACGCTGATAACACACTGATAACTCAGCCCCTTAGCGACGGCTGCGAGTATCAGAGGTAGCGCCTACCCCCAGCGCCTCTTTTAACCAAGCAGCCAGCGCTTCGCTGCGGCGAACATTGGCGTGTTTAGGTAGCCACAAACAGAGCCTTGCCGGGGTTTCGATACTGCCCCAGGGGGCGACTAGCCTCCCGCTGTTTAGGTCATCTTCTACCAGCAGTTTTGGGGCAATAGCCACGCCCAGGCCAGCCACAGCCGCTTCCATTAAGTAGTAAAGATGGTCAAACCCCTGGCCTTGCTGAAGAGCGGTCTCCAGCTCACTTTGCTCCAACCCTTTAGAAGCAGCCCACTGCGGCCACGCCTGAGGGCGTGAGGCGGTGTATAACAGCTTGTTAGCAAACAGTGTTTCGGGCTTGGCGGGGTCAGTGTGCGCCGCCAGGCGCGGGCTCACCACTGCACAAATCTGCTCGGGCATCAGCGTGATCAACTCGCCTTCATCAGGCCAGGGCGGCTCGAAAAACGCCAGGGTCGCGCTGGTATCAGGCTGGCCGGGCTGCTCGGAATCGCTGACCACTACTTGAAGCTTTAGCTCCGGCAGCGCTTGGTTCAGGCGATCCAGGCGGGGAATCAGCCAGCGCGCCAGCAGGCTGCCAGGGCAGGCCAGGGCGAAGGGCGCTTCTTCCACCTCATGCTTGAGCAACGTGCAACTATCCCTAAGCTTGGTAAACGCTTCCCCCACGCCGCTTTGCAGCCGCTCGCCGTGGTGGGTAAGCACCAGCCCGCGCCCCGCTTTAGCAAATAGCGCTACGCCAAAATACGCATCTAAACTCTTTAGCTGGCGGCTAACTGCGCCGTGGGTCACGCTTAGTTCATCGGCAGCAGCGGTCACGCTACCTAACCGAGCGGTAGCTTCAAAGGCGCGCAGCGCGCTAAGAGGTGGCAGGCTATGTTGCATGGGTGCTCCACGTAACCATTGATTAAAACTCACAGGTAGCGGCTATCTTATCGATTTTTCTTCCCGCCTGCCTGCGTTAATGTCATTAGCCTCTTAGATCGCCCCAAAACCGCAGAGGTCGTGATGAACAAACCCCTAAGCCTACCCGATGCCAATGGGCTGTTTGGCAGCTTTGGCGGCCGCTTTGTAGCGGAAACCCTGATGCCGCTGATTTTAGAGCTGCAGGATGAGTACGCCGCGGCCAAAAATGACCCTGAGTTTCAGCGCCAGCTCGCCTATTTTCAGGGCGATTACGTTGGCCGCCCCAGCCCGCTCTACTTTGCCGAGCGCCTCACCGAGCACTTCGGCGGCGCGAGCATTTACCTCAAGCGTGAAGAGCTGAACCACACCGGCGCGCACAAGATTAACAACTGCATTGGCCAAGTGCTGCTGGCCAAACAGATGGGCAAAAAGCGCATCATCGCGGAAACCGGCGCAGGTATGCACGGCGTGGCCACCGCCACCGTCGCCGCCCGTTTTGGGTTGCCCTGCGTGATCTACATGGGTGCCACCGACATCGAACGCCAGCAGCCCAACGTATTCCGCATGAAGCTGCTGGGCGCGGAGATTGTGCCGGTCACCTCTGGCACCGGCACGCTGAAAGACGCCATGAACGAAGCGCTGCGCGACTGGGTAACGAACGTTGATGACACCTTCTACATCATCGGCACCGTGGCAGGCCCGCACCCATACCCGGCCATGGTGCGCGATTTCCAGGCGGTGATTGGCCACGAAACTCGCACCCAAATGCTCGAAAAGCAGGGCCGCCTGCCGGATTCGCTGATTGCCTGCGTGGGCGGCGGCTCCAATGCGATGGGTCTGTTCTATCCGTTTATTGATGACGAAAACGTTCACATGGTGGGCGTAGAAGCGGGCGGCAAAGGCGTTAACAGCGGCCTGCACGCCGCCAGCCTGAACGGCGGCACCCCTGGCGTACTCCACGGCAACCGCACCTACCTGCTGCAAAACGAAGATGGCCAGATTATCGACGCCCACTCGATTTCCGCCGGGCTAGATTACCCTGGCATCGGCCCAGAGCACGCATGGCTGCATGAGCAGGGGCGGGTAGAGTACGTCTCCGCCACCGACGACGAAGCGCTGGAAGCGTTCCAAATTTGCTGCCGTCAGGAAGGCATTATTCCCGCCCTGGAAACCGCCCACGCCCTGGCTGAAGTGGCTAAGCGCGCGCCAACGCTTCCCCGCGAGCACCTGATGGTGGTCAACCTCAGTGGCCGTGGCGATAAAGACATGGTGAGCGTTGCCCATCACTTGGGCGATAAATTCGGGGTGAAAAACGTATGAGCGCGCTACAGGAGAACGACATGACTAACACCTCTCGTCTTGAACACTGCTTTACCGCACTCAAGCAAGCCAACCGACCGGCGTTGGTGAGCTACCTCACCGCTGGCGACCCAGACGCCGAGACCTCCCGCCGCCTGCTGCACGGGCTGCCGGAGGCGGGTGTGGATGTCATCGAACTCGGCATGCCGTTCAGCGACCCGATGGCCGATGGCCCCGCTATTCAAAAGGCCGCCCTGCGCGCGCTGGAAAACGGCCAGACCCAAGCCAAAACGCTGGAGATGGTGCGCCGCTTCCGTGAACAGAACAGCACCACCCCCATCGTGCTGATGGGCTACTACAACCCGATTTACTGCTATGGGGTTGAGCGTTTCTTAACCGATGCGGCCAAGGCCGGGGTCGATGGGCTGATCGTGGTGGATTTACCCCCAGAACACGACGAAGAGCTCTGCCAGCCCGCCGCCCAGCACGGCATTGATTTTATCCGCCTCGCCACGCCCACCACCGATGCCAAGCGCCTGCCCAAAGTGCTGGCCAACGCCTCTGGGTTTATCTACTACGTTTCCGTGGCGGGTGTGACCGGTGGCAGCGCCCCCACGCCGGAGCGGCTGGAAAGTGCGGTTAACCAACTGCGCGAACACACGCCCCTGCCTATCGCGGTAGGCTTTGGTATTCGCACCGCCGAACAGGCCGCCACCATTGGCCGCTTCAGCGACGCCGTGGTGGTGGGCTCCGCGCTGGTGGATTGTATCGAACACGCCAGCACGCCTGATGAAGCGGTGGAACGAGTACATGGCTTAGTGAGCGAGTTGGCGGAGAGTGTTAGAGGGTGTCGAAAGTAAACTAGCGAGAAAACACGGCATGTACGCATGCCGTGTTAATAAAAAAGACAAGTGTATAGAGAGGATATTCGTCGAGTGCTACCGCTCTTCGTGCAAACGGCCTTCCACATATTTATGCAGAATGCTGGCAACTAATGTTTGGTAGGGGATACCCTCCGCCAAAGCTTTCTTTTGCAGCCCGCGAAGATCTTTTGATGAAAGCCTAATATTAATGCGTGCATCTTTTTTGAACATCGCCTCTGCGTATTGCTGATGTCGTTCTGACCTTTCCTCAAAATCGGGTGCTCGCTGAAGCTCGCCGGCTTCGAAGGCTTCCAGAATCTCCCGCTCTTCGTTATTTAGCTTGCTCATTTTGAACCTCCCAAATAAGTCTTGGTGGCTTTTCGGCTAGGAATGATCGTTTTCAGAAAAACCTCATCTTCCGATTCTACAAAGGGTACCAGGTAAGCATAACCCTCGATGTCTATCACATGTATTCGTTGGCCGGGATACCGATCTTGATTTGGATGTTCCAACGTATCCAGGATACCTCCAGCCGACAAATGAAAAACCACATCCTCAAAGGATATGTTTCGTTCTTCTTGGAGAAGTTTATTCTTCTCATGGTTCCAGGTAATCGGTTTCATGGCATGAAAATATCACATTGTGTGCTTTATGTGCTCATTTAGTGCCCAGCTCAGCGCTACTTGGCTGCACCGAGACACCCCGACCACTGATTTTGTTGACGGTCTATAACCCCAGCGCTTGCTAGTTTCGCTACCCCTTTATAATAACTCCCTTGCTCCAACGTCTTCCTTACCGGCATTATCAGCGCATCTGCTGCTGTTACAGCGGCAATACACTCGTTGGAATAAAAGGAACACCATGGGCAAGCTCTTTTCATTGCTGGTACTGCTGGGTCTAGGCTATGCAGGCATCTATTTTTACTACGGCGTGGTGATTGAACAGGAAATCCAACAGCAGCTGGATAATCGCGGCCTCGCTTCTGTCAGCATTGATAATGTCGAGTATGGTGTGCTGGCCCCGGTGAGTACGTCAGCCAACATCGAAGTGACCCTTACCTATCGTGGCTCACAGGCCGCCGTTAACATGTCAGTGCAAGGGCATCCGGTTTTCTCTGACGACGTCAGCGTCCAATTCGATGGCCTGCAAGCGCTGAGTTTGGGCATCGGCTTCGGTCAGTAAGCCGGCTACTTTAAAAGGATTATTTACCATGTTCACCGGCCTAAGCGCATTTCCGCTCACCCCCATGGACGAGCAGGGCATTCATGAGCAAGAATTTTCCCGTTTAGTAGAGCGCTTGGCAGAAGCACAGGTGGATTCCATCGGCGTGTTGGGCTCTACCGGCAGCTACGCGTATTTAAGCGTTGCAGAGCGGGCGCGGGTAGCCAAGCTGAGTGTGGAAAGCGCGGCGGGGGTGCCGGTGGTGGTGGGAATAGGCGCGCTACGCACCCGTGATGTGCTGGCCAATGCCGAACACGCCCAGCAAGCAGGGGCTAGCGGGCTGCTGTTAGCGCCGGTTTCCTATCAAACGCTTACCGATGATGAAGTGTTTAGCTTTTATGAAACGGTGTGCCGTTCATTGAGCGTGCCGCTATGCGTGTACGATAACCCCGGCACCACCCATTTCGACTTCAGCGATGAACTGCATGGGCGCATTGCCCAATTGCCCCAGGTTCGCTCGATCAAAATTCCCCCGGTGCAGAACGATATTGCCGCTGCCCAGGAGCGCGTTGCACGGCTGCGGGCACTGATTCCCGATGATGTAACCGTTGGCATCAGTGGCGACCCAGTGGCAGCCACTGGGCTGTTGGCCGGTTGCGATGCCTGGTACTCGGTGATTGGTGGGCTATACCCCGAAACCGCGCTGGCGCTTACCCGCGCCGCCCAAGCGGGAAACGCACAACACGCCAACGCACTTTCGGAAGAACTTGAACCATTATGGGCGCTCTACCGTCAATACGGCGGCAGCCTGCGGGTAGTGGCCACCATTGCAGAGCTCACCGGCAGAGTGAGCGAGCCCTGTTTGCCTCAGCCGCTACAAACGCTGCAAGGCGAAGCCCGCCAGAAAGTCGCAGCGGTGATTGAGGCGCTAAGCCTTAGCTAATGTTCAAAGCCCCTGAGCACCGCGCCGCAGCCAGCCATGCACAAACGCAAGCTTGCGCATGGCTGCATCGGAAAGCACAAACGGATAAAGGTCCGAAAGCCCCATCGAGCGGTTTACGTGGTTAACGCCGGCCACTAACGAGGCGGCAATGTGAATCAGGCGCTCAGCATTTGGCTCGGCGTAGGCATCCCAGTTGTAGATGTTGGGCAGAGCGGGCGAGGTCATGCCTGAGGACACAAAGCTATCGGTAATATCGGTAAGATGCAGCAAGTGCGATGCGGTTTCCGCCCAATCCTCGTGGGGGTGTGCCGATGCGTAGGTAGTGAGGAAGCGCTGCCGCCAATCCGCAGGCGGGCCGTTTTGATAATGCCGCTGCAACGCTGCGGGGTAATCTTCCCGCTCATCGCCAAACATCTCACGAAACGCATCCAGAAAGTCATCCCGCAAGCTTAACCGCCACCACAACATATGGGCGATTTCATGGCGCATATGGCCAATCATCGTGCGATAAGGCTCTGCCAGTGCTTCTTTGCGAGTTGTGCGTAACACCGCATCAGCCTCTGCGACACTGATGGTAACCACACCGCCCACATGCCCCATGGGCACCGGCGTTCCCCCTTCGGCCAGCATATGAAACACTGGTGGCGCGCCAGGGTCTTCTGGGCGAAACCAGTTCCAACGGCCAAGGTTGTCGATTACCCAGCGTTTAGCTGCCTCCGTTTGCGCCCAGTTGGGCATGGCATCTGAAATGGAAGGGTCGGGTGCTAGAGCCGTCATTGCGCAGGCACGGCAGAATTCACCTTGCTTAGGCGCAATCCAGTTGCAACCAATGACTTCGCGGTTGGCGCAGAAGGGCGGCATCGGCAGAAAGGCACGTGCTTGCGGGTCGTAAGCCACAGGCACACCGTCTGCAGTCACCAAATTATCAAACCAAAGTGAACCGGCACCGACCGGATTAGAAAACACACGCATAGGTCGGGTATCTCAAAAGAAACGAGACTTCAGTCTAGGAGCCAATGCCGCGATAAGCCAAACACATCTACCTTAATTTCTGTCTGGTTGGGCAAAAACAGCGTAAGTGTTGGGGCTTACTATCACGCCATTCTCCAAGCTTATGAGAGATGCGCCTCAACGAGATCCCTAAGCTGCTCACTCAGAGGGTTGCCTTGCTTGCAGGCTAACAGTAGCGGCGGGGAAGAGTCCCCGTCAGCAAGCGGTATGGCCATCAGGCCGTGAGCCATCGACGCGGCGCTGGCGGGTAGGATGGTAATGCCAATACCGGCGCCAACGAAGCACAGCATACTGCCGATATCAGGCACTTCCACAACATGGCTGAGAGAAACCCCTGCTTTATCGGCCAATGTCTCCAGTTGGCGCCTCAGAAATGTTCTTTGCGTGGCGGGCTGTAGTAAAAGCCGCTCGTTGGCTATTTCGCCAAAACTGATGGAAGGCTTTGCCTGCAGCCGATGGCCTGGGGGGAGTAAAACGAGCAGAGGTTCATCTCCCAGCCTGGAAACTGATAAACCCGCTAGAGAGTTCTCGTCCAGGTCGGCTCGTAGTACCGCAGCGTCAAGCTTACCCGCTTTCAGCGATGCGATATGTAAGAGGGCATTCCCTTCGCACAGCTGCAGTTCGATCAGCGGGCGCTCGGTGAGCAGTTTAGCCAGGGCAGAGGTGAGGGGTTTAGAGAAAATCGCGCTGGCCGAATAACCAAGGCGCAGCGTACCGACTTCACCCTGGGCTGCCTGCCTGGCAACGCTGATGCTTCGTTGTGCAGCACTGAGTATCTCCAAGCTCTCACCAAGAAAGGCCTCGCCTGCTTTGGTGAGATGGACACCTCGGGTATTGCGCTCAAACAGCTTCACACCCACGGTTTCTTCTAATGACTTAATGCTCTGGCTCAGCGGCGGCTGGGTAATATGCAATCGCTCGGCAGCGCGCCTGAAGTTAAGCTCCTCAGCAACGGCAACAAAGTGCTTAATCTGTTTCAGTTCGACCATCTCGTCGCTCCTCCGGTGACCACAACATACGCTGATTTCTGATGCTGCACTCTGTCGAAACAGCTATCACTGCGATACCGATTCCGACCTTCATTCGAGCCTTGAGCGTACGTATGGTAATGCCTGTCTAAACAGGAATAAGCCATGCGTACGGCCTTAATAATTGGATCGCTCGGCGCTTTTTTTAATTTGTACCAGCTTCAGGCGCTGTTTCCAGCGTTAGTCGAGCGCTTCGGAACAACGGCCACTGGCGCTGGCTGGTTAACGATGGCCTCGCTGCTAGGAATGATGGTTACCGCGCCACTGACTGGCGCTGCGACAAAACACGCCAACCCTTCGACCTTATTGATAGCTGGCTTTTTCACATTGGCCGCGATTAACGCCTCAATGGCATGTACGACTAGCCAAGACGTGCTTTTTGTACTGCGGCTAGGCCAAGGCATTGTCATTCCCTTTCTATTAACCGCAACGATGAATTTGGTCTCTCAGCGACCAAGCAGCTTTGTGCCGCTGTACGTGACCGGCACCATAGTTGGCAGCACACTCAGCCGGTTTTACCCTGCTTGGTCGGTTGGTGCCATGGGTTGGGAACTGGGGTTCTTAAGCTCTGCATGCCTAATGGTGCTATCGGCGGTGGTGATTTGTCTTCTTCCGAAAACTACTTATCCGAAAACAACTGGCGCTGAACCAATGCAGCGTACTGAACGGCATCAAACGTCGGTGGCATATACAAGGCGCGCGCTTGCTGACAGTACGCTGCTCATTGCCTATCTCGCGGGTTTCGCGCTGCTCTTCACGCAAAGCGCGGTGTTTACGGCACTGGGTCTATGGCTTGCCCAAGAACCTTATCATTGGGATTCACAGCAGATCGGCACGATCTATCTGGCGTGTCTGCCCGCACTTGTCTGCGTGCTCACTGCCAGCGTATTGAGGCGCTACCTAAGTGAAGTAGCGATTGCCATATCACTCATAGCGTTGATTTGGGCAGCGCTGTGGCTGATTAGCACAACACGCATGTCTATCATGCTGAGCGTGGCGCTGTTTGCCATAGGAACCTATATGTTCCAAACAGTGACGACCCAGTTATTAAGCAGTACGCGCCGCGTACCTGCCGGTGTTGCCGCTGGCATCTACCTCTCTTGCTACTATTTAGGCGGCGCAATGGGTGCAAGCCTTGCGGCGTATGCCTTTGCGATATGGGCCTGGAAAGGAGTAATTACCAGTATAGCGATAGCCCAGGCAGTTATCTTTTGCCTAGTCATCGGCACCCGGCATTGCGCTAAAAAGCGCTGAGCGAAAATCTTCTTAATCTTGATGGGCGCCATGCTCTCTGGGGCGGATTGCCTGATTCTTGATGAGCCAAACAACCATCTCGATCGACTAAATCGGCAGGCACTCATCGAACAGATGCAGCGGTGGCCGCGTGGGCTAATAGTGGCCAGCCATGACCGGCAACTGCTGGAGGCCATGGAACGTATCGTGGAACTATCCCCCTTAGGGCTGCACAGCTACGGCGGCAACTACACGTTCTATGCTCAAGCAAAGGCGCACGAGCAGCAGGCTGCCCTTGATCAGCTCAGCCAGCAAAAGCTCGAACGCCAACGCGAAGAGCGCGTGATGCGCAAGCAGCGTGAACATCAGGAGAAACGATAGGCTCGCGGTAATCGGCTGGGCAAGGAAGCCAACCAGGCTAAGATTCTGTTAGAGCGCCTGAAAGGAGCGCTGGCCTGCATTCTCTTCGCCGATTCCCCACCGCGACTATTGCTCCTGGACGAGCCAAATAACCACCTTGATTTGCCTTCAGCACAAGCACTGGAAACCATGCTGCGCAGTTACCAAGGCGCGTTAGTGGTGGTATCCCACGACGATGCCTTTCTGGAAAACCTAGCCCTGACAGACCGCCTGTTAGCAACCGAACAAGGTTGGCACCTGGAGTCGGTTTGATCTAAGTATTCGAGGTGTGATGCATTACTAAAAAACGGCGTAAGTCTAAACAGCTTGTTGGGGACAGCTATACAGGGAAGCCATGATGACTTCCATCGGGAAGTTCTATATCGACACGGACTCGGCCGCCTAGCGCTTCGACGTAGCGTTTGAGTGAACTAAGGCGCATATCCTGGCCAACTTTCTCAAGTCCTGCGACGGTGGGTTGTTTTACTCCCATCGCAATAGCTATGTCTGCTTGGGTTTTCTCCGCTAGCTGACGAATTTCGGCAAGCCTGATCTCGAATAACATATCGTTGGCTTTCGCCTCGGCTGCCGCAACGATCTCTGGCTTTTCTCTTGCTAACAAGTCTTCCAGTTTGCGTGCCATGGTTACCACCTCACTTTAGTGTTTCCAGGTGAGCCGTATATTCTTTATCGGCGACTGGAATCATCTCATTATAGAAGCGCTTGTCATTTCCACCTTTATCGCCTGCGCATAGCAAGATGCCTGTGCGACGTGGGTCAAACGCAAAAAATACTCTAATAGGACGTCCCTGGCACTGAACACGCAATTCCTTCATGTTGGAATGCTGCGAGCCATTTACAGTGTCAGCGTGCGGCCTTGAAAGCATCGGGCCTCGTTCACGTAGAAGAAGTACAGAAGCCAGAACGTTCTCACGTTCAATTTCTTCCAATGAGAAGAACCACGCTTCAAATGTGTCTGTTTGCTCGATAGACCACATGGAGACCTCTTTTTTTATAGGTTTTATCCTATATAGGCTATGCCCTATTATCAAGAGATTTTCTCAAACTAGGAAGAGGGCAAAACAGCTAATCAAATTATGCCTATCTTCAGGTAGCCAACCCATCATCCCCAACTATAAAAACGCCCTGTGGGAGGTGGCTTTAGCCCGCGACGATTCAAACACTGAGCCATCAACAGGCACCGCTTACCCTGAACCTGCCTAGATGCATTGGCCAAGGCTCAGTATCATAAGCAGTCAACCCAACCACAGAAGTCTCCCCCCATGTCATGCCCACCTTGCCCCAATTGCCAATCTGAATTCGTTTACCAGGATCAAAGCCTGTTTATTTGCCCAGAATGTGCCCACGAATGGAACCCTTCCGAGGTTGAAGCGGAAGACACCGTCACGGTGAAAGATGCCAATGGCACCTTGCTTGCTGAAGGCGATAAGGTAACGCTTATCAAAGACCTCAAGGTCAAAGGCAGCTCAATCGTGCTTAAGATTGGCACCAAGGCTGTGATCAAGCGGCTTAAGGAAGGCAAAGACCACCAGCTCGACTGCAAGGTCGATGGCGCTGGCGATATGATGGTCACCGCCCAGTTTGTGAAAAAAGCCTGAATATATGGCAGTTTGTGTTAGCACAAAGCGTTCATAATAATTGTTTTTATTGGAAATTAAGATATTGGAGAGGGCATTAACTAGGCTGCATGTGGTTGATCCATATGCTGGCGTACTCACTCCACCATAGAACGTACCACCCAATATCTGTTAGGAGATTTATAGTGATCTCATATCAACCAACTACTGATTTTGCGAAGTCAGCAGAGATGACATACAACAATATGCGTTCGTACTATGAGCATTACTCTGTTGATTGGGATCAAGCCAGAATATTGGAACAGATTCTCAAGCTGAAAAACTGGGACATTTTGCTGAATGGTGAAATGGTTGGTGTAATTCGCCTAGAATTCGACCATGAGAGCTGTTATTTACGAGATCTTCAAGTTCGTGACAAATTTCAAAATAAAGGCATTGGTGCATCTGCCCTGGGCGAGTCTTTAAGGCTGGCGAGAGAGTCCGAGGCAATACAGCTCCGGCTAAGGGCGTTTAAAATTAGTCCAGCGCATCATCTTTATAAGCGGCTTGGTTTCAGAGTGGTTGCAGAAGACGATAGGTTTTTCTGCATGGCTAAAGAGCTCTCCTAACACCCTGTTTAAGAAGAATTTCAAACATTTGGTATTTTTAGTTAAAGCTGGCATTAGTGGTTGTGTGTTTTCAGCCTCACAGCAGTGTGCTAAGTAGGTAATAGCATGGTCTTAGCATAAGCGGAACTAGGATAGACCTTAGAAGTCAATTTCAGAAGCTATGAGCTACTGGGTTGAAGTCGAAACGGCGCTCGGAGCCGCTTTGAACAGCTCTGGAGACGTTATACTAGTGTCACCTTTTGGTTTCGACTCTCTGTTTAATTATACTGTAACTATGAATTCCAAAAGGCCAAAGCCACAGGGTTTCAATGAGCGATTGACGACCAAGCGGTGGCTGGAAATCTGGCCAAGGTTAGTAGTAAATGCCTAACCAGGAAGTTAAATTTGCTCCCTACGGTCGGCGGACGCTCGTTTTTCGCGCCATTTATAGCGCGCATTATGGATATTACGTATGAAGCTTATATTGTTAGCTTTCTTGCTGGTTTTCTCCAACAGTGTCCAAGCGTCATGCGTGATTCTCCTTCACGGCTTAGCACGAACACATAGGGAAGGTCTGAATAATTACCGATATTCGTCAACGCTCACTTGAGCTGATAAAAAATTGCAAATTTAGGCACTATTTTCCCGTTCTTTGTGCATTTTTTG
>NZ_LGEN01000017.1 GCF_001507855.1 Halomonas sp. 54_146
TCTATCCAGCTATACCTGCAAGGCTGACGCCTTGCGCTGCCTTAACTGTCGATTCATTCGGAGAATCGAATCGCAGAATGCGGCAGATTTTTGTTCAAACAAGTGTACGTGAGGGCTAGACCAAGGCCAACTGACACCCCCCGTTCGGGGAAATTTTTTGTGAATGAAAAAAACTATCAGGGTTTTAATTCTTATAACAATATTTCACAAGCTATTTGGAAACAGTGTTCGTATACTGTGTTCTGTACAAGAATGATGTTCTAGTCTGAAATGGAAAGGCTGGACAGAAGGATTGGATAAATCTGCTGGACAGAAAGACTGGATAGCAAGTACCGCAATCCCCCAAGCGCAAGGAAATGCGCGCTGCATAGAGGATGACCCTGATGAGTAATATGAAACTGATTTCTGCCGCTGTAATCACTGCCGGTTTTGCACTGGCAAGCCAGGCGGCTCTCGCTTATAACGCTGGCGATGTTTTTGTGCGTGGCGGCGTTGCCCAGACGGATACGGGTTCAGGTAACGGCAATGTAGCGGGTGATTCACTGAGTGTTGATGACGCACGCGGATTAACCTTTGGCGTGGGTTACCTGTTTACCGATAAAGTGGGCATTGAGCTCAACAGCTCGGAAGAAGTCGAGCACGACCTGAGCGTAGCCGGTTCAGGTGTGGGCAGCATTGATCGCATGCCGGTTAACCTGCTGCTTAACTATTACCCGTTGGGTGGCCTGGATTCACGCGTTCAGCCTTACGTTGGCGCTGGCTTGAACTACACACACTTCTCTAGCGAACCAAGCGGCTTTAGTGTAGATGAAAGCTACGGTGCTATCGCGCAAGCAGGCGTTGATCTTGCCATTACGCAGAATATTATGCTGAACGGTTATGTTAGCTACGCCGACGTCAACGCTGATATTAACGCCAGCGGCATTGGTAAAGTGGGCGAAGTCGATATGGAGCCGGTGACCATTGGCGGCGGTATCACGTACCGCTTCTAAGCTGCGTTTGACGCTCTCTTGATGCCTATGAAGCCATTCACCTGAGCGAAATAAAACGCAGTAAATCAACGCCCGGCCTTGTGCCGGGCGTTGCGCGTTTTACACCAAGGTTTTAGAAAAAAGGAATGACGTTTTCAGGGGGTTAAGGCGTTAGGTTATCAAAACCGCTTTCGGTCACCGCCACGTTATCTTCAATGCGAATGCCGCCACAGGGGGCGAGTTGATCGACCAGCTGCCAATTAATAGGCAGTGAGGTGTTGCGCAAGGGCGCTAGCAGCATATTGATAATATACAACCCAGGTTCAATAGTGACGACCATGCCGGGGCGCAGCGTGCGCGTAAGGCGCAGCGCTGGGTGCTGTTCTGGCGCAGGGGCGGGCGTGCCATCAGGGTGGCGTAATCCAGCCACGTCGTGCACTTGAAGGCCTAGCGAGTGACCCAGCCCATGAGAGCAGAAAGCCCGCGTAACGCCTTCGGCAACCGCTTGTTCAGCCGACCCTTTAAATAGATTGTGAGCGACTAAGAGTTCGCCTAGATGGTGGTGCATCTGTTCGTGCAATGCCACAAAGCTAACCCCTGGGGCAATGCCTTTAACCAACTCATCTTTTAAACCCTGCATGGCGGTGACCAGTTCGCCAAACGCGGCGGGCGCATCAGGGCCGGCATAAGTACGGGTAATATCGGCGCAGTAACCGCGAAAGCGGCGGCCCGCATCGACCAGCAGGCTATAGCGCTGTTTCGGCGCGTTAAGGTCGTAGTGTTGATAATGCAGCACGCCTGCATGGTTATTTAAGCCAATAATATTTTGGTAAGGAACGGCGGATTCGCGCTGGCGGCTGGCGGCTAAATACGCCAGCTGAATGTCCAATTCACTCGCCGCGCCAATAAAAGCAGCCTGCGCTGCTTGGTGGCCCGCTATCGCTAAGCGGTTGGCTTCACGAAGACAGGCGATCTCATAGGGCGTCTTAAACAGCCGTAACTCATCAAGTGCCTTCACAACCGCTTCTGGCTGAATGGCCGCCTTTGATGCCAGCTGGGCGTTAGTCGCGAGTCGCTCAATATCGCCAATAATCGCGGCATTGCCGGTCAATGGTGGGGAGATTTTATCGCTGCATAAGTGGACATCGAACGCGGCTACCCAGGGCTCTTTGGGCAGCTGAGTGGGCAGGTGCCAAAAATCGGCGGGCGCATACAAGTACAGCTGTGGGCGCTCTCCTGGCTGAATAACTAGCCAACTATGCTGCACATCGGCTAAGCCCACCCAGTGGATAAAATGCCCGTAAGCCTGAAAGGGGGGCGCGTGGTCATCGGCAAAGTGCACGCTGGCATGACCGCTGTAAATAGCTAGGCTATCAAGCCCGTTGTCAGCCAAAATCTCTGAATAGGCGCGCTGTAAATGCGCGATATGCTCGCGCTGCAGATTAAATAGGGTCGTAGTCATACAAAGCGGTGCCTTTTCTCAAGTGTGCTTTATCAAATACGCATTCTCAAATACGGGGTCAGGCGCGTGGCGGCGCAAGTTTGCTCCAGAACCCGTCCAGTTCAGCATGGTGATGGCTTTGGTGCCGGTATAGCCGCAGTTCCATCGGCACATCCCAGCGGCTGTCGCCTGCTCTTACCAGCGTGCCTTGAGCAAGTTCAGCCGCGACGTTGCGTTCAGGCAGCCAGCTCATGCCGTAGCCCAGCAACACCAGCTCTTTAATACCCGCCGCGTAAAGGTTTTCACTCTGCGCGGTTAAATAGGTGGTTTGGGGGAGCCTGGCTAAGTGTGCTTTCACCGCAGACCCCAGCAACCCGCGCTTAGGGTAAGCCAGCCAAGGCAACGGCTGGTGGCGTGATCCTGGCAGCAGTGCCCGCGGTTCTCCCTCTGGGCTTAACCCCGTGACGGGAATCAGCCGTTCATGGCCAATCACCCGGTAGCTGCAGGCGCTGGTGTCGATGTCGAGATCGCAGCGCCCAGTCGGCCAGTAGCAAATCGCTAAATCACACTCGGCGCGCGCTAAGGCTTGGAAATAGTCATTGGCCACCCAGCCGGTCGCGCGTAAATAAGGCTGCACGCGATCTTGCCAACCCGTAGACGCTAGCCATTCCGGTAAAAAGTGCGGCAACAGGCTCTGCGGCGCAGCCACCATAATACGCCGCTGCTGGCCGGCGCTGATTTCACGCACGCGGTCACGGGTCAGCCGCACGCGCTCGGTCACCTGCTCGCACAGGGTCAAAAATTCCTCCCCGGCCGGGGTGAGCGAGAGCGGCAGCGTTTGACGATTAATCAGCGTCACGCCCATCTCTTCTTCAAGCAGTTTAATCCGCCGAGAGAAGGTGGGCTGGGTTACGTGTTGATCATCTGCTGCGCGTGAGAAGTGCCGCGTTCTGGCCAGGGCGATAAAATCTTCTAGCCAGCGAATTTCCATGCTCTTCCTCTTAGCGGCTGGGTTCGCTGTGCCTTTATTTGCTGTGCTTTTATTTGCTGTGCCTTTATTTTTTGTACATTAGCTGCCGCCCACTTCATAGGCGACCCTCTTCAACAGCGTGGCACGCCACGCGGGTTCCGTCATCCTGGGTTTGTAATACGGGAATCTCTTGCTTACAGCGCGCATTGGCATAGGGGCAGCGGCCATGGAACACGCAGCCACTAGGCAGATTAACCGGGGTCGGCACTTCGCCGGTAAGGCGAATATGCTGGGGTCGGTCATCCTTCAAGCGTGGAATCGCCGAGAGCAGCGCTTGGGTATAGGGGTGGCGCGGCTTTTCAAACAGCGTGGCCGTTGTAGCAATCTCGCATACCGTGCCTAAGTACATCACCGCCACGCGGGTGCCGAAATGCTCCACCACGGCTAAATCATGGGTAATGAATAGGTAGGTCAGGTTGCGTTCGCGCTGGGCATCCATTAGCAGGTTGAGCACCTGGGCCTGAATCGAGACGTCGAGCGCGGAAATAGGCTCATCGGCAACGATGAACTCAGGGTCAACGGCCAGCGCGCGAGCAATCGCGATACGCTGACGCTGCCCGCCGGAGAACTCATGGCCAAAGCGCTTGCCCCAGTCCGGGTCGATGCCCACCGAGCGCATCACTTCTTCTACCTTGTCGAGAATCTGCGGCCGTTTCCATTCCGGGTGGTGCAGGCGCAGCGGCTCTTCCAGGGTTTGCTGAATGGTCATGCGCGGGTTGAGCGACGCATAAGGGTTCTGGAAGATCATTTGCATCCGCTTGCGATACGGCAGCAGTTGACGCGAACTCAAGTTGTCGATGCGGTTGCCGTCGTAGCAAATCTCGCCCTCTGTTGGGGTTAAAAGCCCCATTACGGTACGCGCCACGGTGGATTTACCACAGCCTGATTCGCCCACCACGCACAGCGCTTCACCGCGCTTGATATCAAGATTAACGCCGTTAATAGCGTGGACGTATTCTTGATGGCGAACCAGCTTGCCGCCTTTAAAACGCAGCTGCTCAAGGAAATCCCCAGAGAGCGAAAAGCGCTTTTTTAAATCGCGAATTTGCAGCAGCGAATCAGCGCTCTCTTCGTTCTGGCGGGGGGTAGGATTATGGATATCCGTGATGGCCTCAGCGTGCGCGCTCATGAGGTTTCCTCCTTCAAACGGCGGTCTTCGAGCATTTCAGCCACCATATGACACGCCACACGGCAGTTGCCGGATTCGACAAAGTCAGGCACTTGCTGGGTGCAGGCGGGGCGGGGCTGGCCATCGGCACGATTGATAAAATCGCAGCGCGGATGAAACGCGCAGCCGCTGGGCAGGTTAGAGAGCGACGGCATGCTGCCACGAATCTGATTGAGCTTTTCGCCCGGCGTTGCCATCTGCGGTAAGGCGTTGATTAGCCCCTGGGTGTACGGGTGCTGCGGGTCGTTAATGATTTCCCGCGTTGGGCCTTCCTCAATTACTCGGCCAGCGTACATAACCAGCATGCGCTGGGTGACCTGGCTGACCACGCCCAGGTCGTGGGTGATCAGAATAAGCCCCACATTGTGCTGCTCGCAGAGTTCCAGCAGCAGCGCCATGATCTCGGCTTGAATAGTTACGTCCAGCGCCGTGGTCGGCTCGTCGGCAATGATAATGTCCGGGTCGAGCAGCAGTGCAATGGCAATAATAATTCGCTGGCGCATGCCGCCGGAAAGCTCGTGGGGGTACTGGTCCAGGCGCGTATCCGGCGAGGGGATTTGCACCTGACGCAATTTGTCCAAGGCGATCGCGCGGGCCTCTTTGGAGGAAATACGCCGGTGGGCTTTTAGGCACTCAACCATTTGTTCACCAATGGAGAGCACCGGGTTCAGGGTCATCATTGGATCTTGGAAAATCATCGAAATGCGATTGCCGCGTACTTTACGCAAGGCCCGCTCGGACATGTGGTTAAGCACCTGACCGTCAAAGGTCACCGTGCCGCCAGCGATAAAGCCCGGTTTGGCAATTAAGTTGAGCAGCGAAAACGCGGCAACCGACTTGCCCGCGCCAGACTCACCGACAATACCCAAGCGCTCACCGCGCTCAAGGCTAAAGCTAATATCCCGCAGGGCGTGTACGTCACCCTGGCGCAGTGCAAAACGGACATCGAGGTGGTTGACTTCAAGTAGGTGGTTGACTTCAAGTAGTGCCATGGTGTCCTCAGCCTTTGTAGAGTCGTGGGTTCATGACATCACGCAGCCAATCGCCGAGTAGATTGATCGACAGCACCAGCACCACCAGAACGGCGCCCGGGATCAAGGTGATCCACCAGGAGCCGGACTGGATATAGTCAAAGCCCGATTTGATCAATGAGCCAAGCGACGGGTGTGTCTCTGGCATTCCCAGCCCCAGAAACGACAGCGCCGCTTCAGAGATAATTGCGTTGGCAATCTGCACGGTGGAGATAACAAAGATCGGCGACAGGGTGTTAGGCAGCACGTGGCGGAACATAATGCGTTTGCTGCGCAGCCCCATCACGCGGGCGGCGTCAACGTACTCTTTGTTTTTCTCTGCCAGCACTGAGGCGCGCACGGTACGGGCATATTGCGGCCATTCAGCCAGGCCGATAATTAGAATCAGCATCATTACCGCGTACTGGCTATAGAAAGCGCTGCCCATGGTCGCTTTGACCAAAGCACCCACCACAATAGCGACCATCAGCGTCGAGAAGGACAGCTGAATATCTGCCAGGCGCATCAAAATCGTATCGACCCGACCGCCCAGATACCCAGCCATTAAGCCGAAGGTCACGCCAATCAACGCTTGCAGTATCACCGCCCCAAAGCCAATCAGCAGCGAGACACGGGTGCCATAAAGCACAATCGACCACAAATCGCGCCCCTGGGCGTCGGTGCCCAAGGCGTAACGCGCATCGGCACCGTCAATCCAGAAGGGCGGAAGCTCCGATGACATGATATCGATCTGAGCGAGGTCATAAGGGTCGGTGGGCGCTAATAGCGGTGAGGCGAACGCGGCGATGACCATGCAGATAAACACCGCCAGGCAGAGCTGCGCGGTGCGGTCGCGCTTGAAGCTGTACCACATATAAGAGTCGCGCACGCGCTCCCATCGGCTGGGTGGAGCGCTCGCGGGTGAGGAATTGTTGGTGGTGCTCATGCGGGCTTCCCAGTCAGTTTAACGGTGGGGTTCACCAGGCCGTAGATCAGATCCACAATCGTATTGGTGACCACAAAAATAACGCCGACAATCATCAGGTAGGTCACAATCAGCGGAATATCGGCGTGATTAATCGCATCCAAAAACATCAGGCCCATGCCAGGCCATTGGAAAACGGTTTCGGTCAAAATGGTGTACGCCACCATGGTGCCGATCTGCACGCCGCCTACGGTAATCACCGGCAGCATGGTGTTTTTAAGGGCGTGAACGAAATACACCCGGCGCATAGAGATGCCTTTAGCGCGGGCGTACTTCACGTACTCCGACTGCAGGACTTCCATCATTTCGGCACGGATCAGGCGGATAAACAGCGGTAGCATAATGGAGGCCAGTGAGACCGCCGGTAGCACTAGATGCTGTAAACCGTTCCAGGTGGCTAGGTTGGTGTCCCAGTTGCCAACCACGTTGACGAGGTCATAGCCGCGGCCGAAGGAGGGCATATTACCTTCGGTGGAGAAAAAGGCATTGAGCCATGCGCCCCAGCCGGTACTTTCAGGGAATAGCGTAACGGTGACGCCAATCGAGAAAATTTGAATAAGTAAAATAGCGGTCAGAAACACCGGAATCGAAATGCCGATGATCGATATGCCCATAAACAGACGTGAAATCGGTGAGCGCGGTTTGATAGCGCTGTATACGCCAATGGGAACCGAAAACACCACAATAATTAGCGTCGCGGCAAATACCAGCTCCAAGGTGGCGGGTAAGTGGCGAGCGATAACCTCTAACGCCGGTTCGCGGTAAAAGTACGAATAGCCAAAATCACCCTGCACGGCGTTTTTAGCAAAACGTGCATACTGCACCAGGAATGAGTCGTTTAGGCCCAGGCGCTCACGAATGGCTTCGCGCTCGCTTTCCGGCACTGACTGGCCGACCATCTGTTGTACGGGGTCACCCAGGTTATCCTGGATGGCGAAGGCCAATACGCTGATGACAAACATCACCAAAATCGCGTGCATCAGCCGCTTGATTAAAAAGGCAATCATGGCGTGCGCCACCTATGTCATCGGTTTAACGGAGGATCAGCTGCAAGGCACAGCATGCCCAGGATGGCCTGCCATGCAAAACGCTTCGCCCTCCAGTGTGCTGGAGAGCGAAGCATCCTTGCGCGGACTGTCGTTTTTGAATTGTCGTTGCTTGGCTTAGCGTTTTCGTGGTTTGGCGTTAAGCGTGCGGCTTAGCGATTAATAACCAGGTCGCCCAGGTAAGGGAAGTCAATGGCGTTGACCACGGGTTCAACGTTAACGCCGTCAGCCGCTGCGTAGGCAAGGTTCTGCCAGTGCAGCATAATAAAGCCAACGTCTTCATAGAGCATCGCTTCGGCTTCACGCAGCATTTCGTTGCGCTTTTCAAGGTCGGTTTCGCCATCCGCTTGGGTCACCAGTGCATCAATCTCTTCATTGCAGTAGCTGCCGTAGTTGTACTGCCCGGCACCGGTTTCTTCATCAATGCAGAAGGAGAGGTACTGGAAGAAGTTAGCGGTGTCTTCGGTGTCCGCGTGCCAGCCAATCATCGCCATGTCGGATTGGCGAGTGTCGTACTCAGGCCAGTACTGCGCCAGCGGCATGGTGCGTAGATCAACGTCAATGTTGATCTGTGCCAGCATATTGGCAACCGCTTGGGCAATCTGGGCATCGTTTACGTAGCGGTTATTCGGGGCGATCATTTCAACGCTGAAGCCCTCTTCATAACCCGCTTCAGCCATCAGTTCCTTGGCGCGCTCAATGTTGTAGCGCGGTACTAAATCCGGGTGGTGGCCGGAGTAGCCCTCAGGTGAGAACTGACCCGCTGGGTTAGCAAAGCCGCGCATTAAGCGATCAGCAATGCCTTCCTGGTTAATGGCCAAATCAACTGCTTGACGAACGCGGGCATCTTGAAACGCTTCAACGCGCTCTTCGTTCATTTGGAAGCCAATGATGCGTGTACCGTCAATCTCTACCAGGTTGACGCCATCAGCCTCACTTACGCGGTCCAGGTCGTTGGGCGGTACGGCATCAATAAAGTCAACACCACCAGAGAGCAGGGCGGCAACCCGCGAGGCGTTCTCTGCAATAGGTGTCAGTACAATGCGCGAAACGTTGCCTTCGGTTTCGGTGTCCCAGTAATCTGCAAAGCGTTCAAAATCAACCTGCACGCCCTGGCGGCGGTTGGTGACGATGAACGGGCCGGTGCCGGAAACGTTGCGCGAAGCAAAGGAATTGCCGGCTTTAACGATCTCGGCTTTGCTGTTGCCGTCGTCGGTTTCGCCGCTATAAAACTCGCTGTCCATCGGGAAGATGTAGGTAGCCAGGTTGAGCAGCAGTGGGTAAGGCTCGGTGGTTTTGATCTCAACGGTATAGTCGTCAACGGCTTCGGCGCTGGCCACCGGCTCAAAAATAGCGCGGTAGTCCGGGCTTTGTTTCAAGCGCTCAATGGTCCACACCACGTCTTTGGCGGTGAGCGCGTTGCCGGAATGGAAGGTAACCCCTTCACGCAGCGTCATGCGCGTGGTGGTTTCGTCAACCTGCTCCCATGCGGTGGCTAAGCGTGGCTCAAAATCGAAGTCTTTTGTCCAGCGAATTAGCGGGTCGAAGGCTAGATGAGAAAAACGCAGCACGCCGCCGGAAAGCTGTTCATGTAAATCAAGTGTTTCCGGGTCAGCGGAATAGCCAATGCGCAGCGTTTCAGCGCTTGCCGCCATGGGCAGTAGAGTGACGCCTGCAACCACGGCACCAACGACAGAAGCCAGTACGTTCTTTTTAAAGGTCATGTTCGTTCCCTTGAGCCATTGTTGATTGTTCGTTTTTTACCGCTATTAGCTGAGCTCTTTTTTATGGCGTAAACGCCATCTTTTCTTTAAGGCTAAGTTTTATTTAATTTTGGGTTTGTTTTGTAGCTAAGCTGCCTTTAAAGCTAGGCGGTCTTTACAACATAAGCCAATAACATAGAGAGTGCCCGTCGCGTCATACAATCGAAATAATGACAGGCATCATTCATCTGCTAAATGACGTGGCTGATAACAGCACCTTGTTGGCTGTGCGTTAGACGAAAGGAGTAGTCAGGGCGTGATCGAAATTCGGCAGGAGGCGGTCTATGAGGAAGCAAGTTAAGAGGTAGGCGTTGGTTGGTTAGGTGCTGGCGCTTCAAATGCAGCTAGATGAACCGCCAGGCTTTGAGCAATGTATAGCAAATAGAAAAAACAGCGTTGATTAGCTCGGCATACCTTAGCCAAACCGCTGATGCAACCAGGTATTGATCGTGTCAGATTCGTACATCCACTCTTCACGCCCATCGTCGTGGGTGATTTTCAAGCAGGGCACTTTGACTTTACCGCCGCCTTCCAGCAGCGCTTGCTTGTGTGCGGGGTCGAGCTGAGCATCGCGCCGCTCAATGTTTAACCCCAGCCGTGCCATCTCTTTGCGTACTTTGATACAAAACGGGCAAGTGCGAAATTGGTACAACGCAAGCTTCTGGCACGCTTGATCGACACGGGCTTGCTCTTCTGGCGTGCGTTCAACGGACTTAGGCGTGGAGAGCTTTTCAGCGATCAGCATGACCGGGGCGAGCACTAAGCGAAGGCCACGGAAAAAGTAGCGAATTAAAATGCGCATCAAAAGGCTCCTTAGCTGAGATGACGGCTCATAACAGCGTAATGAATGGATAAGTGAATAGTGGCCGCATCCTGCAACAAATGGAGAGATTTGTCACTTGTGGCGCGTTTTTAGCCCGTTATTCGCGGTTTGTAGCGATGAGGTGATGAGCAAATAGAGCCAGCATGCTAGGCTGCTTAGCTATTTTTATGCCATTAATTTGGCTCTGGTTTATTGAGATAGCTATTGAGATGGCTATTGAAATAGCGCGAATGAATTAACCTATTGGCGATTAACGGGGCGAGAGCCATGCATCTGCATATTATGGGTATCTGCGGCACCTTTATGGGGAGCCTGGCGCTGCTGGCGCGTGAACTGGGGCATCAAGTCAGTGGCTCTGACCAGCATGTTTACCCACCGATGAGCACGCAGTTGGCGGAAGCTGGCATTACCTTAATGGAAGGCTATCACGCGCATCATCTATCCCCTTCGCCTGATCTTGTGGTGGTGGGGAACGCGCTTTCCCGTGGCAATGAAGAAGTAGAAGCGCTGCTCAATAGCGGCATACCTTACACTTCAGGCGCCCAATGGTTGGCCGAACACGTGCTGCCCGGCCGGCGCGTTATTGCCGTGGCGGGTACCCATGGCAAAACCACCACGGCGAGCATCTTAGCGTGGCTATTAGAGAGCGCCGGGCTAGCGCCGGGGTTCTTGATTGGCGGCGTGCCGCGCAATTTTGGTTTTTCGGCGCGCTTAGGTAATGCGCAGGCACCTTTTGTTGTTGAGGCGGATGAGTACGACACCGCTTTCTTCGATAAACGCTCCAAGTTTGTTCACTATCGCCCGCATATCGCCATACTCAACAACCTTGAGTTTGACCACGCCGATATCTTTCCTGACCTAGCCGCCATTGAGCGCCAGTTTCACCACTTGGTACGTACCGTGCCCAGCCAGGGCCGCTTGCTGGTGGCCGATGAGCAGCCAGCCCTTGAGCGTGTGCTGGTGCAGGGCGCTTGGACGCCGGTTGTGCATTTTGGCGACCAAGCCACGAGTGAATGGCAGCTTAAGCTAGAGCGCGCCGATGCCAGCCGCTTCCAAGTCATTTATAGCGGTGATAAGCACGCTTTGGGTGGGGGCGGCCAAGAAGAAGACGGTGTCGTTGAGTGGTCGCTCACCGGCGAGCACAACGCACGCAATGCACTGGCGGCGCTGGCGGCGGCCCACCTGTGTGGGGTTGATTTAGCCCGTGGCTGTGCGGCGCTGGCGCGTTTTGAAACACCCAGAAGGCGACAAGAAGTGCGTGGTGAAATTAATGGTATTCAGGTGATTGATGATTTTGCTCATCACCCCACCGCCATTGCCGCGACGCTGAAAGGGCTGCGCGCAACAACCACTAAAGGACGCCTGCTCGCGGTTATCGAGCCACGTTCCAACACCATGCGGTTAGGGGCATTGCGTGAGCGCTTAATCGAGAGCGTGGCTGACGCTGATAGCGTGTTTTGGTTTCAGCCCGAAGGGCTTGATTGGTCGATGGAAGACCTGGTGGCCAGCCAAGAGGCGCATGCCACGCTGTTTAGCGATGTTGATACGCTGGTGGCAGCAGTGGTCACTCAAGCGTCACCGTTAGACCGTATCGTGGTGATGTCCAACGGTGGTTTTGAAGGCGTGCATGAGCGTTTGCTCGCCGCATTAGCAGCAGCCAGTCAGGAGGGCGCATGACAGCAGGAGGGCGCATGACCGATAGAACAGACGCTTCGTTCAAAAAGCCCATTACCGTCGCGCTGACGGGCGCATCAGGCGCGCAATACGGTCTACGCCTGATCGATGTATTAGTCGCCGCGGGTCATGAAGTGTGGGTAATGATTTCCAAAGCCGCGCACATGGTAATTGCGACGGAAACAGATATTGAGCTGCCCGCACAGCCCCAGCGTTTAGCCGAGGCGCTGAGTGAGCGCAGTGGGGCGCAGCCAGGCCAGATTCGTTGCTTTGGCCGCGAAGACTGGATGGCACCGGTGGCCTCCGGTTCGGGTGCGCCATCCGCCATGGTGGTGTGCCCGTGCTCAACCGGTACGCTTTCAGCCGTGGCCACCGGTGCCAGCAATAACCTGATTGAGCGGGCGGCGGATGTGGCGATTAAAGAGAGGCGAACGCTGGTGCTGGTGCCGCGGGAAAGCCCATTTTCACCGATTCACTTGGAGCATATGCTGGCATTAAGCCGCTTGGGTGTCGTTATCTTGCCGGCTGCCCCAGGGTTTTATCACTCCCCGCAAGGCATTGATGATCTTATTGATTTTATTGTCGCGCGTATCCTTAACCAGCTGGGCATCGAGCATTCGCTGGTGCCCCGCTGGGGTGAGGCCGGCGATAAGGATGACTGACCTATGATGTCGTGGGCCACGCTTTCGGTTTTTGTGCCAACGTTTCTGTTTGTTTCGCTGACCCCTGGTATGTGCATGACCCTCGCCATGGTGTTAGGCATGACTCAGGGCGTTAAACGAACCTTGTGGATGATGATTGGCGAGCTGCTGGGCGTAGGCTTAGTGGCCGCCGCTGCAGGTGCGGGGGTGGCCGCGCTGATGCTGCGCCAGCCAGAGCTGTTTGTGCTGTTTAAATGGGTGGGCGGCGCTTACCTGGGCTATTTGGGCATTATGATGTGGCGCTCACGGGGGCGCATGGCGATTCCCAGCGAGTTGAATGCAGGCCCACCTGCCAGCCGTTTGCAGTTAGCCACGCAAGGGTTTGTGACGGCAGTGGCAAACCCCAAAGGATGGGCGTTTTTTATGGTGCTTCTGCCGCCGTTTTTGGATAGTCATCGCCCGCTTCCAGGCCAGCTGAGCCTTTTAATTGCGGTAATTTTGACCATCGAGTTTGCCAGTATGCTGGTATACGCCACCGGCGGGAAAACCCTGCGCAGTGTGCTCGGTAAAAGTGGCAATGTGCGCTTGCTCAACCGCATAGCGGGAACACTGATGATTGGGGTGGGGCTCTGGCTTGCCCTAGGCTAACAAGGGCTTCGGTTTTCTGTTAAACCGTTCTTTGTTCAACCGTTCTGTTAAACCGGTGGCAAAAGGGCAACTCGCGCGCTGATAAGTACCAGCGATGCAACGCTGAGTAGCAGCCACGGGCAGGGGCGCATAGGAGTGCGGGGCTCACGCTGCCAGTGGAGCAGCGTGAGCGCACAGACTACTAGCCCTAAAAGCGCCCCACCAACCAAATCACTAAACCAATGCACGCCCACTACCAAGCGCGATAGCCCCATAGGTAGCGCAAGCGCTAAGGCTACCCAATAGGCCCAAAAACGCTGTTGACGGGGCATTTCAGCAGCGATAAAAGCAGCAGCAAGGCCCACCAGCACCACAATGGTTGACGTATGCGCGCTGGGGTAAGAGAAAGAGCCTGCTAAGTAATCTGGCGTGCCCGGCCGAGGGCGAGCAAACAGCGCTTTACCCATTATATTGAGCAGCGCCACGCCACCAAAGGCACCGCACCAGTGCAGCAGCGCCTGCCATCTTTTGCTTATCAGCATCCACACTGCCCACGGCAGCGTTAGCGCGATAATGCCGAAACTATCGCCGATCCGCGCAAACATGTTCCCTGCTGTTTCAGCAACGTCGCTATGCAGCCAAGCGAACATGCTTTGCACCAGCACGTCCATCTCTAGTGGGCCTGGGTGGGAGATAACCAGAAGCGTCCAGCCAGACAGGCTGCCCAGTGAAATCACCAGCAGCAGTAGTGAAGCCAGCGGAACATCACCGGATTGGCTCATGGCTAACCAGGAGCGCCGTAGCAGCGGTAAACGGCGAATGCTTCCAGCAATCACTCGGTATAGCGTGCCGTGCCGCGTGGCCTGATGCCGCCCCCAGGAAAAAATAACGGCTAACACAAGGATAATAAAGCCCAGTATCAGCAGCGCAGCTTCCAGGCCCGGCGGTAGATTTAAATGGTGTTGCCAGGCGCGGCCGAGCAAGTAACCCGGCAGCACATAAGCGGGTGCCCAAATGGCCGCTGAACTTAGGTTGGCCCATAAAAAGGTGCGGGGCGGCATGTGCATCATTCCAGCCACTAAGGGAATAATGGGCCTTACCGGCCCAACAAAGCGGCCTATAAATACCGACGAGACGCCATAGCGCTCAAAAAAGCGCGACCCACGGCTAAGCCACTCAGGATGTTGCGACAGTGGCCAGCGCTGGGTGACGTGTTCACGATGCTTAAAGCCCAACGAAAAGCTAATGCCATCACCTATAATAGCGCCTAAAAAAGCAGCGCCGATCAGCCAGGCGACAGCAATATCCTGATGTCCTGCCAACGAGGCAATGGTCGTTATCAGCATCACGCCGGGCACTAAAAGCCCCACAAGGGCGAGCGATTCAGCCAGCGCGATCAGTAGCACAAGGCTAAGCAGCAGGGGCGGGGATAGCGTTAATGAGTAAAGCGTGTCAGCGAGCGGCACAAACCTCTCCGGCTAAGCGTATCAATAACATAAACCTATCAATAATAGGTAAATGGGGGTTAAGCGTTGGCTAGGGCGGAGCCACGTGTTTCAAGCCGCTTAATATAGCGATCGAAATTTTCGGTACGAGAAAGCAAGCAGGCTGCAATGCGTGCTTCAAGCTGGCCGGTTTCTACTAATACCCGCTGTGAGAGCGCCTGCTGCAAGCGCTCGCGAACCAGCAATGCGCCACTTTCACTGGTGTCGGGCAGCACTAGCCAAAAAGTGGCGTTATCCGCACGCCCCAGCACATCGTGATCGCGGCAGCGAATGTTCACTTCGCTGCATAATGCCTCTAACAGCGCCGCTTGTGCACGATGGCCAAACTGTTCTTCCGCCATATCTAACTGGGGCAGATGGAGCACCAAAACGGCTAACTGTTGATTAAGCATGGCAGCGCGCTGGTACTCACTGTGTAGCCGCTCCTTTAAGGTATCAATGTGATAGGCATTGCATTCGCTGTCGTTGGGGTCGGTTGCGCGCAGCAATGCCTGACGCCGTGCGTGCTCCCATCGGGGCAGGGCGAGCAGCAGCGTCAAGGCGATATAGCCCACAATAATGCTGGGTGGAGCGCTTGCCACCGCTGGAAACAGCCACCAGACCGGCCCTATGACGACATTGATCAACAATGCCGCCCACAGCGGCAGCAGCAAAAATGCGGCGGTAATCGGTAAACCCAGCCAGATAGGCGACACCAGTGGCTGATAGTAGAAGGCACCAAGCACGACGGCGTAGGTGCAGCAGAGTAAAATAAGGCGGGGCAAGTGGGTGGTTAGCCGCTGCCCTATATGCATCAGCAGTGCCGAGGTGAGCAACAGCGTGGTAAACGTAGGAATCAGAAGGTCGCGATACTCTCCCATGGCATATAGCCATAGCGCGTAGCTGGCCATCAACATGATGCTGAGGCCGTAAGCCTGTGTCATCAAGCGTTTAGGAATGCGGTGCTCTGTCATGTGGTTTCCTGCTCTTGCTCTTGCACCCGCTTTGCTGGCAGCTTGCTTATTTCAAACACCGTGAGCGTTGACGGTTCGATATCGATCAATTCAAGGTGTTCACTCACCACGTTCTCGGGCAATGCGGCTAGCAATAGGCTGCGCCGATGGGCTGCTTCCTTCGGGGCGCGCGAAAGCAACAGCGTAACAAGCGTGGTGCTGTTTAAACGGTAGACGTTTTCAAAATCATAGGTCAGCTCGCATAGTTTTTTTGCGGTGGGCCAAAGCTGGTGGCGTTTCACATGCAGAATAAAGACTTCAGCATGCACGCCTTCGCGTTCACAGCGTGTTTGCTCGCGAGGGATGTCGCGTATCAGCTGTTCGCCTGCCCACAGGTTGAGGCCTGGAATCAACCGTAAGCGTTGGCGGATAGAACCGTTCATATCGATCAGTTGCTGAGCGCGCGATAACGCCAGTAAGCCAAGCACCATCAGGCAACAGAGCAGAAGTATAAAGGCGGGTCCGTTCAGCTGCGGTGCCACCATCACCGAGCTAACGAGCGCAGCGCTAAGGTTAAAGGCAGCCACCCAGCTAGTTTGCGGCAGCATTAACATGGCCGCCCATGCCCAAATTAACATACCATGTCGTTCTGGAGCAGCCGCGATTAAGCCCAGTAATAGCACGCCGGGCACCACTTGCCACGGCAGCCCTGGTGATCGGCGGTGGCTAAAATCAAGCAGCAATG
The DNA here is from genome assembly GCF_001507855.1 of Halomonas sp. 54_146. Taxonomy (GTDB): domain Bacteria; phylum Pseudomonadota; class Gammaproteobacteria; order Pseudomonadales; family Halomonadaceae; genus Vreelandella. The sequence continues at coordinate 16,362 of NZ_LGEN01000017.1, forward strand.
CCGTAATTAATAGCCAGCCGACGGAAAGCCACAGCACAAAGGCGGCAGCAGGTGGCGTGGCGGGTGTCCATAGCGCCAAGGCAACGGCAGCCGCTAACAGGTTGGCGCGTAGCAGGCGGATTTTGTACTTGCTTTGCATGGTGGTTTATTATTCGTCCTGAATAACTAAGAAACCACTGATTAACTATTGCGCTTGCCCATACGGCGTTAAAAATCGCCTCAAAATGCGCATTTACAACCCGTAAACTCCGCTTTTTCGTTGATTTTTGCCTTGTCTGGCCTTCGCTCATTACGTTAATCAGAGGTTCCCTAAGGGTGTCCGAGCGACTGAAATAGCGCAGGATGATAAACGTACATGACACACACCAACGCCTTAATTATCCTCAGTATACACAACCACGCACGGAGACAGCATGAGCGTTTCAACACCGTTCCATGATCAGGCCCAACAGCACCTTGCTGCCGATAATGTGCCCGCCTATATGCAGGCATTGGGTCAAGCGGCGCGCAGCGCTGCCAGTGAACTACGGCGAGCGGATACTGGGTTGAAAAATCGTGCTTTATTTGCCATGGCAGAGCGCCTGGAGGCAGCCCGTGAAGGCATCTTAAAGGCCAACGAAGAAGATTTACAGCGCGGCCGCCAAGGCGGTTTAGAAAGTGCGTTGCTGGATCGTTTAGCGCTGAACGATGCGCGTATTGACGCCATGATTGAAGGCCTGCAGCAAGTAGCCGCGCTGCCCGACCCAGTGGGTGAGATTGATGATATGCGCTACCGGCCTAGCGGCATTCAAGTCGGCAAAATGCGTGTGCCGCTGGGCGTTATTGGCATCATTTATGAGTCCCGCCCCAATGTCACCCTGGAAGCCGCGAGCCTGTGTTTGAAGTCAGGAAATGCCTGCATATTGCGCGGCGGTTCAGAAGCCACTGGGTCGAATGCCGCGATTAGCGCCTGCATTCAGGCCGGGCTTGCTGATGCAGGCCTGCCTGCTGGCAGTGTGCAGGTGGTGGCAACCACTGACCGCGCGGCGGTAGGGGAAATGATCAGCATGCCGGAATATGTTGATGTGATTATCCCTCGCGGCGGTAAGTCGCTGATTGAGCGTATCTCCCGTGATGCGCGGGTGCCGGTGATCAAGCATCTCGATGGTGTCTGCCATGTGTATATTGATACCACCGCCGACCCAGCCAAAGCGTTAGCGATAGCCATTAATGCCAAAACGCATCGTTACGGCACCTGCAACACCATGGAAACCCTGCTGCTCGATGCGCCGATTGCTGACCTGCTGTTGCCGCAGTTGGCCCGTGCCTATGCAGAGCATGATGTTGAACTACGTGGCTGCCAGCGCACTCTCGCGCTGCTGCCACAAGCCAGCGCTGCCACCGAAGCCGATTGGGCGGCAGAATATTTAGCGCCCATATTAGCCATAAAAGTTGTCGATGGCATTGAAGAAGCCATTGTCCACATTGAGCGTTACGGCTCCCATCACACTGATGCCATTGTTACTCAGGATTATTCGCTTGCACGGCGCTTTATGGCGGAGGTCGATTCCAGTTCGGTCATCGTTAATGCTTCGACTCGCTTTGCCGACGGTTTTGAATACGGCTTAGGGGCTGAGATTGGCATTTCAACCGATAAGCTTCACGCCCGAGGGCCGGTGGGCTTGGAAGGCCTAACCACGCAGAAATACGTGGTATTTGGCGATGGCCAGGTGCGCGAGTGAGGCAGTGCGATGATGAGATGGTGTGATGATGAGATGGTGCGATGATAAGGCAGCGCAATAATGAGAGGGCGCAATGAATAACTCTGCGCCACGGATCGGGATGCTGGGCGGCACCTTCGACCCTGTGCATTTAGGGCATTTACGCAGCGCGGTGGAGTTGCACGAAACGTTGATGCTCGATCGGCTGCATATGATACCCGCCCAGCAGCCGCCGCTCCGTGATCGTCCTCAGGTATCTGCGCAGCAGCGGCTGGCGCTATTAAAAGCGGGCATTGGCGACACGCCCGGGATTATTGCCGATGACCGTGAGCTGCAGCGAGAGGGGCCTTCTTACAGTGTGGATACGCTGATTGAGCTGCGGGCTGAGTACGGTGACCAAGCGCGCTTAGTCATGGCAATTGGCTATGACGCGTTTTTGCGTCTCGCCCAGTGGTATCAACCAGAACGTATTTTTGCACTTGCCCACCTGGTGGTGATCGCTCGCCCTGGCTATAACGACCCTTTGCCTGCACCGCTAGCGGAACTGGTAGAGCATCGCGCAGTCTCTAACATAGAAACATTGATGCTAACGCCTTGTGGTAGCTATACAACGCTTGCGCTGCCATCGCTGATGGCGATTTCAGCAACCCACATTCGTGAGTGTCTGCACCAAGGTAAAAGCGTGCGCTATTTGGTGCCAGCACCCGTTGAACAAGCGATTAAGCACCACGGACTTTATCAGCAGCAGAGTGAATAGCGCTGGCAGTCAGCAAAGAAGCCGTTACAATGGCCGGCTTTATTGACCGATTACCGAACAAGGTTGTCTTTAGGAGAGTCATGCACATCGATAAATTGAAAAGCTTAGCGGTTGACGCGCTAGAAGAACTGAAAGCACGTGATATTACACAGCTGGACGTTGCCAAGTTAACCGAGGTAACCGACCTCATGCTGATTGCCAGTGGCACCTCTACACGGCATGTGGCGGCCATCGCAGAGAACGTAGTAGCCAAAGCCAAAGCCGCAGGCCTTAGCCCGCTGGGCGTAGAAGGCGGCGAGAACGCTGATTGGGTGCTGGTCGACCTTGGCGATATCGTCGTGCATGTAATGATGCCTGAAGCACGCACGCTCTACGACCTAGAACGGCTATGGGCTGACCTACCCACCGACTCAGGTGCCATCGGGGAATCTCTAGAGCGCTTTCGCGAGCGAGCCAGCATGTCATGAAGATTCGGCTGTTAGCGGTGGGCACTAAAATGCCCGCTTGGGTAGAAGAAGGTGTGGAGACCTACCGCAAACGGCTCCCGCAAGATTTTCATCTCGATATTGAAGAAATTGCGCTCGGCCAGCGTGGCAAGAATGCTGATATCGCCAAAGCACGTGCCCAAGAAGCACAGCGGATTCGCGATAAGCTCCGTGGGGATGAGTACGTTGTTGCGCTGGAAGTGAAAGGCAAACCGTGGACCACCGAGCAATTAGCCCAAGAGGCTGATGCGTGGCGAATGACCGGGCGCGACATCGTATTACTCGTTGGTGGGCCAGATGGCCTTGAGCCTTCGCTTTCAGCGATGGCGGAAAAAACCTGGTCGCTTTCCCCGCTGACACTGCCGCACCCTTTAGTGCGCATTATGCTGGCTGAGCAGCTCTACCGTGCTTGGACACTGCTGGTGGGTCACCCCTATCACCGCTAATGGTTGAAGGGTGAGAGATCGCTTTTCATATCCTGCTGCCACCCTTGTTTGTTTTGAGAGTCGTCGTTGCCATGCTCAAGCGCCCTAATACGCTAAAAAACTCCGAGCAAGAACTGCGTGTTTTTCGTGTTAGAGCGTTACTCGCGGTGCTAGTGGTATTAACCCTGGCAGGCTTGTTGATAGGGCGTTTGATTTATTTGCAAGTGGTTCAGCACGACATGTATAGCACTCGCTCAGAAAATAATCGCGTGCGAGTTGAGCCGCTTCCCCCCAATCGTGGATTGATTTATGACCGTAACGGCGTGCTGCTGGCGGAAAATCGCCCTACTTACAATTTGACGTTGGTTCGAGAGCGCGTCGATAACCTCGATGAAACCTTAGCCTTGTTAGTAGAGCTGCTGGCATTACCTGAAGAAGAGATTGAGGCGTTTAACGTCCGTTCACGCCAGCGCCAGCGACCTTTCCAGCCTGCACTCCTGACCAGCGACCTGAATGAAGACCAAATAGCCCGGCTGGCAGTTAATCGTCACCGCCTGCCTGGCGTGGAAGTAGAAGCCCAGCCGCTGCGTTTCTATCCGGATGCGGAAATAATGGCCCACGCGTTAGGTTATGTGGGGCGCATTAACGCCGAGGAGATGGAAACACTGGATAAAGGGCGCTATGCGGGCACCCATTTTATCGGCAAAACCGGTATTGAGCGGTTCTACGAAGAAGAGCTGCACGGGCAAGCGGGTTTGCGCAAAGTAGAAACCAATGCCCGTGGCCGAGTATTGAGAGAGCTGGGGCGCACAGACCCAATACCCGGCGAGAACTTGACCCTGACGCTGGATAAGTCGCTGCAAATGCTGGCTTACGAATTGCTTGATGGCCGCCGTGGTTCGATTGTGGCAATCATGCCGGATACCGGTGAAATTCTCGCGATGGTGTCAACGCCGGGCTTCGACAGCAATCAGTTTGTCACCGGTATTGACGTTGCCTCTTATCGTGATTTGCAGGAAAACCTTGATCTTCCGCTATTTAACCGGGCGATTCGCGGCCATTACCCGCCTGGCTCCACGATCAAACCCTTTCTCGCCCTAGCAGGCTTGGTGGAAGGGGTTATCACGCCTGACAGCACCATCAATGACCCGGGGTTTTATCAGTTACCCAACGACTCCCGCCGCTACCGCAACTGGTTGCGCTGGGGTCATGGTCGTGTGGATATGGAGCGCTCGATTGCCGTTTCAAATAACACCTATTACTACACCCTGGCGCATGATTTAGGTATCGATAACCTGCACGAGCAAATGAGTAATTTTGGCTTTGGTCAGCGCGTTGCCCATGATGTGCAAGGCGAAAGCGGCGCTTTAATGCCGTCGCGAGACTGGAAGCGCGGGCGCTTTAACCAACCCTGGTACCCTGGCGAAACCCTATCCGTAGGTATAGGGCAGGGCTATTGGCAAGTTACCCCGCTACAGCTAGCCAGTGCCACCGCCGCGCTGGCCAACCGTGGCGATTGGGTTAAACCAAGGTTGGCGCGCCAAATTGGTGATACGCCGGTGCCACGTGATCTACCTGATACCTTGGATGATATTCAATTAGCCAATGACGCTTGGTGGGATCGCGTCTTTAGCGGTATGGAAAAGGTCATTAGCGGCAACGAGGGCACCGCCCGCCGTACCGGGGTTGGCCTTGAGTATCGAATGGGTGGGAAGTCGGGCACGGCGCAAGTGTTTTCGTTAGGGCAGGACCAGCGCTACAACGCCGACGAGCTCGCTGAGCGGTTGCGCGATCACGCACTGTTTATGGCCTTTGCGCCGTTAGAAGACCCTCAGATTGCGGTTTCCGTTATTGTTGAAAATGCCGGCGGCGGCAGTACCCACGCGGCGCACTTGGCGCGCGCCATGACAGATGCCTGGTTGCTTAAGGATGAAGCGCCTGACGTAGAGGACGTGCGCGAAGTGTTAGAAGAAGATAGTGCCAATGTGGAGGGCAACTAAGCCATGCCGTGGCAGTTTATAGCCCGTTCAATGCGAGGCCACCCCGTACGCCCACCGAGTAGTGGTATCGCGCGGCGTAAAAGCATTTGGGAGCGAATTCATCTCGACCCGTGGCTGCTTGGCATGCTGTTACTGCTAATGAGCAGCGGTTTAATCGTACTTTATAGTGCTTCAGGCCAATCTATTGATGCTGTGATTGCTCAGAGCGTGCGTTTTTGTATCGCGCTGGTGGGGATGGTAATTATTGCCCAATTTTCGCCATCCACTTTTTTGCGTTGGGCGCCGTTCGCCTATTTAGTAGGTGTTGGTATGCTTGTTGCCGTTGAATTAGTGGGCGATGTGGGCATGGGCGCCAAACGTTGGCTAGTGATTCCCGGCGTCATTCGCTTTCAGCCATCGGAAATGATGAAGCTGGCGGTACCTTTAATGGTGGCTGCATATCTTAACCGCTGTGAATTACCGCCTCGCCTGCGTGATATCGTTGTTTGTGCTGTCATTATTGGTGTACCGGTCGTGCTTACTGCGATTCAACCTGATTTAGGTACTTCGCTGCTCATCTCTAGCGCCGCCATCATTGTGGTGCTGTTAGCGGGCTTGTCGTGGCGGTTGATTGGCTTTATTAGCGCACTGGGTGCGGCGGGTATTCCGTTGCTGTGGATGAACATGCACAACTACCAGCGCCAGCGGGTGCTGACTTTTTTGAACCCGGAAAGCGACCCGTTAGGCTCAGGATGGAACATTATTCAATCGACGACGGCAATTGGCAGCGGTGGTCTATGGGGTAAAGGTTGGCTGCAAGGCACTCAATCGCAGTTAGAGTTTTTACCTGAGCGCCATACGGATTTCATTATTGCCGTATTAGGCGAGGAATTTGGGCTCATCGGTATGCTGGTGCTGTTGAGCCTGTATTTATTAATCGTCAGCCGCGGAATGTGGATGGCGAGCGGTGCGCAGGACACTTTTGGCCGCTTGGTAGCGGGCAGTATTATTTTAACGTTTTTTATCTACGTGTTTGTCAATATGGGCATGGTGAGCGGCATTCTGCCGGTTGTTGGCGTGCCACTGCCGCTGGTTAGTTATGGCGGCACCTCAAGCGTGACCTTATTGGCCGGTTTCGGTATTCTCATGTCGATACATGCCCACCGTCGTCTGCTGTCGCGCTAGGGGTGACTTACAGGGTTTGCGCGTCTTGCACAGGAGTGGAAAGAATGAACAAGATGAAAGGGAAAGCAAGCAGCTGTGTGCTGGCAGCGCTAATGTGCTGGGCAACGCCTACCTTAATGGCTGACGAGCCTGTAGAGGCTTCTCAGCAACACGTTTCTTCACAGCACGTTTCTTCACAGCACTTTGCTCCGCATCAGCATGCTGATACGCAGGCGCTGGTGGATGAACTGGTTGAGCAGGGCGTTCCGCAAGCGTGGCTAGTTGAGGCGTTAGGGCAGGCGAATTTCACTCAAAGCGTGTTGGATGCCATGGAAGGTGCCGCTGAACGCCGCCTGCAGTGGCATGAATATCGCGCTATTTTTCTGACAGAGCAGCGTATTCAAGAGGGTGCTGCGTTTATGCAGGCGCACGCTGACACGCTGGCGCGAGCAGAAGACACTTACGGTGTCCCCGCTGAAGTCATTACTGCCATCATTGGGGTGGAAACCTATTACGGTCGCCATAAAGGCCAGCACCGAGTGCTTGATTCACTGGCCACGTTGGCCTTTCATCATCCGGTAAGAGGCACGTTTTTTCGCGGTGAGCTAGCTGCGTTTTTGCGTATCGCCTATGAGCAGCAGGTCGACCCGACCGAGCTACGAGGCTCTTACGCCGGTGCCATGGGCTACCCGCAGTTTATTCCCACCAGTTATCAGGCCTACGCGGTCGATTTCGACGATGATGGTGTTCGTGATCTGTGGGAAAACCCGGTTGATGCCATTGGCAGTGTAGCCAACTACTTTGCCGAGCACAGATGGCAGCCCGGTGCGGCTATTTACCATCAGGCGAGTGGCCCAGAGCAACTGCCAGAAGGCCTCGTAGACGAGCTTTCTTTCAATCAAACGTCGGCGCCTACAGTGAGCGTTGCACAGCTTGCCGAGCATGGGTTTGAGCCAATCGAGCCGTTAGATGATGAGTTGCTCGTGGTGCCTTTGGCACTTGAGTTCGCCGATGGCGAAACTCGTTATCGGTTCGGGGAGTTCAATTTTTACGTCATTACTCGCTACAACCATAGCCACCTTTATGCCATGGCCGTAGCGGAGTTGGCGGAAGCGATTGCTGAGCAGTATGAGGAAGAGCCATGAGCGCTGTTTCGAAGTCGATGCTTTCAAAAACCAGGCTGACGCTGACCCAGCGGGCAGTTGGATCGCTTGCTTTGATGGCGCTAATCAGTGGTTGTGCCAGTAACGAACCCCAGCGGATTGACACGCCCCCTTCGGCGAATCAAGCGGCAGCGCCCGCGCCCGCAGCCACCAGCGGTGGGCGTTATGCCATGAGTGGCGATGCTTACCCTCTTGAGCCGCCGGATGTGACCAAGGTTCCAGATGCCCAGCCACGCATCGAGCAACCCTCACGGGGTGGTAATCGCCCAAGCTATGAAGTGTGGGGGAAAACCTACCATGTGCTGCCTGATGCAACGGGCTACGAAAAACGCGGTACTGCATCCTGGTACGGTGAGAAATTTCATGGTTATGCAACGTCAAACGGTGAAATCTACGACATGTACAAAATGTCGGCGGCTCATCGTTCGCTGCCATTGCCTACCTTTGCGCGGGTAACAAGCTTGGACAGTGGTCAGTCGGTCATTGTCAGAGTCAACGATCGCGGCCCGTTCCATAGTGATCGTGAAATTGATCTCTCCTACGCAGCAGCGGCACGGTTAGGCTTTCTGGATAATGGTACCGGCCCCGTTAAGGTGGAAGCGATTGACCCTGAACGTTGGTTGGCCGAGCAGAGGGGCAGTGGTGCGCCCGCGCAGAGACAAGCGCCAGAGCCTGCTACCACTCCCCCCGACTCACCAAGCATGGCTAGGCAAGTGCCTGCTGCGCCAGTGCCAGCTTCGCCTGTAAACGCTCAAGCGGCTTCATCGCAACCGAATACAGGCGATGCGGTTTACCTGCAAATTGCGGCACTAGGTAACCAGCAAGGCGCGCAGCAGTTACAGCAGCGTTTGCAGGGTGAGCAGCCGCATTCAGTGCGAATCATGAACGATGCGAATATGTATCGTGTCCAAGTAGGCCCCATTGCCGCCTCGCAGGAAACTCAGGCACGTGAAGCGCTGCGACAAGCAGGCTTCCCCCAGGTGTTTGTTGTGCGATAATTCGCACGCTAGTTATTTCTTGTGGCGCGCTTGTCGCGTCGCCGTTTTTGACAAATTAGCTTTGCACGTAAGCTTTCAAGTAAGTGAGATTGACGTTATGAATGTGTTTACATCCCTTGGTCGCTCTGCACGACTGTGCCTTTTCGCTGTTATGGCGACTGTCGTGCTGCCTGCCAGCGCCCAGCCAGTGCCTCAGCCGCAAAGCATTATTCCTGCGGCGCCTCAGCTGGCGGCAAGTTCGTGGATACTGATGGATGCCCATAGTGGCCGCGTATTGGTTGAACATAACTCAGATGAACGCTTACCGCCTGCGAGTCTCACCAAGCTGATGACGGCTTATATGATTGAGCGCGAGCTTGATCGTGGTTCGATCAATCTCACGGATATGATCAATGTTAGCGAGAAAGCTTGGCGCACTGGCGGCTCAAAGATGTTTATTGAAGTCGGCGACCAGGTCTCGGTAGACGATCTTTTGCACGGTATTATTATTGTATCGGGCAACGACGCCAGTGTGGCAATGGCTGAGCACATAGCGGGGGGGGAAGCACCTTTTGCGGACTTAATGAATCAGCACGCTACGCGTTTGGGTATGCACAATACCAACTTCCAAAATGCGACGGGTTTGCCGGGTGATAACCATTACTCAAGCGCGCGTGATATGGCATTGCTATCGCAATACATTATTAATGATTACCCCGAACACTATGAAATTTACTCCCAACGTACTTTTTCCTTCGGTGGAATTGATCAGCCTAACCGCAACCGCTTGCTTTGGCGCGACCCGAGCGTTGATGGCTTAAAAACAGGCTGGACCACGGAAGCCGGTTATGGTCTGGTAGCGTCGGCTAAACGCGATGATATGCGCTTAATCTCAGTGGTAATGGGTACCAACTCAGAAGAGGCGCGAGCCCAGGAAACGCAAAAGCTGCTCAGCTACGGTTTTCGTTTTTTTGAAACAACCAAGCTTTATGAACGTGGTGCGGTACTTGCTACCCCGCGCGTTTGGGGTGGCAACATTAATGAGTTACGGATAGGCGTTGATGAAGAAGTCTTTATGACATTGCCGCGTAATCGTAATGAAGAGCTACGCGCGCGCCTCAACCTTAATGCGGATCTACAAGCACCGATTGCCATTGGTAACGAAGTGGGCACGCTAGAAGTGTATTTAGGTAGTGAAGTCGTCGGCGAGCGCCGCTTGGTGGCGTTGGAAAACATCGAAGAGGGTGGTTTCTTCAAACGCCTACTTGACCAGGTGCAGCGCTTCTTTAGCGGCCTGATCAGTAACTTTACAGACTAAACGGTAAGTAATTTATAAGGCGCTTAGAAAGCATTTAGAAGGTGCTTAGAAAGCATTTAGACCGCTGTTTCGCCTAATTTTGTCGTTGTGAAGATGGGGCTGCCATGAAAAAAGGTACTCAAAAAGGGTTGCGCGATTTGCGTCAACCGGTGGCCGTCGAGCCGCCTAAAATTACGTTTCCGTGTGACTATTCTCTAAAAATCGTGGGCGATGCAGCCGAGGATTTTCCGGCCTGTGTTTGCCAAGTGATTGTGCGCCACGCGGCTGATTTTGATGCCACCACGATGCAGGTAGTAGACAGCCGAAACGGCCGCTTTCAATCGGTGCGTGTGATGATTCGGGCTACCGGAGAGCAGCATATCAAAGATCTTTTTGAGGATCTGAAAGCCACGGGCCGTGTTCATATGGTGGTATAAGCGTGGATGCCTCAGCGCCAATTAAGTTTTACGATTTGGGTCGCCAAGCTTACCTTCCAGTATGGGAAGCGATGCGAGCGCTTACCGATACGCGTGATGCAGAGACGCCTGACCAGTTCTGGCTAGTCGAGCACGACCCTGTGTTTACCCAAGGGCAGGCGGGTAAGCCAGAACACCTGCTAATGCCTGGTGATATTCCTGTGGTGCACACTGATCGCGGTGGGCAGGTGACCTATCACGGGCCAGGCCAGGTGGTGTTGTATCCATTACTGGATGTGAGGCGGGGGAATATCGGCGTGCGCAATTTGGTGACGGCGTTAGAGAATGCCGTCATCAATGTGTTAAGCAGCTATGGCGTAAGCGCTCGCGCTAAGCCCGATGCCCCTGGGGTTTATGTGACAACTGCTGCAGGTGAGGCGAAAATCGCCTCATTGGGCTTACGTATTCGGCGGGGGGCAAGTTTTCACGGCGTGGCGTTAAACGTAGATGGCGACTTAACGCCTTTTTTGCGCATTAATCCCTGCGGTTATGCGGGTATGCCGATGGTGAGACTAGCGGATCTTGTTGAGTTACCCAGCAATCACCGTGTAGGGGAGCAACTGGCGCAGGCGTTAGCCGTTGAATTAAAGCGCCAGTTGTTACCAAGCGAGAGATTGCCGCCGTTATAGTTAGCAGTTAGCCGCCGTTATAGTTAGCAGTTAGCCGCCGTTATAGTTAGCGATAAGTCAGCCAACGTTAAACGTAGGTATGAGGTTGGCATCTGCTTGCGGTGGCTGGCCAGGAACCGATGCCGGTGATGCTAGCCCTAGATTATTTTTCTCAAACACCCGGTCGGCGCGATAGCTTGAGCGTACCAAGGGGCCTGAGGGAACTTCCATAAAACCTTTTTCCAGGCCGATAACGCGATAGCGGTCGAACTCTTCCGGTGTTACCCAGCGTTCAACAGAGAGGTGGTTCTTCGTCGGACGCAAATATTGACCAAGCGTCACGATATCAACACCAATCTCGCGTAGGTCGTCAAAGGTTTGCAGAATTTCTTCGTCAGTTTCACCCAGGCCCAGCATCAGGCTGGTTTTAGTGATGATATCCGGACGGTAGCATTTGGCATGGGCAAGCACGTCAAGCGTTTTGCGATAGCCCGCCCGCGGGTCGCGTACACGGCTTGTTAAGCGCTCGACCGTTTCAACGTTCTGGGCAAATACCTGCAAGCCGGAATCTACGACGCGCTCAATGGCCGCAGTATCGCCATCAAAGTCAGGAGTGAGTGCTTCGACAACGACTTCTGGCGTGCGCGCTTTAATGGCACGAATGCAGTTGGCGTAATGCGTTGCGCCACCATCGTCTAGATCGTCACGGTCAACTGAGGTCAGCACGATATAGCGCAGCCCCATTAGCTCGACGGATTTAGCCGTGTTTTCAGGTTCTTCGTGGTCCAACCAGCCTTGCGGGTTGCCAGTATCTACGGCGCAGAAGCGACATGCTCGGGTACACACGGACCCCATCAGCATGATCGTTGCGGTGCCATTGCTCCAGCACTCACCCATATTAGGGCAGTGTGATTCGGAACAGACGGTGCTTAATCGGTGAGTAGCAACATTCTTTTTAACGGCTTCAAAACGCTCGCCACCCGGGATCTGGGCTCGCAGCCACTTTGGCTTACGCTCAAGCGCCGGCGCTTCTGCCTGCTCTTTGCGTTGCTTCATGCCATCTTTGATCACCGTCATGCCATGTTCGTTGCGGTATTTTTCACCGCTAGACACACGCTGGGTGGGATTATTGCTCATAGCGACAGAGCCTCTCTATTGTGCGGTCGGCATGGGGTCTGAAGGGGTTAATGTAACATATCTCACTGCTAACAAAACACCGCCTAATACCCCAGGGCATTAGGGCGAGAGCATCGGTAAACAGGCCACGCCATGGCTGGGTAACGGTGCAGAAGGTGCTTGAAAGTGACGACGGTAGTCGGGTAAATGCTCGCGAATAAAGCTTAAAAAAAGCTCAGCAACCGGTGTGGGGAAGCGCGCCCGTGCGTACACCGTGCACCAGGAGCGGTGAATGGGGAAGTCAGGAAGCCTCAGTTCATAAAGCAAGCCTTGTTCCAGTTCCAGCTGTACCGCTAAACGGGGAAGGACGGCGACGCCTAAGTGCGCCATTACGCCGCCTTTAATAGCCTCATTCGTGCCTAATTCAATGCAGTGGGGAAGGGCGACCTGTTGATTAGCCGCCATTTGCTCAAACGCATTGCGTACGCCAGAGCCAGGTTCGCGCATAAGCACATAATGGCGTGCGAAATCAGCGAGCGAAGGCTCGGGCATAGAGAGAAGCGGGTGCTCGGGCCAAACAACGGCGATTAATTCATTATCAAGGATCGGCATCACGACCAATTGGTCGTCTTCAGGCACCATGGCCATGATGACTAAGTCGTCTTGCTGTTCGGTGAGCCGTTCGAGCGCTTGGCTCCGGTTGCACACTTTTAAACGAACATGCACTTGCGGGTAATGGGCACGAAAGCGTGCTAGCAAATAGGGCACGACATACTGAGCTGATGACACGGCCGCTAAATTAAGTTCGCCGCTAATTTTGCCGTTAATATCCGATAAATTCATCTGCAGGCGCGAAAGCTGGCCGAAAATTTCTCGCGTTGAATGGGCTAGCGTCTCGGCAGCGGGAAGGACATGAAGCGTTTTGCCCGAGTAATTGAAAAGCGTTTGGCCTAGCGCCTGTTCAAGCTGGCGAATTTGCGCGCTCACGGCTGGCTGGGTTAATCCTAACTGCTCTGCCGCACGCGAGTAAGAGCGTTGGCGGTGTACCGCCTGGAATACCTGTAGTTGCCGAAAGGTGAGGCGATTGAGCAGGTTGGGGGATGACATAACAACCTCGTAGTGGATGCCCAGAATCGACTAAGCATTAATGTCAGCAGCATGCTGCATTGCCAAAGCAGAGCATGCTAACACTGAACCCTTTGAGCGGGCTAAACAGGGATTCATTCGTTACATTATTGTTAATTATCTGGGTTAAATATCGACGCCATGCGTGTTGTAGCCTAAACTATATTGCACTGCAGCATCATTGCTTTCGGGTTTGGTGCTTACGCATCAACCGCATGGGAGAACTTATGAACTTTCTCGCCAATCCTTTGCTTTCTGCAACCGCTATGACTAGCAGTTGGTTGAAGCAACAAAATGGTTCCAACAACGCGCCTGTTAATGAGGCTATCGCTTCTTTTTTTGACCCATCCGGGTTTGGGCGAGCAGCCTTTAACTATTGGCGCGACGGTGTAGAGCGCAGCGTTTTATATTTTGACGTTATGCGCGAGCGTGGCAACCAATATCTTGAGCACATGGAGCAAAAAAAGCCCAGCGTTCTAGGGTTTGATACCGAAGTGCTGATGGACGGACGGTCGCTGCCGCGACCCACCAACTATGAGTTACTACGTGTGTTGCCCCCTAAAGGGACGGAAATTGATCTTCAGAAACGCCCCTTTGTAGTGGTAGACCCTCGCGCGGGGCACGGGCCAGGCATTGGTGGCTTTAAACCTGACAGTGAGTTAGGTGTAGCGCTTAAAGCAGGGCACCCCTGCTATTTTATTGGCTTCTTACCGTTTCCTGAGCCGGGTCAAACCGTCGAGGATGTAGTTGAGACGGAAATCGCCTTTTTACGCCATGTGATCGAGCGTCATCCTGAAACCACTGAAAAGCCAATGGTGGTGGGTAATTGCCAGGCAGGTTGGCAAATCATGATGGCGGCTGCTTTAGAGCCAGAGGTTTTTGGACCTATCCTAATTGCAGGCGCACCGCTCTCTTATTGGGCAGGTGAGCACGGCAAAGCCCCTATGCGCTATACCGGCGGCATGACAGGAGGCAGCTGGATTACGGCGCTTACCAGCGATATCGGCGCTGGCCAGTTTGATGGTGCTTGGTTGGTGCAGAACTTTGAACGCCTTAATCCCGCCAATACCTACTGGAAAAAGCAGTATCACCTTTACGACAACATCGACACCGAAGCAGGCCGATACCTAGAATTTGAGCGCTGGTGGGGTGGTCACGTCGTACTCGGTGGCGAAGAAATTCAATATATTGTCGATAACCTGTTTGTGGGAAATCGGCTATCGACTGCGCAGTTGGTTACCCGTGATGGCCGCCGCATTGACCTGCGCAATGTGCGCTCGCCAATCGTTGTGTTCTGTTCGCGTGGGGATGACATCACGCCACCGCCGCAAGCCCTGGGCTGGATTCGTGATCTCTACGAAGACCAAGATGACATCGTTGCTAACGAGCAAACTATCGTCTACTGCCAGCACGATACTACCGGCCACCTGGGTATTTTTGTGTCGGGCAGCGTGTCACGTAAAGAGCACGCTGAGTTCACGGCGAACATGGATTATATCGATGTTCTACCGCCAGGCTTGTATGAAACCACCGTAACACCAGCGGAAAAGGGCGAAGGCGCAGAGCTATTTGAGCGTGATTATTTGCTTGAATTTATGCCCCGCAACTTTGAAGAACTCGACACCGCCGTTATGCACAAGCCTGAGGATGACCGTCGCTTTGCAACGGTTGCGCGTATCTCAGAAATTAACCTGGGGCTATACCGGCTCTTTATGCAGCCGTGGCTAAAAGCCATGATGACGCCAGAAGCCGCACGCTGGATTCGTCGTATGCACCCTATTCGGTTGGGCTATCGGTTGTTGTCTGATCGTAATCCGCTGTCAGTGCCGTTACCGGTGATGGCAGAGGCAGTGCGCAAAAATCGTCACCCCGTGTCTCAAGACAACTTCTTTAAAGCGCTTGAAACCATTGGTTCAGAGCAGTTGGTCGCTAGCCTAAACGCGATGCGTGATGCCCGCGACAGCAGCACTGAAAAAATGTTTATGACGATTTATGGTCAGCCACTCCTACAGGCTGCTGTTGGCCTCTATGGCGATGCCCACGTGCACCGCCGCAGCCCCGGCTCTGAACCTGAACACCGCCGCTTTATTGAAGAGCGTCAAAAAGCACTGCTTGAGAAAATTGCCCACGGTGGCGTTCATGAAGCACTCATGCGCTCACTTATTTATGTAGTGGGTGGTGCCCCCGCTACCGATGAGCGTAACTTTAAGCGTTTGCGCGCCTCACGGACAGAGCTTGAGCCGGGTATTGAACTCAATGATTTTAAGCGCTTGGTACGTGAACAGTTCTTTATTTTGAAGCTGGACCGAGAGCAAGCCTTGAGTTCATTGCCTGATTTACTCGCTGGACAAAGTAACAGCGACATTGATGGCCATTTGAAGCACCTTGAGCATGTGTTCGCTGCCAGTGGTGAGCTTTCAGAGGGCGCTGCTAAGCGCTTTACGCAAATCAAAGCGCTGTTTGACAAAGCTAGACCCAGCAAAGCGGTAGCGGCGGCTAAGCCAGAAGTAGCTAAACCAGAAGCAGCTAAGCCAGAAGCAGTTAAGCCAGAAGCAGTTAAGCCTGCGGCTGCTCAACCTGAGACGGCCAAGCCAGAAGTTGCTAAACCAGAAGTAGCTAAACCAGAAGTAGCTAAGCCAGAAGCAGTTAAGCCTGCGGCTGCTCAACCTGCGACGGCCAAGCCAGAAGCAGTTCAACCTGCGACGGCTAAGCCATCGCCCGCTGCTGAAAAAACGCCTGAACCTTCTGTCACCAACGTTGCTGGAAACAAGGCAACAGCCAAACCTCATCGTGTTAGCAATGGCAACAAACCGCCTAGAAAACGCTAAAACAGCCTGTTAGCTCAACGCGCCCCCGCCTATTAGGTGGGGGCGCGTTGTTTGTTTTAGCACCTTTTGGGTTGCCGTAACGCCAGTGGCAGTCTAGTGTCTAGCTACTATTGACCTGAAATATAAGGATTCATGCAGCAACTTAGTTGCCACTAGCGCTTAGCTAAAGGCTGGGGTAGGGTAGGCGCATTTTTTCATTCGTATCTTTTTAACGGGCTTTTCCCCGGTGATACGGCACCGAGTTCAGAGCACGCGCTAGACAGCCCGTGCATTAGGAAAGTGGAGCACTATGGGCAAGTCACTGGTCATCGTCGAGTCGCCAGCCAAAGCGAAGACGATTAACAAATATCTCGGCAACGATTTCATCGTGAAGTCGAGTGTGGGTCACATCCGTGACCTGCCGACCAGCGGCTCAGGTAAGGCAGCCTCCGACCCTAAGGAGCGCGCGCGCCAGGCCGCAGCGACACGTAAGATGTCGGCGGAAGAGAAAGAAGCGTACAAAAAGCGTAAAAGCCAGGATCAGTTAATTCGGCGCATGGGGATTGACCCTAATAACGGCTGGGAAGCTCGCTACGAAGTGCTGCCGGGAAAAGAAAAAGTCGTGGCTGAGCTTAAAAAATTGGCTGAAAAAGCCGACGCTATTTATCTTGCAACGGATTTGGACCGCGAAGGGGAAGCCATTGCTTGGCATCTACGCGAGACCATTGGTGGCGATAACGACCGCTACAAGCGCGTGGTATTCAACGAAATCACCAAAAATGCCATTCAGGATGCTTTCAAAGCGCCCGGCGCGCTAAATATCCCCAGGGTTGAAGCGCAGCAGGCGCGACGCTTCTTAGACCGCGTCGTGGGTTTTATGCTTTCGCCTTTGCTGTGGGCGAAAGTAGCCCGTGGGCTTTCGGCAGGGCGCGTACAGTCGGTGGCCGTGCGCTTAATTGTTGAGCGGGAACGCGAAATCCGTGCGTTTATTCCCGAAGAGTTTTGGGACGTGCATGCTGATTTAGCGTCTCCAGACGGCGAATTGGTGCGCTTTGCTCTTGCCCGCCAAGACGGTAAGGCCTTCCGGCCTACGTCTGAAAAAGACACCCTGGCACGCATTGAGCAGCTAAGAAAAGCCAAGCTCGCGATTACTTCTCGTGAAGATAAGCCCACTAGCTCAAAGCCTACCGCCCCTTTTATTACTTCAACGTTGCAGCAAGCCGCCAGCGGCCGGCTAGGGTTTTCCGTTAAGAAAACCATGACCATGGCTCAGCGTCTTTATGAGGCGGGCTACATCACTTATATGCGTACCGACTCCACCAATTTGTCGAAAGACGCTGTGGAGAGCGTGCGTAGCTATATTAGTGAGGAGTTTGGGGAGCGCTACCTGCCCGAAGCGCCTAATCGCTATAGCAGTAAAGAAAGTGCCCAAGAGGCTCATGAAGCGATTCGCCCCTCCAGTGTTGAGCGTAAGGCGACTGACTTAGCCGGTATGGAGCGAGACGCTGAGCGACTTTATGAATTGATCTGGCGCCAGTTTGTGGCTTGCCAAATGACCCCCGCCCAATACCTGTCAAGCACGTTGAGCGTCGAGGTCGATGGCTATGAACTGCGTGCAAAAGGGCGCGTGCTCAAGTTTGATGGCTATACGCGGGTGATGAAACCCAGCGGTAAAAATGAAGATCAGAGCCTGCCTGACTTGCCTAAGGGCACGCCGATGGCGCTGGAAGCGCTCGACCCTCAGCAGCACTTTACCAAGCCCGCACCGCGTTATACCGAAGCAAGCCTGGTCAAGGAACTTGAGAAGCAGGGAATCGGCAGACCCTCTACCTACGCCTCCATTATCTCGACGATCCAAGATCGTGGCTATGTGAAGCTGGAAAACCGCCGTTTTTACGCCGAAAAACTGGGTGACATTGTCACTGAGCGGTTAAAAGAGTCTTTCCCTGATTTAATGGATTTCTCCTTCACCGCGCGTATGGAAGACAGCCTGGATGAAGTGGCGGAAGGCCAGCGCAACTGGCAAGCCTTGTTAGATGCTTTCTACGGCGAATTTCGTGAAGAGCTTGCCAAAGCGGAGAGCGAAGAGGGTATGCGGCCCAATCAGCCGGTACCGACAGATATCGCTTGCCCAAGCTGTGGCCGCCATATGCAAATTCGCACCGCTTCCACCGGGGTTTTCCTGGGCTGTAGTGGCTATAACTTACCGCCCAAAGAGCGCTGCAAAACCACCATTGACCTTATCCCCGGTGAGGAAGCCGTTGCCGAAGATGCAGGTGAAGAGGCTGAAACTAACGCACTGCGAGCCAAACGTCGCTGCTCCAAGTGTGGCACGGCGATGGATAACTACCTGATTGATGAAACGCGTAAGCTGCACATCTGTGGTAATAGCCCAGACTGTGACGGCTACGAAGTGGAAAGTGGCAAATTCAAAATTAAGGGCTACGACGGCCCGATTATTGAATGCGATAAGTGTGGCGCTGAGATGCAGTTGAAATCAGGCCGCTTTGGTAAGTACTTTGGCTGTACCAGCAGCGAGTGTAAGAATACCCGCAAGCTGTTGAAAAGCGGTGAAGTGGCACCACCAAAAATGGATCCAATTCCGATGCCGGAACTGGCTTGCCAAAAAGTTGACGATTACTATGTGTTGCGTGATGGGGCAAGTGGCCTATTCCTGGCCGCCAGTAAATTCCCTAAAAATCGCGAAACACGGCCGCCGCTGGTAAAAGAGCTAAAAGCGCACGCCGATGAGTTGCCCGAGAAGTATCATTTTATTCTTAAAGCGCCCAGCGAAGACCCGGACGGTCGCTCTGCTCAGATTCGCTTTTCACGCAAGAGCAAAGAGCAATTCGTGATGACCGATGAAGAAGGCAAAGCCACCGGCTGGAAAGCTACCTACGATGCTGGTAAGTGGCATGTGGAGGATAAACGCAAGTGAGTGCTCGCTCGCGAACCAATCAGCTGCTGTATCAAGCGGAGCTGCTCGTTATGTTGCCTAGTGGTGATGACGAGCATGCTCAGTCGCGGCAGATGGCATTAGAAGAGAGCGCGCTTGCGCACTTTGAACTAGCGCTGGAGTCGCTGCTGCGAGAAGTGACCGAGCACGCACGTTTAAGTGAGCACCACTGGCGTGTTTTGCTCGCGCACGATGGCCCAGCGCTAGCCGAGTTGCAGCGCCTGCGTGACTTAAAAGCTCAGCCAGAAAGCTGGCTGAATTGGCTGGTAGTTCAACTTGAGCGCTTGCACAGTGACGACGGTGCTGCGCGGCGTGCGACTCACAATCCCGCTGTGATTGCGGTAGGTAATCAAACGGGCTTACGGGAGCAGCTTTTGGATAATCTTCAGGCAGCAAAGCGCGAAATAGGCGCGCTGCGTGAAACCAGTTTAGAGTGGTAAGCGTGGGTGGTGAAAGTGTACTGATGGTAAGACTGCACATGCTGTGGTGAAATTGCTAACGGCAAATGCGGGAATAAGGTATAACAGCCAATACCAATAGCTATGCCTAACCAATAGCGATGCCTAGCAGGTCAACTGCAGGTTGACATGTTTTAAGAGCTAATGTTTTTAAGAGCTAATGTTTTTAAGAGCCACTATATTTTAAGAGCCACCATTTTTAAGAGCTACTGTTCGAGAGCCGCCATGACTCGTATTAATCGTCGCCGTTTTCTAGCCATGGTGCTGGGCATGCCAGCCGTCGCCACTGCTGCTATGAATGCGCCTAGTCAAACGGGCGCTTCAGATCTTGTTGAAACGATGCTCGCCCGTGCCCACGTTCCGCGCCATAGCGACGAGCTGTGGGTGTTGGTTGACGACCAAGAGGCAACCCTTAGCGTGTATCGTGGCAACGCACTGTTGGAGCGTTTTGCACCGATATCATTAGGGCGTTCAGGGGCTAAGACACAGCGTGTCCGCGGCGATAATGTGACGCCATTAGGCGAGTTTCGGATTAATCGTTTCAATTACGCCAGCCAATGGCGCACCTTTATTGGTATTGATTATCCGACGCCGCCTCATGCGCGTATGGCGCTGGAAAAGGGCATTTATTCTCAGAGTGACTACGACGATTACTTTGATTATTATCGGCGTAACGGTTATCCACCGCAAAACACCGCTCTCGGCGGAGCGATTGGGATACATGGTCTAGGCAGTGCAGACCCAGACATCCATGGGCGTTACCATTGGACCCAAGGGTGCGTCGCCGTTACCAACGAACAAATTGACCGCTTGGCAGCACTAGTGGGTGTTGGCACCCGTGTAGTGATCCGTTAAGCTGTTGCCGTTGAAGGAAGTTCGAGGTTTTAAAACAGGTGGCTATAGACAAGCGCTGTGGTCTACTATAAAACAGCGTTTGACTTGCGTGCTTAATCGCATAGGTCATTGAAAAGAACCTGCACCGCAGGTAGACAAATTTAAGCTAAGCATGTTGTTGAAATGCGTAGTCTTACCTTTGTCATACCCTTAATGTAGTACCCAAGGACGACTCAAGGAGAACACTATGACTCTGAAAACTACTCTGAAGATGACTGCTGCTGCCGCTTCTCTGGCAATTCTGGCTGGCTGTGCTTCTACCAGCGCTCTGGAAGAAGTTCGCATGACTGCAGAATCTGCACAAGCTGACGCTGCAGAAGCACGCAGCATGGCTTCTCAGGCGATGAACACTGCAAACCAAGCTCAGCGCGATGCGCAAGCTGCCCTGCAGATGTCTGAGCAGAACCGTGAAGAAATGAACCGTATGTTCCAGCGTTCCATGCAGAAGTAATTCTGCTTGGGCTGCTGAGGGAGTCATCAGACCCTCTCAGCAGTTGCTGGATGAAAGCTGTAGCTAGTCAATACGCTGGTAAGTTTAGGTGTTAAGCAAGTAATTTTGCCACTAGCTACGCAAAAAACCCCGCTCACGCGGGGTTTTTTGTTGCTGCAGCTGTTTTACCTACAACTGTTTTCGCGCCAGCTGTTGAAAAGTGTTTGCAAGAGTCATTGTAAGAATGTCAGCGCATTACGTTTTTTCTTCGTCGCTAGGTGCAGCGCTGAATTCAACTTCGTTGATTAACTCAACAGGCTCAGGCTCTAATTCTGGTGCTTGAGGGCCATATAAGGCAATGAAGTGGCCGTCTGGAGCCTCAATGGCGCGCTGAATCTGATCGGCATCGATTTCAATAGAACCTTCAGTCAGCTCAGTAACCCGTTCAAGGGCGTTTAATAACGGCTCAAAATTGCCCACATTCTCTTCTAACTGCTGGAAAGACTGCACATACAGTGTGCCATCGGCTCCCCAGCCTGCTTTAAAGGGCGCATCCATTAGATTGACCTGGGTGCCGCTAGGTAAGCGTTCATAAAGCGATTTAATGTCTTCTGGGTACATGCGAATGCAGCCGCGGCTTACGCGCATACCCACTCCTTCTGGGCGGTTGGTGCCGTGAATCAGGTAGCTCGGCATAGCCAGCAAAATAGCGTGCTCGCCGAGTGGGTTATCAGGGCCCGGCGGAACCACCGATGGAGCAGGGTCGCCGCGCTCGGCCGCTTCGCGGCGCATGGAAGCTGGCGGTGCCCAGGCGGGGTCTTTAACTTTTACAGTGGTGCGGGTGATGCCGATGGGGGTTGCGAACTCTTCGCGCCCTACACTGACCGGATAGGTTTCGACAATGCCAGGCTTATCGGCAGGGTAGTAGTAAAGGCGCAGTTCGGAAAGATTCACCACGACCCCCTCGCGAGGAGCCGGAGGCAGGATGTACTGCGCGGGAATAACCACTTCAGTACCTGCGCCGGGCACCCATAGGCTGACATCAGGGTTGGCCATGCGGATCTCTTCATAGCCAATGTTGTGGCGCCGGGCAATATCAATCAGCGTCTGTGCAGGATCTTCAACAACAACGGTGTAGCGCTCTCCAATCACGTCGCCTTTTTCAGGTAGGCGAAAATGACCGCGGGGCAGCTCATCTTTATCGGCCTCATCGGTAATTTGTGCAGTATCATCAACGGCGTTTTGCTGTTCTTGAGACAGCTTTTGAGACAGCTCTTGTGGCTGGCTGTCAGCTTGCTGCTCAGCCGTTTGCGCAAAAGAAGGGTTGGCCAAGCTCGCGGCAAGCAGCACTGCCAAACTGGTGGGACCCCAGAGGGTCAAGGTATTGCGAATGTTCATGGCCGTTCCTAATTGGTTAATTCTTTGCTGATGCGCGTTTGTGTTGAAACAAGCTGTGGGTCAGGGTGTTGAAACAAGTTTGCCCCAAGGTTTACGCCGCCGCTACTTTTTGATTAAGCGTGCTGAGTAGGTTTTCAAGCTGCTGGAAGCGTTTGTCGACACTTTCCATCGGTAATTCAAATCGTAAGGTGTCAGAACCATCCAGGCGGTAATGCTTGGGAGAGGTTTGAATGAGTGTTACCAGAGTGAGCGGATCGACCTGAGTATTGCCATCAAACAGCACGCGCCCGCGGGTTTCTCCAGCCTCAATCTTGCTGATGCCTAACTGTTCTGCGCGATGGCGCAGCTTGGTCTGGCGGATAAGATTTTTCAGCGGTGCAGGCAGCAAACCGAAACGATCGATAAGCTCAACCTGTAACTCTTTAAGTTCGCTATCGCTCTGGGTGTTAGCAATTCGTTTATACATCACCAGCCGCTGCTGCACATCGTGAATATAATCATCAGGAATGAGTGCGGGCAGGTTGAGGCTAATTTCGACGCCCGTGTTGAACGGGGCATCGATGTTAGGTGTTTTGCCTGCACGAATGGCCTTCACCGCTCGGTCAAGCATCTCCATATAAAGCGTATAGCCGATGGTTTCCATCTGCCCGCTTTGCTCATCGCCGAGTAATTCACCCGCCCCACGAATCTCCATATCGTGGCTGGCCAGGGTAAACCCAGCGCCTAAATCATCCGAAGCGCTAATGGCCTCCAGGCGCTTGATCGCATCACGGGTCATCGCCTTGGGTGGCGGTGTTAACAGGTAGGCATACGCCTGATGGTGGCTACGGCCAACCCGACCCCGCAGCTGGTGCAGCTGGGCTAAACCAAATTTATCGGCGCGCTCGATAATGATGGTATTGGCGCTAGGTACATCGATGCCTGTCTCTATAATGGTAGAACATACCAGCACGTTAAAGCGTCGGTGGTAGAAGTCCGACATAATGCGCTCTAGGCTGCGTTCAGGCAGTTGGCCGTGGGCAACGCCAACGCGTGCTTCTGGAATCAGTTCGCGGATCTTTTCCGCGCTGTTTTCGATCGTCTTCACTTCATTATGCAGCACATAGACTTGTCCGCCGCGGAGTATTTCACGCAGCAGGGCTTCTTTAATCACACTGTTGTCGTGCTGCTGGACGAAGGTTTTGACCGACAACCGTCGAGCCGGAGGCGTGGCAATAATTGACAGGTCGCGGATGCCGCTCATGGCCATATTCAGAGTGCGCGGAATCGGCGTAGCGGTGAGCGTCAAAATATCGACTTCAGCGCGTAGCGTTTTGAGTTTTTCTTTTTGCGCGACGCCGAAACGATGCTCCTCATCGATAATCAGCAGACCCATTTTCGGCAGTTCAACGCTTTTGGAAAGCAGCTTGTGGGTGCCAATGACGATATCCGTTTGGCCGCTTTTAATGCTTTCCAGCGTCTGCGTGACCTCTTTGCCGCTGGTAAAGCGTGAGATCAAGCCAATATTGACGGCGGTGTCGGCAAAACGGTCGCGGAAGTTTTCAAAGTGTTGGCGCGCCAGCAGCGTGGTGGGCACCAGTACCACCACTTGGCGGCCAGACTGCACAGCAATGAACGCCGCGCGCATGGCCACTTCGGTTTTGCCGAAGCCCACATCGCCGCATACCACGCGATCCATTGGCTGCGGCGATGTCATGTCGCTGATCACCGCTTCAATCGCTGCATGTTGATCGGCGGTCTCCTCAAACGGGAAGTTGCCCGCAAAGCGCAGATACTCCTCACCGGGTGCTTCGTAGACCACGCCTTGCTGTGCTTCCCGGCGGGCGTAGACATCCAGCAGCTCGGCGGCGGTATCGCGAATCTTCTCGGCGGCTTTGCGGCGGGCTTTTTCCCACTGGTCTGAACCCAGTTTATGCAGCGGTGCCAGTTCGTCACCGGCGCCGCTATAGCGGGAAATAAGATGCAGGCTGTCGACGGGCACATAAAGTTTGGCACCGTCGGCATAAGCGAGCGCTAAAAATTCATTCGCTTGGCCGCCTGCCTCTAGTGTTTCCAGCCCTAGGTAGCGGCCAACGCCATGAGCCTGGTGAACCACCGGTGCGCCTTCGCGCAGTTCTGAAAGGTGGCGTACCGCTAGCTCGTTGTCATCGGTGGCTTTTTCGCGCCGGCGGCTCTGACGTACCACGTCGCCAAATAGCTCGGTTTCACTGATAACCGCTAAGCTGGGGGAGTCTAGCCACAGGCCGCTATCGACCAAGCCTTCGGTAATCGCATATTGTTCGCTGCTGGCTATAAAGGCGTGAAAGCTGTCGGTATGCGGCAGTGTGAGTTTAAGCGGAGCCAGTATTTCTTCTAATGCTTCCCGACGCCCCCGTGACTCGGCCACAAAAAGCACGCGTGTCTTTGGGTGGGACGATAAAAACGCCGACAGTTCGCCTAGCGGTTTTTTCGCCCTCGCATTGATCGAGAGCGTGGGAAGTGGAGACGCTTCCGGCTGTTGTGCGTGGCGCTGCTCGCTATCTTCGGTTAGCTCTATGCGCGGGCGAGCTTTTATCGCTGCGAATACATCACTGACCGGGAAAAATGCTCGGTGCGGTGGCAGCAGCGGGCGAGTTGGGTCAACGCCCAAGTTAACGTAGCGGGCGTCAATGGATTGCCAGTGTTGCTCCGCGGCATGAAAAATTCCAGGCAGTAGCGCTACTCGGGTGTCGTCGGTGAGATGGTCAAATAGTGACGCGGTTTGCTCAAAAAACAGCGGCAGATAGTGCTCAAGACCCGGTGAGGGAATGCCCTTCAGTGCATCGTTATAAAGCGGACATTGGCGCGGGTCGACATCAAAGAGCGTCTCAAACTGTTCACGAAAGCAAGCAATGGCGCTGCGGCTGAGCGAGTATTCGTGGGCAGGGAGCAGTTCCAAGGCGTCTAGTTTGTCGGTGGAGCGCTGGCTGCCGGGGTCGAAGTGGCGCAACGTATCGATCTCGTCATCAAATAAATCGATGCGGATTGGCTCATCCATGCCCATCGCAAACAGATCAATCAGCGCGCCGCGCATGGCATATTCGCCGGGTTCGTAAACCGTTTCAACGGCGCGATAACCCGCCCGGGATAGCGATTCACGGAACGCTTCACGGTTCAATCGCTCGCCGGTTTTGAGTGTCATGACGCGCCCGGCAATATATTCCACCGGCGGTAAGCGCTGCATCAGCGTATTGATGGGAACCAGTACGATACCACGCACGCCATCTTGTAACTGGCGCAGGGTGCGCAGCCTAGCCGAGACAATATCTTGATGGGGTGAAAAGCTATCGTAGGGCAGTGTTTCCCAGTCGGGGAAGGGCAGCACCGGTACATCGCTATAAAAATAGAGATCCTGTTCGAGACGTTGTGCGCTGGCGGTATTGGGGGTGATCACCAATAGCGGGGCGTTGGTGGCAACGCGAGAGAGCGCCAGGGCGGTCGCACTGCCCGGTGGCGATGTCCAGTAGAGCGTGTCGCGAGTCCCTTGAGGCTGGGGCGGTTCGAACAGAGAAAAAGTTGGCATAAGCAGGATATCGTTTTGCGCTGAAACGGAAAATAGATCATACACGATCACTCGTTTCAGTTAGAGTGCCGCGGCTTTTGATAGCGGTTGAATGTTGTCTGGCAGGTGGTCTTGTAGTGAGATCGACGTTTCTGTAATACCCCTACATGTTGTGCGACCATCCATTCATTGCAGCGATTGCGCTTGCCCCCGATAATGCAGCAGGAAAGTTTTTGTTTATCGGTTATCGCGATATTTTTTACACTTCTTTTTCACTACCTTAATGAGGCCGCACGTGAGTCAGCAAGCTCTCGAAAACGTTTTTCAAGAATGGCAAGGCAACGAAGCTTTGGCAGAGCAGATGATTCCGCTGGTGGGGCAGCTCTATCGCCAGAACAATGTCGTTGCCACCATGTTCGGACGTTCGCTGATCAAACGGTCGGTTATTCGCATTCTTAAAGACCATCGTTTCGTGCGTAAATTGGAAGGGACTGAGCTATCCGTTGAGGATACTTACCCCATTCTTAAAAACATGGTTGCCCTGAACCTTGGGCCTGCGCATGTTGACGTAGGCAAGTTGGCAGTGATGTTCAAGCGCCAGGGTGGTGGCGATGTAGAAGCTTTCCTGCGCAAAGAGCTGCACGAGATTATTGATGGCTACCAGCCCGATGCTAGCACAGGCGAGCCGCAAGATGTTGTGCTCTACGGTTTTGGCCGCATTGGCCGCTTGCTGGCGCGGGTGATGGTTGAGAAGGCTGGCGGCGGTAATCTGCTGCGTTTGCGCGCGATCGTAGTTCGCGGCCGCGGCGACGTAGCGAAAGATCTTGAAAAACGTGCCAGCCTGCTGCGTCGGGACTCAGTGCATGGGCCGTTCGATGGCACCATTATGGTCGACGCAGAGGCTCGTACCTTGACGGTGAACGGCAATGTTATTCAGGTGATTTATGCTGATTCGCCTAGTGAGATTGACTATACCGCTTACGATATCCATAACGCGGTAATTGTTGATAATACCGGTATTTGGCGCGATGAAGCGGGCCTGGGGCAGCATCTGCAGTGCAAAGGGGCTGCCAAAGCGCTGCTGACAGCACCGGGTAAAGGCGATATCAAAAACATCGTTTATGGCATTAACCACGATGCCATTGGTGACAGTGATCTGATTGTGTCCGCTGCGTCGTGCACCACTAACGCCATCGTGCCAATCTTGAAAGTGCTTAACGATGAATATGGTGTGGTGAACGGCCATGTGGAAACCGTGCATGCGTACACCAACGACCAGAACCTGATTGATAATTACCATAAAGGCGATCGTCGTGGCCGCAGTGCGCCGCTCAACATGGTGTTGACCGAAACAGGGGCAGCCAAGGCTGTTTCTAAAGCGCTGCCTGAGCTTGAGGGCAAGCTCACCGGTAATGCCATTCGCGTGCCGATCCCCAACGTTTCCATGGCTATCCTTAATCTGACCCTGGATAAACCAACGGATGCTGCGGCGCTTAACGATTACTTGCGTCGTATGTCGATCGATTCTGCTTACCAGAAGCAGATCGACTATGTGGACTCAGCAGAAGTGGTATCGTCAGACTTTGTCGGTAATCGCCATGCTGGTATTGTCGATGCTAAAGCGACCATCGCCAATGGTAATCACGCCGTTGTTTATGCATGGTATGACAATGAGTTTGGCTACAGCTGCCAAGTTGTGCGTATTTTGCAGCAAATGTCTAACGTGCGGTTCTTGAAGCTGCCACGCTAAGTTAAGCATGGAAAAGCCCGTGTGCTGGGCTTTAACGCAACAAAGCTATCAGCGCCACCTCCGGGTGGCGTTTTTTTTGGCCTCAATAACCTCTTTGCTCGGTGTATATAGCACTTTTGGAGACCATCAGGGATGTGGTCATTGGACGCGCTTATCTTTATAATACGAGGGATTTTTCGGGGTGGTTCAAGTGCTGCTTGGGCCGGACTGGTAACAATCTGAGCAGAAAATAACAATTCACTGAGCAGAAAATAAGCATTCGAACCCCATACCTTCGTACATCCGATTCAACAACTGGGCGAGACTATGATCGAAGTCAAAAAAGGCCTGGATCTCCCCATCACGGGAGCGCCCGAGCAGCGTATTGAAGATGCTCGGCCTGTGCGCCACGTGGCAATCCTGGGTACCGACTACGTTGGCATGAAGCCAACCATGGAAGTCCAGGAAGGGGATAAGGTCAAACTAGGCCAATTGCTCTTCACCGATAAGAAAATTGACGGCGTGCGCTATACGGCGCCCGCTGGCGGTGAAGTCATAGCAATAAACCGAGGCGAAAAGCGTCGCTTACTGTCTGTCGTAATTAAAGTGGACGAAACTGAGGAAGCGGTTGAATTCGCGGCTCACGATCGTGGTGCTTTAGGGCAGCTTGAGCGTCAGGTCGTTGTTGACCAGCTGGTGGAATCAGGGTTATGGACAGCATTACGTACCCGTCCTTTCTCACGCACACCGGCCATCGATAGCGCACCTGCCGATATTTTTGTAACAGCCGTGGATACCCATCCGCTTAGCCCTGACCCTGCACTGATCATTAATGAGCAGCCGCAGGCATTCGAGGATGGCCTCAAGGTGTTAGCGCGCCTTACCGAGGGCAACGTCTTCTTATGTACGGGTGAAAATACCTCTATTCCGGGTGGTGATATTGATGGCGTGCAGCTCGAAAGTTTTGCTGGCCCTCACCCTGCCGGTTTAGTGGGCACACACATTCACTACCTTTCCCCTGTGGCGCTGCACAAGAAAGTGTGGCATATCGGCTATCAGGACGTTATTGCCTTCGGCAAGCTGTTTGTGGAAGGTAAACTGGATGTGAAGCGTGTCATCGCAGTAGGCGGTCCGCGTGCTGAAAATCCCCGCCTTGTGCGTACACGTGTTGGTGCTAGCACAGATGAACTGCTGGCGGGCGATGTTATCAAGCCTGAAGACACTCGCGTTATTTCGGGTTCTGTTTTCTCTGGCTTTGCCGCTGAGGGCAAGTTGACCTTCCTAGGCCGGTTTAACAACCAAGTGAGCTTGCTGGAAGAAGGCAATAAGCGCACGTTTATGGGTTGGCTCTCTCCGGGTGCTGATCGCCACTCCGTTTTGGGGATCTATATCTCTAAAATTAAAGGGCTGAGGAACTATGCACCCACCACTTCCACCAATGGCTCTGAACGAGCTATGGTGCCGGTAGGTGCTTACGAGACGGTAATGCCGCTGGATATCATGCCGACTCAGCTGCTGCGTTCACTGATTGTGGGCGACATTGAGGTTGCCATGCAGCTCGGATGCCTTGAGCTGGACGAAGAGGATTTGGCGCTGTGCACCTATGTTTGCCCCGGCAAATATGAGTACGGCCCCATCCTGCGTGACAATCTCACCATGATCGAGAAAGAGGCCTGATGATGGGTATTCGCAAAACACTCGATAGTCTCGAGCCGCACTTCCATAAAGGTGGTAAATACGAAAAGTTCTATGCGCTTTACGAGGCGGTAGATACTATTTTTTATTCACCCCCCAGCGTTGCTAAAACTACCGCTCATGTGCGTGATGGTATAGACCTTAAACGCATCATGATTACCGTGTGGATGTGTACCTTCCCGGCGATGTTCTTTGGTATGTGGGCCGCTGGCTGGCAGGCTAACACGGCCATTGATGCGGGCTACGCGTCAATGAACGGTTGGCGTGAAGCGGTCATGATGACGCTGGCAGGCGGGCATGATCCGGGCAGCCTATGGGCTAATTTTGTGCTCGGCGCTACCTACTTCCTACCGATTTACTTAGTCACCTTTTTGGTGGGTGGCTTCTGGGAAGTGTTGTTTGCCATCAAGCGTGGTCATGAAATCAACGAAGGCTTCTTTGTTACCTCGGTGCTGTTTGCGCTGATACTTCCGGCGACTATTCCGCTTTGGCAAGTTGCTCTTGGTATCACTTTCGGCGTGGTAATTGGCAAGGAAATCTTTGGCGGTACAGGTAAGAACTTCCTGAACCCGGCACTGACCGGCCGTGCATTCCTATATTTTGCGTACCCGGCACAAATTTCCGGTGATGCAATATGGGTTGCCGCTGATGGCTATACAGGTGCTACCGCACTTTCGCTTGCGTTCCAGGACGGTATGTCTGCGTTGGCAAATACCTTTACTTGGTGGGATGCCTTCCTTGGCTTTATTCCTGGTTCAGTGGGTGAGGTGTCTACGCTAGCCATCTTCATCGGTGGTGCCGTGCTGCTATGGACACGGATTGCCTCTTGGCGAATTATGCTCGGGGTGTTCCTCGGGATGGTTGTTACCAGCACGTTGTTCAACCTGCTTGGTTCTGATACCAACCCCATGTTTGCTATGCCCTGGTACTGGCACCTGGTGATCGGTGGTTTCGCCTTCGGTATGGTATTCATGGCGACTGACCCAGTGTCTGCCTCAATGACTAACCAAGGCCGGCTGGTGTTTGGTGCACTGATTGGTGTGATGACCGTTTTGATTCGCGTTGTGAACCCGGCATTCCCGGAAGGCATTATGTTGGCGATCTTGTTTGCTAACTTGTTTGCACCGCTAATTGACCATTTCTTCGTCCAGGCCAATATTAAGCGCCGTATCAAGCGTACTGGCGTACCGGCCGAGGAGACTGCCTAATGGCACAAGGTAATAACTCCATCAAAAAGATCCTGATTGTGGCGTTCTCACTGTGTATTGTGTGTTCGGTCATCGTCTCGACTGCTGCGGTCGCGTTGCGCCCAATGCAGCAGCTCAATCAGGAACTGGACCGTAAAACCAACATCCTGAACGTGGCGCGTCTTTACGAGCCCGGTATGGATGTTGAAGAAGCTTTCCGTGAGCAGATCACTGCCCGCGTTGTCGAGCTCGAAACTGGCGAGTATGCGGATCAGTTTGATCCGGACACCTTCGATGGTTTTGAAGCAGCACGCGACCCGGCCACTGGTCGTACCCTGTCGGGAGACCGTGACATTGCTGGTCTTTCTCGGGTTGAAAACTTCGCAACCGTTTATCTAATCGGTGACCCCGATTCCCCTGAGCAGATCGTTCTGCCGATCCGTGGCCAAGGCCTGTGGGGACGCATGATGGGGTTCCTCGCGGTTGAAGGTGACGGTAACACCGTGGTCAGTATCACGTACTACGACCATGCGGAAACGCCGGGACTGGGTGGTGAAGTGAATAACCCGCGTTGGCAGGCTCAATGGGAAGGTAAAGAGATTTACGATGAAGAGGGCAACCTCGCACCGGCTCTTCACCTGACCAAAGGCGGTGCCAGTAACGAACACGAAGTCGATGCGCTTTCCGGTGCGACCCTGACCAGTAACGGCGTCACCAATATGATTCACTTCTGGTTTAGTGAAGAAGCATTTGGTCCTTATCTGGCTAAGTTCCGCAGCGGCACCGAGCCAGAAGACGCCGAAGACAATGACACTGACTTCGACGACGTTGAGGGAGCCTGATCATGGCGGATGTAAATGCGAAAAGCGTCTTAACGGCGCCGATCTTCAAGAATAATCCCATCGCACTACAGATACTGGGTATCTGTTCTGCGCTCGCCGTCACTACCAGCATGAGCGTATCGCTGGTCATGACGCTGGCGGTTATCTTTGTAACGGCATTCTCGAACCTGTTCGTATCGCTGATTCGGAATCACATTCCGTCCTCGATTCGTATCATTGTTCAGATGACCATCATTGCCTCGCTGGTAATCGTGGTTGACCAGATCCTCAAAGCTTACGCTTATGAAATGTCTAAGCAGCTTTCAGTCTTTGTTGGCCTGATCATTACTAACTGTATCGTAATGGGCCGCGCTGAAGGTTTTGCGATGACCAATACGCCAGGTATGTCGTTCCTGGACGGTATTGGTAATGGCATCGGCTATGGCTTTGTGCTGATGGTGGTTGGTTTCTTCCGTGAGTTGCTAGGTGCGGGTAGCGTGTTTGGGTTCACTATTTTGCCTACTGTGCAAAATGGAGGCTGGTATGTGCCCAATGGTCTATTGCTGCTTCCGCCTTCTGCCTTCTTCATTATCGGTCTGTTGATTTGGGCGATCCGCTCTTTCAACCCCGAGCAGGTAGAAGACAACGAGTTCAAGATCAAAGAAAACACCAAGCCACAGGAGGCTGTGTAATATGGAACACTATCTAAGCCTTTTCGTTGCTTCGGTATTTGTTGAGAACTTGGCACTCGCCTTCTTCTTAGGCATGTGTACGTTCCTGGCGGTATCCAAAAAGGTATCGGCGGCGTTCGGTCTCGGTATTGCGGTTATCGTGGTACTGACCATTTCCGTACCGGTGAACAACCTCGTTTTCAATCTGCTACTGGCAGAGGGTGCACTGACCTGGACGGGTATCAGTGGTGCCGAAAATATCGACCTCTCTTTCCTGGGTCTGCTTTCTTACATCGGCGTTATTGCTGCGCTGGTTCAGATTCTGGAAATGTTCCTGGATAAATACGTACCGGCGCTTTACAACGCACTGGGCGTATTCCTACCGCTAATCACCGTAAACTGCGCTATTTTAGGTGGCGTACTGTTTATGGTGGAGCGTAACTATAACTTCGGCGAATCCGTTATTTACGGCTTTGGCTCGGGTGTTGGCTGGGCGCTGGCTATTACGGCTCTGGCAGGTATCCGTGAGAAACTGAAATATAGTGACGTGCCGGGCGGTCTGCAGGGCCTTGGCATTACGTTTATCACCGTTGGCTTGATGTCTCTGGGCTTTATGTCCTTCTCTGGCATTCAGCTTTAATCGGAGCCGGTTTTCTCGGCAGTCTAGGCTGCCGAGTTACAGAAAACCTTCAGCAATAGGAAACCGACATGGTTGATACAACAGTCATCTTGCTCGGTGTTGTCATGTTCACGATCATTGTTATTAGCTTAACGATGATCATTCTGGCAGCGCGCAGTAAGCTTGTGAGTAGCGGGGACGTGACCATTGAGGTCAACGGCGACCCTGAGCATACACTGAAAACCCAGGCCGGTGGCAAGCTGCTTAATACGCTTGCTGCTAACGGCATCTTCCTCTCTTCTGCCTGCGGTGGCGGCGGTTCATGCGCCCAGTGTAAGTGCCGCGTAGAAGAGGGCGGCGGTTCTATCCTGCCAACCGAAGAGTCGCACTTCACCATGCGTGAAAAGAAAGAGGGCTGGCGTCTCTCTTGTCAGGTACCTGTAAAGCAGGACATGAAAGTAGAAGTACCTGAAGAAGTGTTTGGCGTGAAGAAGTGGGAAACAGAGGTGGTTGCTAACCCCAACGTTGCTACCTTTATCAAAGAGCTGAACCTGAAACTGCCGGAAGGTGAAGAAGTTGCCTTCCGCGCCGGTGGCTATGTGCAGCTGGTAGCGCCTCCTTATGACATCAAGTTCTCTAACTTTGATATCGATGAAGAGTACCGGGGTGACTGGGAAAAATTTGATCTATTCAAAATTTCCCATAAGAGCAATGAGGAAATCATTCGTGCTTATTCCATGGCGAATTACCCGGACGAGAAGGGTATCCTCAAGTTCAATATCCGTATTGCGACGCCGCCTCCTGGTACTGATCACCCGCCAGGCCTGATGTCTACGTTCGTCTTCAATCTTAAAGAGGGCGACAAGGTCACGGTTATGGGGCCGTTTGGTGAGTTCTTTGCCAAAGACACCGATGCTGAGATGATCTTTATCGGTGGTGGTGCAGGTATGGCACCTATGCGTAGCCATATTTTCGACCAGCTCAAGCGTTTGAAATCTTCGCGCAAGATTAGCTTTTGGTACGGTGCACGTTCTTGGCGTGAAACCTTCTATAACGAAGAGTACGACAAGCTAGCCGAAGAGTTCCCCAACTTTGAATGGCACCTGGCGCTTTCTGATCCGCAGCCGGAAGATAACTGGGAAGGCCCAACAGGCTTCATCCACAATGTGCTGTATGAAAACTATCTGAAGGACCATCCGGCTCCTGAAGATTGCGAGTACTACATGTGCGGGCCCCCGATGATGAACGCCTCGGTTATCAAGCTGTTGATTGATATGGGCGTTGAGCCGGAAAACATCCTGCTGGATGATTTTGGTGGCTAATCAGTCGATGTAAAATCGATTGAATTGTTGTAATGAGCGGGGCTGGCCTTTTGGGCTGGCCCCGCTTGTTTTTAATTGGGTAGACGGTACGCTGATAACAATAGGCGAGCTAAGGTATAATCAGGAAATGAAAATTAACGTGAGGCACTTATCGGCATGACCAGTGTCGGTAGGTTAGGCATAAATTAAACAAGCAATGTAACGGTGGATAATATGGCAATGTGGCTACTGGTATTTGGCTTTATGGCACTGATTATGTGCGCAATGGCTGTTGGCGTGATTATGGGCCGCAAACCGATTGCGGGTTCGTGTGGCGGCTTAAATCAAATAGGTATGAAAGACGGCTGCGATATTTGCGGTGGTAAAGACGAAGTCTGTGAAGAAGAAAACCGCAAACGGGGCAGCATTCGCCGCCGCAGTGACGAAAGTCGCGGTGCCGATCTTGGCTATGACGCAACCCGTCGATAGCTAAGCACTAAGCACGCTAATTCAAAAATGTTTGTTTACAGAGAGCCGCGCTTATTGAGCGCCACTTTTTTAATGGCGGCTTTTTGTTAATTTAACTTAAATTAAGATGGCTATTTTGTAATACCTGTTTTTTAACGGCTGTTTTTGTAATGACGTTTTTTTAATGACGGTTTTTTAATGACAATAGAGAGGCGCGGTTAGTATGGCGGTTCACAATTATGATGTCGTGGTTATCGGTACAGGGCCTGCGGGTGAAAGTGCTGCTATTAACGCTGCAAAGCATGGAAAGCGTGTAGCGATTGTCGAGAAACAAACTCAGGTAGGCGGCAATTGCACTCACTGGGGAACAATTCCCTCCAAGGCATTGCGT
The DNA here is from genome assembly GCF_001507855.1 of Halomonas sp. 54_146. Taxonomy (GTDB): domain Bacteria; phylum Pseudomonadota; class Gammaproteobacteria; order Pseudomonadales; family Halomonadaceae; genus Vreelandella. The sequence goes on from NZ_LGEN01000017.1 coordinate 50,979, forward strand.
CATCAGGTCAAGCAGATCATGGCGTTCAACACTAACCGTATGTTTCGCGATATTGGTGAGCCCCGCTGGTTCTCATTTCCTAAAGTCATGGAGCGCTCACGCGGCACTATTGATAAACAGGTAGAAATGCGGACGACGTTCTATGCACGCAACCGAATCGATCTGTTTCACGGCGTCGCCCGCTTTAAAGACGAGCACACACTGCTAGTGCGTGATCGCCAAGAGGGTATGGATGAATTGGTAGCCAAAAAAATTGTTATCGCTACCGGGTCACGTCCTTATCGGCCGGCTGATATTAACTTCCGCCATCCGCGTATTTACTGCTCTGATACGATTTTGAGCCTTTCTCATACGCCGCGCACCCTGGTGATCTTTGGCGCCGGGGTGATTGGCTGTGAATATGCCTCTATTTTTTCAGGCTTAGGCGTCAAAGTTGATCTAATTAACAACCGCGACAGCCTGCTTTCGTTTCTGGACGATGAAATCAGCGATGCGCTCTCTTATCATCTGCGTAAGCACGGCGTGCTTATTCGTCATAATGAAGAGTATGCCAGTGTAGAGGGCGATGAATCTGGCGTCATTGTGCACTTGAAGTCAGGTAAAAAACTCCGCGCTGACGCTTTTTTATGGGCCAATGGGCGAACCGGTAACACGGACAGCTTGGGTCTGGAAAACATTGGCTTAACCGCTAATGGCAGAGGCCAGCTAAGCGTTGACGAACACTACCGCACCGAGATTCCCCATATTTATGCGGCGGGTGATGTGATCGGGTGGCCGAGCTTGGCGAGTGCCGCCTATGACCAAGGGCTTAACTTGTGCAATGAATTGCTCGATAAAGAATATCGCTTTGTTAGCGATGTGCCGACAGGGATTTATACTATTCCCGAGATCAGCTCGTTTGGCCCTAATGAGCGTGAGCTGACAGAAGCAAAAGTGCCCTATGAAGTTGGCAAGGCCTTTTTTAAAGATACCGCACGGGCACAAATCACCGGCGATACCGTGGGCATGCTCAAGATCCTGTTTCATCAAGACACCTTGGAGATACTCGGCATACACTGTTTTGGCGATCAAGCCTCTGAAATATTACATATCGGCCAGGCGATCATGCAGCAGAAGGGCGACGCCAATACCCTCAATTATTTCGTTAATACGACGTTTAACTACCCGACAATGGCAGAAGCCTATCGAGTGGCTGCGCAAAATGGTTTAAACCGCGTATTTTAATTACAAGTCACTGTGCTGCCTGATGAGTTGGGGGGCATAAGCTTTTTCGGGCGACTGTGCAATGGGTGGCAGTAGGCTTTCTACGCGGTTACGGCCATGCGCTTTAGCTTGGTAAAGCGCCGTATCTGCAAATGAGTAAAGCTGCTCAAAAGTGTGTGCCCCCCCATTACCGGTTGTTACGCCAATGCTCACGGTAGGTGAGCTTATGGCTATACCGTTAAGCGTCATGTTTTCGATTTCACGGCGTAGCCGATCTGCCGCCTGTAATGCATCCAGAGTGCTGGTGTTAGGCATTAACAAACAAAACTCTTCACCGCCAATCCTTGCCAATGTATCCGACGGGCGGCTTAAATGCCGTAGTCGTCCACTAATTTGGCGTAGCACCTCATCACCAACAGGGTGGCCATAGGTGTCATTGATACGCTTGAAGTGGTCGATATCCAGCAACAGAAGGCTGAGAGGGGCTTTACTACGCTTCGCCTGAGTAAGCGCTGCAAATGCAACATCAACCAGATGCCGCCGATTATATAGTCCGGTTAATTCATCCGTTAGCATCAGTTGATGCATGTGGTTGCGCTGCCTATGCAGATGGAGAACGGCCATGAATAGGGTGATGGCTGCACTAACCACTAATACCAGCAGCACGCTAACAGCGATAGAAAGCCGCTGCACTGCTAAGCGCTGTTGTTGAGAGATAGTGTGAACCTCATTAAGCAGCGTGTTATACAGCCCAGCCTGGTTTTCCCCGACATCCGTAACCTCTTGCTGCAGTGGGCTAATAAGTTCGGGTCGGTTCTGTGCGGCGAGTACTTGCCGATCAAGGCGTATAAGGCGCTCTTCTAGCTCAGAGAAATTATTGTTGAGGTGTTTAACTCCCGAGGAAAGAAATTGATGCTGCTCAATAGTGTTTTGAATGCCGTTTAAATACTGCTTCGAAAGTGAAATGAAATAGGCAATATATTCAAGCTGTTGGTCATTAGGTTGGCGAGTGCCTTCCTTAATGGCTGCCTGCAACTGGGGGGTCGCTTGCTGCGCGAGTACAATATCGCTCATTAACGTGGTGTAGTCTGCCTCAGCTCTTTGGCAAGTGCTGTAAACATAGCTGCCTATGATGACTGACATCGTGCAGAGAACCAGTGCAAAAAAAGAAGCTAAGCGCCAGCGAGCTTGGTGAGCGAACAGATGAGTAAACATCGCTATAGGCTTAACGTGCTGATCGTGATGACGTTCCTCTCTGCTAAAGGCTGAAGCAGAGAGTGTGTATCTTGATAATAACAACACCGCTTGAAAAAGCGCTTCTGTTGCAAAGGCCAGTGCTGCATGGCACCTCTCCCATCAATGGTTAGGCATTCCCATGGACTGATTAACGATTCCGTCCTTACACAACTTAAGCACTCTTATAGAGCACCTGCCATCCATCAACTTTACTAATTGCAGGGTCATACTTGTGCTCTGTATGATTAATATTTGTTGTTAGTGTTTGATATTTAACACGTATTTTTAACTATTTGAACGTGTCTAGGGCTAAGCGTGCTTTTGCTTGCACGTTTCCACCGAGCGAAGCCGCTTTTGTTAATGCCCCATGAGCAGCATCAAACTCTTCTTGCTGAAGCAGAATAAGACCCAGGTTTAGCCATGCGGCCCCCATCTCTGGATTGAGGTCTGTTGCCAGCGCAAATGCTTGGCGTGCTTGAGCAGGTTGCTGGTCAGCATAAAGCGCGTTGCCTAGGGCAAACTGCCCCACGGCATTAGTGGGATGACGCTCCACAAATGCTTGCCAGCTAGAAAGCGTGGCCTGTGGCCCATGAGCCTCTTCAAAGGCGCTGATCGCTTCTAAGGCATTGCGCGGGGTAACGCCTGTGGGAAGGGTGCCTGGTTCAGCCACTACAAACCCCCAGCGTTCAGTGCGTGCCCAAGTCGCATCAAAGCGGCTAAACGATATGGTATGGCGCTCGATTTCACCGCTGCGCAGGATAAGTGTCTCGTTGGGTAAGTCGTAGCCGATAGCCACCGCGTAGTGCCACATAGGATAAATAGGCAGCGATAAATTTTGCATCACAACGACAGGGTCGCCTGCTGCCAAATGGCCTAGCAAGGTATCCATGGTGCCGCGAATAGGGAAAGCGAGCTTTTCATAGCGCCGCACGGTAGCCAGCATTTCAGGCTGCACGCTGCCATCGCGACCGGGTATGAATACCTGAGGAATCAGTTGATCAACCTTGGCCGCTACCCCTTGGTGGTTGAGAACCATGGCAAGCGTTGCTGGCCCACACTGGAACTCGGTTTGAGCATAAAAAGGAACGCTTCGAAGCTCCACCTGCGGGGGAAGGTCACTGTAAGTGCTTTGCAGCAATACTGGATTGCGGGCACAGGCACTAAGCATTAGCAGCATAATAAAAACGCCCGCAAAGCGGGCGTAAGAAAGCGTCTTACTTTTTAAAAATACCGTATTCATGTGCTGCCTATTAACGGGTAAACGGATAAACGTCGGTCAGGCCGAGAATGTCAGTAATTAGCAGAATAATAAATACCGCAAACAGGGCACCGATCACACCGCCACCGGCACCGGCTGGCAGCATCTCAAGCTGTTCGGCCATTTGCTGGGCTTCAGCATCGCTAAGCGCGGCAACACGGGCGTCTACTTCGTCTAAATCAACACCCTGTTTTAGCAGCTGATCTTGCACGTCAGCGCGAGCCAGAATTTCGTTAATGCGTTCGCGGTCTGCGCCGGCACGATCACCTGCCAAAACAGATTGGGTAGAGACTAAGTCCATTGTGTGGGGAGCAGTGGGGGCGGCTGCTAGGGGTAAGCTGGTAAACACCAGCGCTGCAATGAGCAGGGTCGAGAGGTAAGCACGCAATGTTTTCATCGTCTTCTTCCTTATAGACTAGTCGGGGTGGTGTGGAGTGAGTATAGAAACAAATGGTTTGATTTTTAAGTGTAATATGCAAAGTGCTAATTGTTTGCACTAATGCGATACGTCCAGGCTGTTTCGGAAAGCAACCCACGGCCGCCTGCCATGGTCATAGCCAAATCGTGAAGGCCGGGCCAAAGTGGCACCGCAGCGGCACCTTTTACCGCCAGGTCGAGACGTTGGGCCATCAGCAGCAATTTATGCAGCCGCTTCATGGGGAGCCGGCTGACGGCTTTTTGGTAAGCGGGGCGTCGCTTATCAAAAATCATCGGCTTTTGAGTTTTACAGGCGTGTTCAAAGCTTTGCCCTTGATCCAGATGTTGATGCAGCGAGAGCAGGGTGCGTAGCTCCCGGCTAAGCGCCCACAGCACAATGGGGGCTTCTACGCCTTCGCTGCGCAGGCCATTTACAATGCGTGAAGCGCGGCTGGGCTCGCCTTTCAAGCAGGCATCGGCCAAATTGAAAACATCAAAGCGCGTGCTGTCTTCTACCCCTTGGGCAATGCTTTCTACGTTCAAGCGTGTGCCCTGGGGGTGAATGAGTGCCAGTTTTTGCAGCTCTTGGTCGGCAGCCAGTAGGTTACCCTCGGTGCGCTCGCCCAGCAGGCGGGCCGCGTCCAAATCAATTTGTAGCCCATGAAGGGAGGCGCGGTCACGCAGCCAATAGCCTAGGCGGGAAGCGTCCACTGGCCACACCGGCACAAACAGGCCGTGCTTATCCAAGGCTTTAAACCAGACGCTTTTTTGCTGTTTGGCGTCTAGCTTGCCCATGCTAATCAGCAGTATGTCGTCGCTGTTATCCAGTGTTTCGGCGTGCTGCGCTAATGCTTTACTGCCTTCTTGCCCCAGCTTGTGATTACCCAGCCGCAGCTCTAGGAGCTTGCTTGTCGCAAACAGCGAAAGGTTGCTGGACATTTCCATCAAGCGACCCCAAGCGAAGTTGGGCTCTACATCGAGTACTTCGCGTTCTTCAACGCCTGCCTGGCGGGCGGCGGCTCTTACCGCATCACAGGCGTCGCGATGCTGCAAGGGCTCATCGCCGGCCACAATCACCACGCGTGGAAGCTTTTTTGCCAACGCAGCGGGTAGCTGATCAGCAAATACCTTCACTGCATGCCCTCAACATTGGCGAGCCGTTCGATGATGCGTTGAGACAACTGGCGGGCTAATGTTTGTTCAGCTTCCATCATTAGCGTTTCACGGTTGAGCAAGTCGTCATCACTGACGCGAATGCGGGTGTTGGTCGTTAGCGCCACGTTATTGAGGTGATAAGCATTGGACGCGCGCTCTTGCACTGAAAGCGTAGTGCTGAGCGTTAGCTCATGCTCACGGCTTGCGCGGCCGTCACCGCCCAGCCGACGCTCGATTAGCGCGGGCGTGCCCAGCGTTACCCGCCAAGGGGCACCCGCGACTACCTGAGTGCCTAGCTGTTGAAGCCGGATGGCAACCTGTTGAGCAACGGCGCTGGTGGTGTCGCCCTCTAAGGCAAGGGTGGGCAACGTAGGTAGCGAGTCCCTGCCCCTTAGCCGAAACCCGCAGCCGCTGAGTAGCGCCGCCGCCGAGGCAGCGATGCTGATGGTAATGCTTCTGGTAAGAAACGTGCGCCGGTTCATCCACTCACCACGATATTAACCAGTTTGCCGGGTACCACGATCACTTTACGCACGGTGTTACCCTCAAGGAAGCGCTGAACGTTTTCGTGGTCCATCGCCATTTTTTCAATAGCTGCCTTATCGGCGCTTGCAGGCACTTCAAGGCGAGCGCGCAGCTTGCCGTTGACTTGCACCACCAGCTCGATGCTGTCGCGGGTAAGGGCGGATTCATCCACCGCCGGCCAAGTTGCTTCAATGGCGGGCCCCGAGTGGCCAAGCGCTTCCCAAAGACTATGGCACAGGTGCGGGGTAATCGGCGAGAGCAGTAATACGCACGCTTCTAACGCCTCGCGGCTAACTGCCAGGCCAAGCTCTGAGCTATCGTCAAATTTACCAATGGCATTAGAGAGTTCCATCACCGCAGCGATGGCGGTATTAAACGTCGTGCGGCGGCCAATGTCGTCGCTGGCTTTCTTGATGGTCTCGTGGGTTTTACGCCGCAGCGCTTTTTGGTCGTCGCTTAGGTTAGCGGTTGCCAGCGTACCCGGCGCGCCGGCTGCCAAGTGCTCATTAACCTGACGCCAAATACGTTTCAAGAACCGGTGGGCACCTTCAACGCCGGAATCTGACCACTCCAACGACTGCTCCGGCGGGGCGGCAAACATCATAAACAGGCGCACGGTATCGGCACCAAACTTGTCGATCATCGACTGCGGGTCAACGCCGTTGTTTTTCGACTTGGACATCTTCTCGATGCCGCCCATCTCCACCGGCTGGCCGTCGCTCATCAAAATAGCGCTGAGCGGGCGGCCTTTCTCGTCGCGCTGCACGTCTACATCAGCAGGGTTGAACCACTCTTTGCCGCCGTTATCTTTAATGCGGTAAAAGGTTTCGGCGATCACCATGCCTTGGGTAAGCAATTGCTGGAAGGGCTCGTCGGAATCGACCAAGCCAAAGTCACGCATCAGCTTGTGGAAGAAGCGGGCATACAGCAGGTGCAAAATGGCGTGTTCAATGCCGCCAATGTAAAGATCCACCGGCAGCCAGTAGTTGGCACGTTCGTCCAGCATCGCCTCGGTGTTATCGGCACAGCAGAAGCGCGCGTAGTACCAGGAGGACTCCATAAAGGTGTCGAAGGTGTCGGTTTCACGGGTCCAGCCATCGCCCAGGTCAGAGAACGCGGGCATCTTTTTCAGCGGCGAGCCGGATGCATCGACGGTGACTTCCATGGGCAGCGATACTGGCAGTTCGTCGTCGGTTAACGGTACGGTTTGACCTTCTGGGCCGTATTTAACCGGAATCGGCGCGCCCCAGTAGCGCTGGCGGGCAACGCCCCAATCGCGCAAGCGGTAGTTGGTTTTGACTTCGCCACGGCCAAGCTCGGCCAATTTGGCCGCAATCGCATCAAAGGCCTGTTCAAAGCCCAGCCCATCGAACTCGCCTGAATTCACTACCGTGCCGTATTCGGCGTAGGCCGCTTCAGAAACGTCGGCAGGCTGGCCGCTTTCGTCGGCAATCACCGCTTTAATAGCAATGCCGTATTTGGTGGCAAACTCCCAGTCGCGCTGGTCGTGGCCGGGAACCGCCATCACCGCGCCAGTACCAAACTCCATCAGCACGAAGTTAGCCACATAGACAGGCACTTCATCGCCGGTCAGCGGGTGAACCGCCAGATGGCCGGTGGCCATGCCTTTTTTCTCTTTGGTGGCCATTTCGGCTTCAGTGGTACCGCCTTTGGCACACTCTTCGCAGAAAGCCGCCAGCTCGCTGTTCTGCTCCGCCGCCTGCTTGGCAAGCGGATGGCCTGCGGCAACGGCCACGTAGGTCACACCTAACAGCGTATCAGGGCGGGTGGTGTAAACCGCCAATGGATCATAGGTGCTACCGTCTTCAGCCTTAATATCAAAGGTCAGCTCAACGCCACGGGATTTCCCAATCCAGTTACGCTGCATGGTTTTGACCTGCTCAGGCCACTCTACTTTATCCAGGTCGGCCAGCAGCTCGTCGGCGTAGTCGGTAATCTTCAAGAACCACAGCGGGATCTCTTTGCGCTCAACCAACGCGCCGGAACGCCAGCCACGGCCATCAATCACCTGCTCGTTAGCAAGTACGGTTTGATCAACCGGGTCCCAGTTCACCGTGGACATCTTCTTATAGACCAAGCCTTTTTCCACCAGCTTGGTAAAGAACCACTGCTCCCAGCGGTAGTAGCTGGTATCGCAGGTGGCGAATTCACGGCTCCAGTCGTAGGCAAAGCCCAGCGCCTTCAATTGATTGCGCATGTAATCGATGTTCTGGTAGGTCCACTCGGCGGGCGGCACCTGATTCTGAATGGCGGCGTTTTCAGCGGGCATGCCAAATGCATCCCAGCCCATGGGCTGCATGACATTTTTACCCTGCATGCGCTGGAAACGGGAGACAACGTCGCCGATAGTATAGTTACGCACATGGCCCATGTGCAGCTTGCCGCTAGGGTAGGGGAACATGGATAGGCAGTAAAACTTCTCGCGATTTGCGTCTTCCACTGCTTTGAAACACTGATTTTTGTCCCAATACTGTTGGGCGTCGCGTTCAATTTCACGAGGGCTGTAGTGTGCGTCCATCGGTATTTTAATGCCTTGGCGTATTCGCCCATACGGGCGCAAAGTGAATGTAAGATGACGGCTGTCAGATAAGTGAGGTCGATTGTATCCTATGCAGGTGTATCCTTGAACGGTAAGCCGATGATAGGAGACCGTATGCGTCGACAAAAGGAGAGGCACCATGACTGAACAACACAATGACCATCGCCTACGCGAAGGCTACGAACGACTGTTAGAGCGGATGCAGGGCGGCGCTAACGAGTTAACCTGGGAAAACTTACAGAAGGATCTAGACGACGCGGTTGAGTTTGAATCGGAGCTGGAAGAGTACACCAAAGACGAGCTAGCGCTGCTGCGTGCCTGGGTAGAGCGCGATCTTAAAGATATGCGCTACTACATGGCGGACACCGGCAAGCAAGTCGCCAGCTGGTTGGGTATTGATCTTGAAGGTCTTTCCCGTCGCGTGGCGGAGTCGTTGCTCTCCATTGCTGACCGCAGCGTGGTAGACCGCGAGCGCTTTGAAGAGGACTTAGAAGCCGCCCGCGCCGACTACTGCGAAGGTGAAATGGCAGCACCCGGTTTAATGGCCTGTACCCATTGCGACGCCCAAGTAATGCTGCCTAACGTGGCGCGGCTGGAACCTTGCCACCAGTGCGGTCATCGCTACTTCTACCGCTTCCCCAATAAAATCGTCGAGACCTAAGCGAGCCGGTTAACCCACTATATAACTGACGCCTGCGATCGCGACCAGCGAAAGCAGGCTCATCACCGCCGCGTAGAGCAGGTTGTTTTTCATCATGCGATAACCGCTTACCCCATAACGCCCCTGTAGCGAAAGGTTGATACCGGAAAGCGGCCCCACGCTGGTGCCGACAGCCCACGAACTGACCGCTACAAAGGCAAATAGCGTTTGTTCACCATTCTGCAAATTGAGTATGGATGCCAGCACCGATACGCCAATAATCGGGTGCAGGCCTACGAGTGCGCTTAGCGTAATCGTGGCAAAGCTGATCATCGCTTGAGGCGCGCCAAAGCGGGTGAACAGCGTCCATTCACTGCCAGCCGCAGCGCTTACCAGCGTCGAAAGGCCAATCGTCAAAAGCCCCGCGGCTAAAAACAGCGAAATCTCCCCGCGCATGGCGGGTAGCCGCGTAGTGGTGTGCTGACGAATGCGCCGTAGGGTAAAACGTGGCCCATCGCGGAGGTTGCTCAGCACCGCCACGCCAGGCAGCAGAAAGGTAATAATGCTGACGATGGTAAGGGAAGGGGTGAGCCAAAAGTGAAACAGCATCACCAGTGCCGCCATGCCCACCGGCATCAGTAGGCTGCGCGGCGACAACGAAAAACCATCTACTTCGGTAAGATCAAATCGGCGTCTTAGTTCCAGTGTGGTTAACAGCCCTGACAGCATCGCCATGGGAAAGCCCACCACGGCAATTTGCGCATACTGCACATCGGGTACCAACGCGATCACTACCGCCATGGAAGCAAAAAACGGTGACCACAACGCAGCACTTGAAAGCCCCCGGTTAAGCGCCAGTAGTTGCGGAGTCGTCAGCGGCCCACGCCGGGCCAGCTTATCGCCCACCATAAACACAGTAGAGAGATTTAAAATCGTGCCCAGAAAGTGCACCCCCAGCCAGGTACGTAAAATACCGCCCGCCCCAGTCACCCGTTGGCCTGTTGCACCCTTAGTGCCTTGCTTGCCAATCAGCGAGATAAAACTAACGCCCACCAGCATCGCCGCCACAAAGGCATTACCCTGCAGCATCGCAGGCCAATCCACTTCAGCGCCATACACAAACCGCGCCACCAGTAGCATCAGCGTACCCAGCGCCATCAACACACCCGCCTGAGCCCGCGAGCGGCGAGGAATATCCCGCCACAGCAACAAAACCGCCACCCACAGCAAATAGCTCACCGCATGGGCAGTGCCCAATAAGCCTGTAAAGCCAATAATTTGTGCGATCAAGCCAAGCAGAATCAGCACGCCCGCCAAGCGCTGCCGAGAAGTCGTCTCTTGCATGCCAAACCCTTAATAGTGAATTAGCAGGCTAATCGGATTTGCAAAGGAAGGCCAGCAGTAAGCTAAGAGTTAGGGGAGGGGCTTTCGTAGCGCCTAGTAACGAGCGAGGCAGCAGTGCCCTTGGTTGGCACTAATACATGCATAGCCACATTTCGTAGCGCGTGGTAACGAATTTGCGAGGAACGAGCAAATGAGGCACCCGCGGAAGCATCGCGAAGCGATGCCCGAACAAAAACCAAGTAAGTTATTCAACTTAAATACAACGCCCTTTCTCGCCTCAACACGTGACCTGAGGTGGGTTTGTGAATAAAGTATGATTAATTAGCCAAACACGGTCACAAGCGGAGCGTTTTAACGCAGCCCAGATGCACCGGGGCGGTAGCGTGCTTTGCTTTTGACTAGCCTAAAGGGCTGCGCACACCTGCAAATTCCTTACCTATTACATGCGTATAAATTTGCGTTGTCTCGATACTTTTGTGGCCTAGCAATTCTTGTACTGTGCGAATATCCGTGCCTTGGCTTAGTAATTGGGTGGCGAAACTGTGCCGTAAGGTATGGCAAGAGCCTGGACGTGGCAATGATGCAGATTTCATCGCCTGCTTCACGGCCTTTTGCACAGCCGATGAATGAATATGGTGAAGAACGACGTTCCCGGCATCATCACAGCATGGGCGGCTGGCAGGAAACAGCCATTGCCAACCTAGGGAAATACCTGCGTTTGGGTACTTACGGTCCAGAGCATGAGGTAAAGTTACTGGTACGCGACCACGTGCTAGCCGATAGGCAAGTTGCCGTTCAGCCGACTCAATTTGCGCCTCTAACGCGGGAAGACAGACAGCGGGTAGTAAAGTGGTTCGGTCTTTATCACCTTTCCCTGCCCTGACGGTGATGATATGGCGTTCGGTATCAATATCTCTTACGCGCAAACGACACGTTTCGATGAGTCTCAGTCCCGAGCCATACATAAGGGTTGCCATCAAATTCATAGGCCCAGACAATTGATTTAATACGCGCATAACCTCTTCGTGAGAAAGCACGACAGGTAATCGACGCGGGCGTTTAGCTCGTGAAAAGGTACCAATATCACCCAATGGCATATCAAGGATATGGCGATACAGAAATACTAAAGCATTAAGCGCTTGGTTTTGTGTAGCTGCAGCCACATATCGCTCTACGGCAAGGTGCTCCAGAAAAGCTTGGACTTCAGAAGAGCCCATACTGGCTGGGTGTCGCACCCCATGATAGCGAATGAAGTAACGTATCCAGTAACAGTATGTTTTTTCAGTACGTGGGCTGTAGCGCTTTACTCGCATAACAGCTTTCACACGATCCATTAGTTTCGGAGGCCTGCTTTGCATATCCATTTGGTGTCTGTCTCCTGGCAGTGGATATACATACAGTATTATTGAGCTTGGCAAAACGCGCAAGCATGCGAATTCTGCAAATGCAGCCTAATTAATATTAATTTATTTTAAAATCATGTGGTTATGCACGAAAAGGTAGGCTACATTTGCTAAGTAAACATGCTGGCGCGTTCATCCAATCATAGGACGCGCCGTCTAATACCTGTTAGGTGTAATCAGGCACCGCTCAGCTCTGAGAAAGGAGAAGAAATGGAAATAATAATTGGATTGGTAGTCGTGTTTTTGCTTTGGTCTTTCATTAAGGCAAAAGCACGCATCCATTATGCAAATAAGCTTAGGACTGAAAGGGAGCTAGCAGGTGGTGGGGAAGCCCCCTATCCATCGTGGATGACAAATAAAGATCGAATGGAAGAATTTGCAGCAATGCTAAATGCTCTTGCCAAAAGGAAGTCAATACCTAAGAAATTCGTAGCCGGAACAATGACCAATGAGTACTCTCAGAATAAGTTGCTCTTTACCGCAGGCTTTATGGAACGACAAGGTGCATCTTTCGAAGAACAAACTATGGCAGTGATGGATCATATCGAGAAGTATTGGAAGAATATGGATCTGAATGATCGGAAAATGTTCGAAGGGGGATCTTGACACATGGTCGCGTTATGGCTTGTGGTCGCGGCTTTACTTTACCTGCCATTTAAGCGATGGGTAGCAACATCAGAAGCCCCAATGATTTCCGCGTTATTATGGCCCTTATTAATCGGTTTTTTCACAATTTTTATTATTTTTTCTCCACTAATTGCTTTATTTGAAAAAATCAAAGGGAAACAATTGTAAATGTACAAAATCAAAATATTGAAGCCTGATGAAATATCAGAAGAAGAGTTCGAAAGCGCCCTTAATTGCGCCCGCACTTGCATAGAAAGCGTACTCGAAAACGAATTACTCATCGTAGAAGTTACTGATGATTCGATAACTATCAAAAGCAACGACGAGAAAGGTTTAATGAATACGAGTCTGTCTGAGATAAAGGAGAAAATTAAAGGTTGCTTCTGTAATGCTGGCGGGCTTGTTTATCCAGAATTTGGCAAGATTATCTTTGAATAGTCAACGATGAGATATGTGAAGGAAAGCATGAAAAATTTAAACGTAGAACAATTTTTACTCGAAGCTGGAATTCGAGTGCCACAACATAGAGATATGTCCGTTTATGATGGCAAGCCATTTCAGTGTGCATGTGGGAACGAACATGAGTTTCAATCTTACATGGATTACCGGAATTTTGTCACATCTGGCGCAAATGCCAAAATGATAGTGACTTGCCCAAGAGATCCATCCTTTTCTACTTTAATTAAAACCAAATACAAATTTTTAGTTATTTTCGACAAATTTATATCTTTGGCTGGCTGCAAGACCAAGTAGTTGAGAGGTCGGTGGTTAATTTACACCTAACAAAGCGCTGCTAGGGACAAACCTACGCTGCGCTCCGGTTTGCCCCAGAGCGCGGCGTTATATTTGGAGAGAGCTTGAGAGTAAGTCTTAAAATCGCAGCACTGGTTTTTTTCGCTGTGTTGGCCCCCGTTACTCTCTGGAACGCTGGTCACCTCTATCTGACTCAATCATGTGACCCAAAATTTGGGTGTATCGGTGTCTTTCAGCTTTTGACTTTCGTTGCCAGTATTTGTGCTGGAATCTCTGCTCTCTCGGTTTTTGTTGCGCACTATATTTTTGTAGTTCGCCGCGGAGGCGACACCACCCACCGAGACATCGCTTTGACTTTGCAATGCTTTGTTGGTGTGAGCATCGTAAGTGGACGCGCTATTGGTCTTGCGGAGGCTATGGGGATTGGGGCGTTGGCCTCGCTTTGGACGTTTGTATCGTTTCTCATTGGTATAGCAATTTTCAAATTCGGTAGAAAAATATAACCAGTGCATTAAATTTGTTCCCGGCCTGACGGCCGTCCACCGGACGCCCTAGTCGGGCGCCGTTTATGCAGGCGTGTGTGCCGGGCATGGCACAGAACTAGGGAGGTGAAAGTCCTCCTGCCAGGTGTTCGCAGAGCCGAAGGCTAGGAGAAGGGCAAGGGCGTCACCGCGAGGTGGGGTCTGAAGGAAGCCCAATCCAAAGCGGCGGGGCGACGAACAGGAACCCGATACGAGGTGTGGTACATCCGGGGCGAGCGGGCACGTGACCGCGAAGCCCTCCTTCTGCGACCGGGGTGTGCTTTATAAATCGGGCGTTCACGCCGTGAAAGCTCTGTGCCTTACCCCGGGAGGTCTGCCACGTGTGGACGGACCCACTGAGAGACGAGCGATCGCCTCTGATCGCGTGGCAGAAATCAGCCGAGGGCATAGTAGGTTCGCCCGTGAACCGAAGGCCCGAACAGTGACAGGAGTCGAGTATCCGTGCAGGGGAACGGGATGGCATCCGTAAAGCAGCTTGCGCTGCCCCTGGTAAAGCCAGGGGATGAACCCGTTACCGGAAATCGGGAGCACTCGCACTCCGTTCAACCCTCACCATGGATGGCGCGTGTATTGAGCAGGGACAACCTCAATCGCGCCCTGAAACAGGTTCGACGTAACAAGGGAGCGCCGGGCATCGACGGCATGACCGTGGATGAACTGCCGGATTATCTGCGCCAACACTGGCCCGAGATCCGGCAGCAACTGCTCCAGCAGACCTACCGACCAAAACCGGTCCGGCGGGTCACCATCCCCAAAGCCAACGGCGGTTTCCGCCCTCTGGGCATCCCGACGGTGCTGGACCGCTTTATCCAGCAAGCAATCGCTCAGGTGATCCAGCAGGACTGGGAACCCCGCTTCCATCCACACAGCTACGGTTTTCGCCCGGGGCGTTCTGCCCATCAGGCAGTCCGATACGGACAGCATTGCGCCCGGGAAGGCCGTAACTGGGTAGTGGATCTGGACCTGGAAGCCTTCTTCGACCGGGTAAATCACGATCGGCTGATGGCACGGCTGAAACGGCATACGCCGGACAGGCCGCTGCTCAGGCTGATCAACTGGTATCTGAAGGCAGGCGTTCAGATCGACAACCGCAAAGCCCCGACACCCGAGGGCGTGCCGCAAGGCGGACCACTGTCTCCGGTGTTGGCGAATGTGGTGCTGGACGAACTGGATTGGGAGCTGGACCGGCGCAACCTGCGCTTCGCTCGCTACGCGGATGACTGCCAGATCTACGTGGGCAGTCACCGCGCAGGCGAGCGGGTGATGGTGAGTCTGACGCGCTTTATCGAGGACTCGCTGAGGCTCACAGTGAATACACGAAAGAGCGCGGTAGACCGGCCCTGGAAGCGCAGCTTCCTGGGCTTCACCCTCAGCCGGAAAGGGCAGCGATTGAAAGTGGCTGACAAAGCCATCACCAAGCTGAAAACCCAGATCCGGATACTGAGCCGCCGAACACGGGGCCACTCATTAGCCCGGGTGATCGCAGATCTGAAAGAGACCCTGCTTGGTTGGAAAGCGTACTTCGACGCAGCCGAAGTACTGAGCCCGCTGCGGGACCTGGACAAGTGGATACGGCGGAGAATGAGAAGTTACGTGTGGAAGCAATGGGGCCGAAAGGGGTATCGTGAGCTGAGAAAGCGGGGCGTCTCGGTCAAATTGGCCTGGAACACTGCGAAATCAGCCCACGGCCCGTGGCGGCTGAGTCATTCGCCGGCACTGCGGCAAGCCTTACCGGCCCGGTTGTTTCGGAGCTATGGACTGCCGGAACTGGCAGTGCGGTAACGGGTTGAGTCAAGTCACTGAATCGCCGTGGTACGTGATCCGTATGCCCGGTGATGTGGGAGGAGGGGCATCGTGAGGTGCCTCCCTATCCCGATTATGTAGTTACTGCGCAGCGGTTGCCAAGAATGAGAATAAAGGGGTTTCGCAATGTTTGAGTACACTATAGTCCACTGGATGACATTTCTTGCTGCGGCGGCTCTTCTGAACTTGTCCCCCGGCCCAGATATCGCGTTCATTCTAGGACAGACCTTGCGCAACGGACGTCGACATGGGTTCGCTGCGATGATTGGCATATGGACCGGTGCAGGGTTGCATGTAGTAATGGCAGCGGTGGGTCTTTCCGCAATCCTTGCGACTTCCGCCTTAGCATTTTCTGTTGTTAAGTGGGTAGGTGCTGCGTATCTAGTCTGGCTTGGTATAAAAATGCTGATGTCGCGTGGTGACTCGTTTATATCCAACGAGGGCGGTAGCAATCAACGGATGCGTTCGATCTATTGGCAAGGAGTCCTTGTATCTGCACTTAACCCGAAAGTAGCCATATTCTTCCTTGCCTTCTTGCCGCAGTTTGTCGTCGAGGGCGCTGGTCCTGCGAGTGCTCAGCTGTTCTTGCATGGAACGTTGATCATTGTCGTGGCGGCTTTCATAGAGCCACCTTTGGTTTTGGCGGGGTCAAAGTTAGGAGCATTCTTGAGGCAAAATCGGCGAGTTGGCTTATGGATGGACCGAGGCCTTGGGGCTCTGTTCGTCGCCTTGGGCGCGCGCCTTGCTGCTAGTACGAGATAATATCGGTGAGCGGTGGTGCCGTTTTGCCTTAACTACATAACCAGGCCATGCACCGGATGCCAAAACCTCCGCTTCGCTACGGTTTTGTCACCGGTGATGGCGGGCGTTAAGGGGTAGGCATGGATGAACATGTGAAGTCAGTCTTCCTGATGGAGCTGAAGAAACAGTGTGAGTTCGCAATAGGCGCTATCCACCAGGTGAATTCTGCCCTTCAGGCCTCGCGCGGTCATGATCTGACTCCAGACCAATCAAGGTTTCATCACAGCGAGGTTTTTCGTGGGCTTCACAGTTTTTTGACGCACACTAGTAATATCTCCCGAATTCTTTGGCCTCCTCTACCCCAAAAACGAAAAAAGGAGAGCTCCTCAGATTTCTCTAAAAGGTGTCATAAGCTCCCGAGAGTGCTGCGTTCAAAGGCGCTGAAGGCTGTTTTACAACTTGATGATGCTCACCTCCTTAAAGACCGCAGGCTGCGAGATCACTTAGAACACTATGACGAAAGGCTGGATGACTGGGAGGCAAATAGCCCAAGGCGCAACATAGTTTCGGACATGATTGGCGATCCTAAGGCTATCGTGGGTATTGACGACAAGGACAGAATGAGGACGTTTAACCCAAATGGAGCTCGGTATATTTTTCGAGGTGAGGAGTTCGATGTCCAAGAGATGTTAAATGAGGTCGAGAAATTACACAGCCAGCTCAAAAAAGAAGGGGTGCTATAAAACCCCTTAACAAAAGCAGGTTGTCGGACAGGTACTCCGTTGCACTCCGTACCTGCCGCAACTGCAAGCGTTAGCAGTTTCACTACTCCTCCCACATCTTGCGAGATGAGTAAAAAAGGAATAATTTGTACTCATGGATGAGTTTGAATTCGACGAAGCCAAAAGCCAAGCCAATCTGGAAAAGCACGGTATTGATTTCCGGGCCGTCCAAAAGTTGTGGAGAGATCCGTACCTGCTGGAAATCCGGGCAAAATCAGAGGACGAGCCCAGGTTTTTGCTGATCGGCAAGATTGCCGAAAAGCACTGGTCGGCCGTCGTCACATACAGGGATGCTCGTATTCGTCTGATTTCAGTCAGACGTTCCCGCAAGAAGGAGGTTGAGCTCTATGAAAGCTAAAGACTTCGACAAAAAATTTGAGGAAGGTCAGGAAGACATTGTTGATGACCTGGACCTGTCTTCTGCTCGCCGCGTTAATCAGGAACAAAAGCGAATCAACGTCGATTTCCCGGCTTGGGTTGTCGAGTCGTTGGATCGTGAGGCTGCGCGCATTGGCGTTACCCGCCAATCGATCATCAAGGTGTGGCTGGTGGAGCGTCTTCAGGCAGAATCTGCTAACAAGCCGCTCAATGGTGACGCCGCAGGCGGCGCACATTAGCGGAGCGTTAAATTGCTTGGCGTACCTTCTTGAACTATCATGTAATACATTGTAGTTTTCAAATTTAGAGGGTTCAGTCATGGGTGTTACTACCGTCCGCTTTCAGGCAGAGGTTGAACAGCAGTTGGAAGCAATTGCCAGCAGGCTTCATCGGAGCAAAGGTTGGGTGATCAACCAAGCCTTATCGGAATACATCGAGAAGCAGCAACTTGAGCAAGACCGTTGGCAGCAGACACTGAATGCAATGGAATCTGCCGCTCAAGGTAAGGTGGTGGACGCCAGTGAGGTACACAGTTGGCTGAATAGCTGGGGAACTGAACATGAGCAGGATGCGCCGAGGTCGGGTAAGTGAATTTAGTTTATACCGACGAGGCCATTGAGGATTTAAAACGCCTGCGTGAGTTCATCGCAGTGCATAACCCCTCTGCCGCTGGCAGAATAGCCGCAGAATTGATCGCAAAAATTGAATTGCTGCCAGAGTTTCCCAAGATGGGCTTGCAAGTTAAGTTAGCACCAGTACCAGACTCTATTCGTGATATGGTTTTTGGTAAATACATTGTCCGTTATTCAGTGCATACCAATATCATCATTATCCTCAGGGTATGGCATGAACTTGAAGATGAGCGATAGCAATTTAACAAGTTACTGCACCGGAAAAATTACTCGCTGCGCTCCTAATTTTCCGGTGAGCAAGGCGTTATATGAACTATGTATCGTATACAGGCTAAGTAATGGCAGAAGAGTTTGAACTTGAAATGAGCCTGTTGTCGCAGCCAATCACCGTGGATGGCAAAACTGTCTAGGTTGATATTTATCGCGGTGATAAAGGTGGCTGGATGTTGGAAGTTATCGACGAGTCAAATAGCTCGCTGGTCTGGGACGACGAATTTGACACTGATGCGGCCGCGCTAGATGAAGTGAAACGAACCATTGAAGCTGATGGCATCGACAGTTTAATAGGTTGAGGTGGGTTTATTTGAATCGTTCACATAACCAGTCGCATCAGCACGCACCTGCGGTGCTGGACACTCACTTTGTTCGTGCCGCTGTGCTCGGGCGTTAAATGTCTAGAGGGATCTATGTCAGAGATAGCCAAAACTCCTGAGCCACCGTATTACGCAGTCATTTTCAGTAGCCATCGCACCGAGGGTGACAACGGTTACGGGGAAATGGCAGACAGGATGGTCGAGTTGGCGGCATCCCAACCAGGTTTCTTGGGTATGGAGTCTGTGCGGGAGGATTTAGGTATCACGGTCTCTTACTGGGAAAGCCTGGAATCCATCACCAATTGGAAAAAGAACGCAGAGCATCGAGAAGCTCAGCGACTTGGCCATCAAAAATGGTACTCCAGCTTTCGGGTTCGTGTGGCAAGGGTGGAGCGTGAGTACGGCATTTAACCAAGCCAGGCACGGCGACGCCTACTACATTGCGGCTTCGCCTCCATTCCGTAGCCGCGCATGCTGGCGGCGTTATGTTTAAACCAAGCCATGCAGGTAAGACCTGAAAATGACACCGGAATATAGAATTGAAGCGGAAAAGCAGATTACGTCTTACCTGCAAAGTAATGATGTTGTAAATATAAAATACATGCAAGTTGAGAAAACCTACAATGATCTTGGCGTCGAAATCAACGTTTGGAACGTGAGAGCAGAAGGTGGCAACTGGTGGGTTGTGGAAGGAGAAGGCGCACCAATGAACCTGTACACCCAAGATGCCTTCTATTTTTCCGCCGATGAAGCCTATTCCTTCCACATGGGTATAACTCAAAGATTACAAGCCCGGCACCACAAAGAATTCAAACACATCATCGATGAGCTGCCATTAGATATTAATGGGGTAAAATCCATTAGCCGCAGGTTAAATCTGGCAGCGCAAAGCCTAAACGAAATCGCCGGCATAGAGCACATTCAAAGTATTGGGCTAACATGCAGAGAAAGCTTAATTGAGCTTGCCGCTATACTCACAGAGGCCAATCCAACCGTCCTGACTGACAACAACCTCAAAGCCGCAGACTTCAAAGGCATAGTAAAAGCAGTCATTGCCATATACGCCCAAGGAAAGAGCAATAGCAACTTAAGAAAGCACAGCCGGAATATGGCAGAAATGGCGTGGGACTACTCATCTGAAATCGTACATTCGCCAAACAAAAATATTCCAGATGCAAAGATCTGCCTGCTTTTTACATGCTCAATTGTTTCCATAATCCAAAACCTCTACCTTAAGTATTTGGGGTTTGATGCAGAACAGAAGTGTCCAGAATGCAAAAGCATGGATTACAACCTGCACGAAGCGGATGATTTGATTTTTTTCATGCTGTGCAACGACTGCGGCCATGAAGAAGCGGTTCAAGTAGAGCCCCAAGGCAGCGAATAAAACATAACAATCGGTTCAAATCGCTCGCTGCGCTCGCTGGGACGGGCTAAAGCCCGCCCCTTAACCAAACGTTATGCCCTAGGAGGGTAGATGCTTAAAACACATATGGATGCAGTCGAAAATCACCTCGTTAGCATTTCTCAAATCCCCGCCAATTCTGGCCACACGTTACATCGCGGTACACCAAGGGAGGCATTCATAAAGGAGTTTTTGCAAGGACACCTAAGCGCAAACGTTGCGATTGGAACTGGCGAAATAATAGATGCTACTTCACAACCTAGGGCACAGAGGAATCAGTACGATATAGTCATTTATAAAAATAACTATCCAAAGCTAGACTTTGGCGGAGGGGTTAACGGATTTTTAATTGAATCTGTAATCGCTACAATCGAAGTGAAGTCACTATTGGATCAAGCGGCAATAGATCAGTCTGTTCGGGCAGCAAGTAACGCAAAAAACTTAACTCCGAATATCAACCGTAGCTTTAGCACCGGCTGGATACCGCCCAAGGTAATTAATTATGTGGTGGCCTATGCTGGCCCAGCACAAATGGCTACTGTCCACGGCTGGATTATCAACAGCCATCAGAATTTCGGCATCCCGCTTCCAGCGTGGAACCAGCAAGATAGAACAACGACACCTGGTACGGCATTGGATGGGGTTATCTTATTAAACAAAGGCTTTGTTAAGCTGGACAACTCGCCACTAACCCTAAATAACCCTCAAGCGCCGATGGCAGGGACGCACATCGTAGCTGATAATCCAAGTGGTAATTTACTTATGATGTTCTTGGCGCTTCAGGAAGCTTGCGACAATATCCAAGGCGCATGGCTAAATTCCATACCGTATATTCAAAATGCTAGGTTTGGAAATGTCCGCATCGTATAAATGGCATAACAAGCGCATGTTGTCGGACTGGTTTTCCGCTGCGCTCCAAACCAGCCGCAAATGCGGGCGTTAAGCTTTTTGGAGAGATAATTGAAATTTCTAATTCTGCTCATTTTTTTGGCTAACCCAGTATTTGCGGCGGAGCATCGTGTTATTGAAGATGCTGAGAGGCAAAGGGATATTCCAATTCAAATTAGCTTTCCGGTGGACGTCTCTTCGTGTAGTGATGAAAACCAATGCCCTGTCGTTTTTTTAAGCTCAGGTTATGGAGTTGCTTACGATAAGTATTCATTTATCTCAGATGCTTTGAATAAAGCAGGTTATCTCGTTGTTGCTATTCAGCATGAGCTGCCGGGCGATCCAGCTCTTGCAGTTACAGGCAACCTTTATACTGAACGAAATGAAAATTGGAAGCGGGGCGCTAGAACCCTGAAATTTATCCGTGCTCAGCTACAGTCTGAGTTTTCAGGTTATGATTTTAATAAGTTAACGTTGGTTGGCCATTCGAACGGTGGCGATATCTCCAGTTGGTTGCTTACCGAAGGTGTAGATTTTGCTGAGACACTCATAACGTTAGATCACCGCCGTGTTCCCTTACCTAGATCTGGTTCTCCATCCATTTTATCTATTCGA
Organism: Halomonas sp. 54_146; assembly: GCF_001507855.1. Lineage (GTDB taxonomy): Bacteria > Pseudomonadota > Gammaproteobacteria > Pseudomonadales > Halomonadaceae > Vreelandella. Next base: position 72,479 of record NZ_LGEN01000017.1, read on the forward strand.
GGTAGCGATTTTCCAGCTGATCAAGGTGTACTGTACACAGCACAAGAAATGGCGATGTATAATGCTTGTATTGTTCAAATCGCAAATTCTAAACATAACGATATGACAGATTTTGGCCCTGACTGGCTCAAAGCTTCAATATCGAACACTCTATTGAGTTTTATATCTGGGCAGTGTCATGGCGAAGAAAAAGCTTAACAAACCACGTCATTCGGGGCCTGCGGCCCCTGCGACGCTCACAAGTTCGCGCGCATGCGCGGGGCGTTATATCTCTTGAGGTAGATCTGTGCTAATCGATGAACAGAAGAAATACCGAGACCGCGCTAACCGTGCGCGACGAGAGCTCCTCAAAGAGAAGGAGAAATTCGGCGCGATTTCGGACGGCTCAGGGAAGCGCTACCGGGCGTGCGTTTACTTTGTGCTCAGCGGTGCTCCAGAAAAAGCGGCCGAGTTTTTGGACTGGTTCGAGAAGGAGTTCCCGGATGACGTTGGTGAGCCCACGTTCCTCTTATATGCTGCGTTGGCCTACTACCGGGTGGGCTCCCTGGGAGAAGCGCGGGGATACCTGCTGGATGCGATGTTAAGCAATATTTACCTACTCCCCTATTTGTTTTCGCGGCCAATGCCCAAGCAAGACATGTGGCATTCATCTAACTGGGAGCAGCCAGACTATATTGAACCGCCCCGGTTATTCCGGAGACCGGTTTGTTTGAGTCAGGCAGCTTCACCCGACTCCTCCAATTGACGATAATACGTCCTTTCTCGTTCTGCTGGTGGAACGTTTCCTATGGGTTCCAGCAGTCGGCGATTGTTAAACCAGTCAACCCACTCCAGCGTGGCATACTCAACGGCATCTCGCCCTTTCCATGGTCCGCGATGGTGAATCACCTCCGTTTTGAATAAGCCGATGATGGTCTCGGCCAGCGCATTGTCGTAGGAGTCACCGGTGGTGCCGACTGAGGCATCGATACCCTCATCAGCCATACGCTCTGTGTAGCGGATCGAGAGATATTGGCTTCCTCTATCACTATGGTGGATTAACCCTTGCCTGTGCTTTCGTGCCCACAGGGCTTGCTCCAGAGCGTCCAGTACCAATCCCGTTTTCATCGACGTTGCTACACGCCAACCCACGATACAGCGTGCATAAACATCGATAACGAACGCAACGTAAACGAAGCCAGACCAGGTAGCGACATACGTAAAATCGGCCACCCAAAGCTGATTAGGACGCATGGCCGTAAAGTCACGTTTCACTAAATCAGGTGCTCGTTTCTGGCCGGGATCACTGATCGTCGTGAAGGGGCGTTGGCCTCGCACCACGCCGCGAATTCCCAGGCGTCGCATGAGTCGTTCTACGGTGCAACGAGCAACATTAACGCCCTCACGGCGAAGTTGCCGCCAGACCTTACGAGCACCGTAGACGCAGAAGTTTTCTTCCCACACTCGCTGAATCTCAGCGGTAAGAAACGCATCCTGCCGATATCGATCTGCCCGCCGCTCAGGATCGGTCTCAAGTGCCTTGTGGTGGTAATACGTCGATGGG
>NZ_LGEN01000083.1 GCF_001507855.1 Halomonas sp. 54_146
CGTTGAAAAGCGCTGAATTAACCCTTGTACCCCTATTGGCATCTTCCTTGCTAGGTTTAATTACATGCTACGGCATGTGTGACGACTTCAATGACTGATTTCAATTACGTCGAGGGAAGCTAAATGTTCAATAAAAAACACCTAGTGCTGCTGGCGTCTGCCGGCTCACTTAGCCTAGCGGGCATAGCGACGGCTCAAGCAGACACACTCGAAGACACCATTGAGCGCGGTGCCGTTCAGTGTGGCGTGAGCGACGGTTTGCCGGGCTTCTCCGCCCCGGATGACGACGGCAACTGGCAAGGTTTGGATGTTGACGTTTGCCGCGCGGTCGCAGCGGCAGTCCTCGGCGATGCAGAGGCAGTTAACTACATTTCGCTTAACGCCGTTGAGCGCTTCACCGCGCTGCAGTCTGGCGAAGTAGACGTACTTTCACGCGTAAGCGTTCATTCCAGGACGTAGTTGACTTACTTCACGTTGCGGAGAGGCCTTAACAACTCCGGCGAGACCTTGTATTGTTTGGTGCCGTCCTCGGCTAACACGATCACGCTCTTGCGGTTGATCTTGGTGACGATCCCCAGTAACGGTCCTTCCCGGCCCTCGAAGGTCACTTTCAGGCCCACTCGCAACTGGCTCAGCGCCTGCAGATTTTCCTGGTCCCGCAGCTCATCGATTCGTTGGCAGATGACTCTGTTCAGTTCCAGCAACTGGTCGATGCTCATGTCGTCAATGCGCATGAACGGTGGCCTCCAGTGGTGTGTTCTGTCGGTCAGGATGACGTGGGTCGATCAGTGCCCGTAACGGGTTCTCGGCGAACCGGGTTTTCCAGAGCCGCGGCGTCAGATTCGCCGCCTCACTGGCCGGGTGTTGACTGATGCGTTGCAACACGTCCACCAGGTAGGTATATGGATTCAGGTCGTGCAGTTTGCAGGTGCTGATCAGGCTCTGGATGATACCCAGGTGCTCCGCCCCCAGTTCGGTCCAGCAGAACATCCAGTTTTTCTTGCCCATTGGGATGGGGCGTAGCGCCCGTTCCAGGTGGTTGGTGTCTGGCTGCACCTCGGGATCTTCCAGGAACACGGTCAGGCTGGCTTCGCGGCTGAGCACGTAGTTAAGGGCTTTGGTCAGTGGATCGCTGGGCACCAGGCCGCCTTGCTCCAGGTGATCCCGGCACCACTGGAAGAAGTCGCTAACGACTGGCTTCGAGTGAGCCAACCGGTACTGCCGTTTCTTCTCGCCACTCAGGTTCTGGGCGCGGATATTATCTTCGTTCCGGTACAGGTTGGCGATTTGTTGTAAGGCCTCGGTGACCTGCTCCGGGTGATCCTTCTGGGCGTCGATAAAGTAACGCCGGGCGTGCACCCAGCACTGGGCATGGGTGACGTTTTCCTGGGCGGCAGCGTAGCGGGCATAGGCCGCATAGCCGTCACTGATCAGGGTGCCGCTGAACGACTCGCTTAGGACCTGTTCGATGTGGGCACGCCCACGGCTGTTCGAGTAGGTGAACACCACCTCGTCCGCATCGCCGTATAGCGGCCAGAACCAGCCGGATTTCATCTTGCCTTTTTGTGGGCCCGCCCGACCTTGGTGACCGGCCTTGATGGGCGTTTCATCCATGGCCAGTACCCGGCTGCGCAGCACGTTGTCGGTCTGCGCATCCACAATCGGCCGAAGCAGGTCGATGGCGCGCTTGACCAGATGGGTCAGGGTGCTGCGACTGACGGTGACACCGGCCTGCTGGATGCGCTGATGTTGGCGATACAACGGCAGGTGGAACTGGAACTTATCCACCAACAGCCCGGCTAGCAGGCTGACATCGGCTAGGCTGTTGTCCAGTACGTTGAACGGCGCCCTCGTCGTCACCGGCTTCCCGGTTCCTTTGCGTCGGAACACCGGGCGCTCGCACTTGAGCACCACATAACTGGCGGCCCGCTGGGCCAGGCGGTAGGTGATCTTGGTGCCGATGATGTCATACTGATCGGCATCAGGACCGGTCAGCTCCGGCGGTAGATGCTCGATGACTTCTACGGGCACATCCGCGGTGAAGCGCAGGCCGGTGTCGTTCAGGCAGTCGTCGTCCCGCTGTTTCTTGGCGGTACCGCGTTGATAAGCCCGAACCGGACGTGGTTCATCGTCGGCAGGCTTCTTCGGTAACGGGGCATCCTCTGACGGGAACAGGCAGTCCTGTTCCGGAATATCATAAACCAGCTTCTCGGATTTGGGGCCGAACAGCTGTTTCTTGAACCAGTCCAGTTGATGCGTCAGCTGACGAATGGCCTCCGCCTGGGCACCCAACTGCTCCCGCAACACGGCATTCTCCTCGGCTAGAGCCGAGGAGGAAGGCGCGTTAGAAGAAGGAGTGAAGGCCGTTGAATTCATGGCCAATATTATACCGGAAGCTGACCGTCTATACCCCTCGAAAACGCTTGAACTGGCGGTATTTTTGCACTTCGATGCCATCGATCAGCAGTTGCAGATCCGTCAGGGTAAGGGCTCGCTGACCGGAGGCGGACAACGGCACCCGGAACTGCCCCTGCTCCAGGCGTTTGGCCCACAGGCAATAACCGGTGGCGGTAAAATACAGCATCTTCATCTGGGTCTTGCGGCGATTGACGAAGACGAAATACTGACCGCTGAGTGGATCGTGTTGGAGCTGATTCCGGACCAGGGCACTCAAACCCCGGAACGATTTGCGCATGTCGGTGGGCTCGGTGCACAGCCAGATGCGCGCCTGGCTATCGAGCCCGATCATCCGTTCTGGCTCAGCCGCAGTTCGACGCCGTTGCCGAGGCTAAGCACAATGTTCCAGCCTGGGCCAGAGGTTTGCGACGTCCCCATCAGCGATGACAAATCCAGAAAGCTGGCGTCACCGGATCCTGCCGACTCCTTGGCCGAGGGGCCGGACAAACGCTTGCGCCAGTGGCAGAAGCTGGCATAGCCAATGCTCTCTTGTTTACAAAATTGCGGAGCTGACAAGCCGCTGGCGTGCTGCTGATCAACCAGGGCCTGCCACTGTTCCGGCGTACGGTGCTTTTTCATGGGGGGTAACCTCGTGTTGGAAAATATGAGGTTACTGTAGGGCGATTTTCAGCGGGGTGGCAGGACGTCCTGGAATGAACGCTTACTTTCACGCAACACCACCTGGACCACCACCCGCGATACCACCCTGGGTCTGAACTTCACCGGCGTTACTTTTTACGACGGCCAGGGTTTTATGGTCGCACGTGATTTAAACATTACCAGTGCTGATGCCTTAGATGGCGCGTCTATCTGTATCCAATCCGGCACCACGACCGAGCTGAACCTGGCCGACTACTTCCGCGCTAACGGCATGGAATTTAACCCGATCGTTTTTGATACCTCTGAGCAAACCGTTGGTGGCTATCAAGCAGGCCGCTGTGACGTACTGACCTCTGACACCTCACAGCTGGCAGCGCTGCGTATTCAGTTAGACGACCCTGAAGC
>NZ_LGEN01000084.1 GCF_001507855.1 Halomonas sp. 54_146
CTGAATGCCGCTTACAACATCGCCGCCCGCGGCCATGTCGTTTTCCAGGGAGGTCAGCGCAAGCCGACCGCCCGTATGAGATCGCAAACGCCGACTCATGCACCGAGAACCCCGGTATCGCTCTCCTCGCTTTGGCCACAAAGCGCGTGAGAGTGATAAGAATCCGCGATTCTAGTCTCTGAATGAATCGTCGGAGGGTTCAATAAGCGCGTTTGAATGGGGCTTGGGCGTTATTACGGCCAGCCTGGGTATTGCACTCGGCTGGCCGTAACGGTAAGGCGGAACGTTGATTACATATTGGGGTAGGTCGGCCCGCCGCCACCTTCCGGCGCTACCCAGGTGATGTTCTGAGCAGGGTCTTTAATATCGCAGGTTTTGCAGTGCACACAGTTTTGGAAATTGATCTGAAAACGTGGCTGCCCTTCGCTGTCTTCCACCACTTCGTAAACGCCTGCGGGGCAGTAGCGCTGTGCCGGTTCTGCGTACTTCGGCAGGTTCTCGCGAATCGGTAGTTCAGGGTCCTCCAGGCGCAGATGGCACGGCTGATTCTCTTCATGGTTAGTGTTAGACAAAAACACTGACGAGAGCTTATCGAAAGAGAGCTTTCCATCCGGCTTGGGGTAGTTGATCTTTTCAAACTCAGCCGCAGGCTTAAGTGCGCCGTGATCGGTGTTGGTGTCATGCACTTTAGGTAGCTTGCCACCCAGCATTTGGTCAACAAAGTTATAGGCGCCACCCGCAACGGTGCCGTATTTATGGATCGCAGGGCCGAAACTTGCGCTCTCTTTAAGCTCTTGATAAGCCCAGCTCGCTTCCCATTTTTGAGTAAAGCTCGTCAGCTCCTGTGCGCCTTCGTCGCCGCCTTTAATTGCGTCAAATACGCTTTCTGCAGCGACCATGCCAGACTTCATGGCCGTGTGCAGGCCTTTGATTTTAGCAAAGTTGAGGGTGCCTGCATCGCAGCCGATTAGCAGACCACCGGGGAAGGTCATTTTGGGCAGGCAGTTAACGCCCCCTTTGGTAATAGCCCGAGCACCGTAAGCAACGCGTTTGCCGCCTTCAAGGTATTGGCTAATGACCGGATGATGCTTCATACGCTGAAACTCATCGAACGGCGAGAGCCATGGGTTTTGGTAGCCAAGATCCATAATCAAACCGACAACAACCTGCTGGTTTTCCGCATGATATAAGAACCAGCCGCCATGAGTCTGTTTGTCTAACGGCCAGCCCGAGCCGTGCACCACCAGGCCAGGCTCATGCTTGTCAGCAGGGACATCCCATAGTTCTTTTAAACCGATACCGTAATGCTGCGGATCTTTCCCTGCATCCAGCGAAAAATCTTTAATTAAGCGTTTCCCCAGATGGCCACGCGCACCTTCTGCAAAAAGAGTGTATTTGGCGCGTAGCTCCATGCCGGGCATGTAGCCATCTTTCGGCGTGCCGTCAGCAGCAACACCCATGTCACCAATTTGAATGCCACGTACTACGTTATCTTCGATGATGACTTCTTGGGCGGCAAAGCCTGGAAAAATTTCAACGCCTAGCGATTCGGCCTGCTCGCCAAGCCAGCGGCACAGATTGCCTGCGCTGATAACGTAACGCTGCTGGTCGCCCCCGGTGTTATGCATGCTCTTTGGCACTAACGCGTTGGGCACTTTTTGCGCTTTTTCGGCGTCTTTAAGTAAGAAAACATCGTCTCGAATCGCTGGCGTATTAAGGGGCGCGCCACGCTCCTGCCAATCTGGAAATAGCTCCGTTAGCGCACGAGGCTCAAATACCGCGCCTGATAAAATGTGGGCACCCACTTCTGAGCCCTTTTCTACCACGCAGACCGTGAGTTCTTGCGCTGATTCGTTAGCCTGCTGCATGAGTCGGCAAGCAGCGGCAAGCCCAGAGGGGCCGGCTCCGACAATGACGACATCAAAATCCATTACATCGCGTTCAACAGTTTCCACCTGATTTCTCCTTATTCTTTAAGTGCCACATTCTGTTAGGTACCACATTCTATTAAGCATCAATGTTTACACAAGCTAGCCTATGCGAACCTTATATGAACAAGCTTATAAAAAGTTGGCCTAAACTTAAAACGGTCGTTTGCTTCTGGTTGTATCCCATGATAGGCATAATACCTGTGTGAGGTCACGCCTACGATGCCAAAAACGGCATTTCTCGGCTGCATTCTACGGCTTATGTTTAACGCTATCGTTCAGGGTTACGACCAAGGCCTTAGGCGCTGGGTATTGTTGCTTTTGGGTAGGCTGTGGCACATTGGTAACGTTTTTCAAGTATGCACCTATCAAACGCTTGATTGAATTTTTAGACATTGAAGGTAAAACGCAGTCATTGCTATTGGCAGCGCCTGTATTGAAGCAGATGCATGGTTGACAGATTGCCAGTAAGTTTTCAGTGCGTGTCTTAACAATAGGGTATCCGCTGGGCGGGTGCTGTTACTAAAAGCTCAGTGAGAAACTAAGTGAGGAATCTATGAAAATTCTCGTCGCGGTGAAACGCGTTATCGACTACAACGTCAAAATCCGCGTCAAGGCGGATCAGTCTGACGTTGACCTGACCAACGTTAAAATGGCCATGAACCCCTTCTGCGAAATTGCCATCGAAGAAGCAGTGCGCCTAAAAGAGAAGGGCGTGGCAACAGAAGTGGTCGCCGTATCGATTGGCTCCAAAGCCGCCCAAGAGCAGCTGCGCACCGCGCTGGCGTTGGGGGCAGACCGCGCGATTCATATCGACACCGACGAGCGCGCCGAATCCCTGGCCGTGGCGAAATTGCTGGCCAAGGTGGTGGATGAAGAGCAGCCGGGCTTAGTGATTCTCGGCAAACAGGCCATCGACACCGACAACAACCAAACCGGCCAAATGCTGGCGGCATTGACCAACCTGCCGCAGGCCACGTTCGCCTCAGAAGTTGCCGTGGACGGCGACAAGGCGCATGTGACTCGCGAAATCGACGGCGGCCTGCAAACCATCGCCCTCACGCTACCAGCGATTGTTACCGCTGATTTACGCCTCAACGAGCCGCGCTACGCCAAGCTGCCGGACATCATGAAGGCCAAGAAAAAGCCGCTGGATGTCAAAACCCCCGCCGATTACGGCATCGAGGTCGCCTCCAAGGTCAGCCTGCTCAAAGTAGAAGCTCCCGCCGAGCGCAAAGGCGGCGTCAAAGTCGCCTCAGTAGACGAACTGGTCGACAAACTCAAAAACGAAGCCAAAGTGCTTTAAGACAAGTTCTTTAAGACACGAACTTTGAACAAGAACTTTGCAACAAGCGCTTTAATAGGAGCTGATCTCATGAGCATTCTGATACTTGCCGATCTCCACGAAGGCCAACTCGCCGGCGCTACCGCCCACGT
>NZ_LGEN01000018.1 GCF_001507855.1 Halomonas sp. 54_146
CTATATATCTATCCAGCTATACCTGCAAGGCTGACGCCTTGCGCTGCCTTGACTGCCGATTCATTCGGAGAATCGAATCGCAGAATGCGGCAGATTTTTGTTCAACCACTGGAGTCACTATCCCCTCACGAATCGACGTTCGCATATGGGGCACAGAGAGCAGAAAAAGCGTTTCCTGAATGGCAGACCAATCTTCTTCGGATACCAAGACCGCTCTGTTGCGCACCCCCATGATAACAATGGGTTGGTGGGACTCGGCAGCTTCATCAATCAACCGATAAAGGTTGTTGCGCGCCTCAGTAGCGGTGATTCTGACCATGATGCACCTCTCGGAAGTTCACGTGACTACAACCTGTAGACCCCAGGATACGTACGTCAAGGCGTATGCATTATTGGTGGCTTTACTGGGGCTGCGACGCAAAAAAGTAGCCTTCCGCTAGGCGGCTTCAAAGCTCAGGGGGTGAATGTCATCCAGATTGACCGTGCTGCGCGCTACCCAAAGATCGTACCTGTCCTGCATCACCAGCCAGCTCTCAGGAGACCGCCCAAGCACCTTGGATAACCGAAGCGACATTTCGGGGCTGATGCCACTTTCCCCTTTCAGTAACCGAGACAACGTAGAAGGTGAAACCCCCAGGCTAGACGCCAACTGGCGGGCGCTGATACTAAAAGGTTCCAGGTAAACCTCCCGAATAAATTCGCCCGGATGCGGCGGTTTGTGCATAGTCATTAGTGATAGTCCTCGTAATCAAGAATGTAGGCGTTGCCGTCTTGAAATTCGAACGTCATACGCCAATTTCCGTTCACCCAAATCGACCAACGCTCTTGATCCTTACCTCTCAATGGATGCAGCCGAAAACCAGGGATGTCCATGTCTTCTAGCGATGTAGCGGTATCAAGCGCTGCTAGCTGCATACGCAATTTTTTGGCATGGTCAGGCTGTATCCCCGCCGTGCTACCCGTTGAGTAGAACCGCTTCAGCCCTTTGTGACGGAATGATTTAATCATGAGAGCACTGTAGCTCAATGCGCACCACGCAACAACAAAACTTAATATGAAAGCGCTCCACAGGCGAGCGGGATGGACAGAATTGCCCGACACCTAGGAAGAGTAGGTTCATGGTTTGTTTGTGTTCTCACTTTGAGATAGCGTCAGCCAGCTAAATGTAAACAGGCGTGTACTGTGTTTATTAGGGGCTGTTGACGAATATGGAGCCCCGCGCCTGCAAGCACAAGGCACAATTCGCAATAGGTGAGCCATGCCGTATTCTTGAATGCTTTACCTAAACCATTTGCCTGAACTATTTACTCGCAGTGTTAGGTTACTTGCAGTCTTAGGTAAGAATTTACGCTATCTGATTTGGAGACGTTATGCCTCGCTACCCTGAACACCTGACCGGTGAAGGCCCGGTAAACCCCTTTCCCGGCATTAAAGTGCTGGAGCGCCGGATTGGTCGCGAGATCACGCATCGTCTGGGTTCTAACGAGGGGCTGGATATGCCCCACCGCGCGCTGCGGGAACACTTTGGTGATGCGGTGGTTGAGCACGTTTACGGCTATGGCGATGCCGAGGCGCTGGGGGTACGCCAACGCGTGAGCGCGCAGCAGAATATTCCCCTTGAGCACCTGCTGGTAGATGCCGGTGCCGATAGCCTGATCGCCCTAGCGCTGCGCACCACCTGCGAAGCGGGTGAAACGGTGGTGAGCACCGCAGGCACCTACCCTACCTTCGGTTATTTTGCCCAAGGGCAAGGGTGCCGATTGGTGGAGCCTAGCTACATTGAAGCGCCTGGCGTACTTGCCCCTGACCTAGAAGCCTTAGCGGCTGCGGCGCACCAGGAAAACGCACAGCTGGTGTATCTGGCCAACCCAGATAACCCCAGCGGCCACTTGCACAGCGACAGCGCGATTTTCAAACTGCGCAAGGCACTGCCCGATGATTGCTGGCTGCTATTAGATGAAGCCTATGGGGATTTTCGTGATGATGCAGGCAGCGAGTTCCTCGGCCAAGCGCTACCTGGGGTGATTCGCCTGCGCACGCTCTCTAAAGCCCACGGGCTGGCGGGCTTACGGGTTGGCTACGCGATTGCACACCCTGATGTGCTGGCCATGATGATGAAGGTGCGCATTCACTACGCGGTGTCGTCGTTCACCCAGGCCGCGGCAGAAGTCGTGCTCGATCACCCCGATGAGGTACGTGAACATATTGAGGCAATCAAAGCCCGCCGGGAGCAGCTGGCTGCGCACTTTATCGCCTTAGGTGCCGATGTACTGCCCAGCGCGACTAACTTTATCGGTATTCGCCTACCCAGCGCTGAACTTGCCGCCAAGGTGCATCAGCAGCTGTTGGCTGAAGGCGTGCTTGTGGCACGCCTAGCGCATCCTGCGTTGGCTAATGTAATCCGTATTACCGCCGTACAAGCAGCACTGGAGCCAGGAAGATTGGCGGCGCTAGAAAAGGCTGTTAGCGCTTAAACCCGCGTAATGATGGCCACGCGGTAGGCGCTGGCTGTCATCCGCCAGTCATAGACTCGGGGTAGCGTGGCCACAAGCTGCCATAAGAGTCTACCAACATGTCACAGCGCCGCCCCCGCACTCTCAGCGACGCCGAAATCACGGCACTCACCCATTTAGCCAACGGCAATGCCTTGTATCGGCAGCGCGAAGCAGAGCGCAAGGCGCGGCTATCATCGGCTTTAGCGCTGTTTCACCCCGCAGCGCCAGCTGTCGAGACACCTTCGTTAGGCCTGAAAATTCTGATGATTTCGGATGTTTACTTTCCTCGCATCAACGGTGTTTCCACTTCTATCGCCAGCTTTCGCGGCAGCCTTGAGCGCCTGGGCTACTCGGTCACGCTAATCTGCCCCGACTACCTTGTGGGGCAGGTAGACGAGCCAAGCGTGCTGCGTATCCCTTCCCGCCAAGTACCCGGCGACCCTGAAGACCGCATGATGCGCTACCGAGACATTCTTGCCCTGGCACCAACGCTGGCTGGCGAGGCCTTCGATCTCATTCATGTTCACACCCCTTTCACGGCGCACTATGCCGGGGTCGCCCTGGGGCGTCGGCTAAATATTCCGGTGGTCGCCACGTATCACACGCTTTTTGAGGAGTATATTCATCACTATATTCGCTGGGTGCCACGGCGCTGGCTGCGTTTTGCTGCACGCAGGCTTTCGACACACCAGTGCCAGCAGCTCGATGCTTTAGTCGCGCCCTCCCAGGCGATGCAGCACGCGTTAAGCCGCTACGGTGTCACCACTCCCACCACGGTGATTGCCACCGGCTTGGCGCTGGAGTCATTCTGTAAGCCTCAGGATACTAACGACTTTCGCTCCTATTACGGCCTACCGCAGCAAGCACGATTACTGCTCTATGTGGGTCGTGCTGCCTTTGAGAAAAACATCGATTTTCTGATCGACATGCTGCCCAAGGTGTTAACCGAACACCCCACCACTCGGCTGATTATTGCCGGCGAAGGCCCGGCGCATGATTCTCTTGTACAACGCGCCCAGGAAGTTGGCGTGGCAGAGTCGGTGCTGTTCATCGGTTATCTTGATCGCAGCGGCCCACTGCAAGCGGCCTACCGCGCTGCTGATGTGTTTGTATTCGCCTCACGCACTGAAACCCAGGGGCTGGTGCTACTGGAAGCGATGGCACTGGGAACGCCGGTCGTTTCTACCGCCATGATGGGCACTCGGGATGTGCTAAAAGAAGGAGAAGGCTGCCTGATTGCCGGTGATCACCATGAAGACTTCGCCGCCAAGGTCAACCACCTGCTAAGCGATGAAACACGCCGCCAGCAGCTCGCCAAGCGCGCCCAAACCTATGCCGCCAGCTGGCACGAAGATACCAAAAGTGCCGAACTTGTTGCTATGTATCAGAAGCTTTAGGCAATATGCTTATAACGAAAATCGGCGCACTGGCTCTCACCCTGCGACTACCTAAAATTTTCTGGTGAATTTTCATGAAGCTAAACCATTACTCAATAAAGCGGCGCATCAGTGTCGGTATCGTCGCTGTCATTTGCTTAGCCATTGCCATCATCGTGCCTTTCTTAATGAATCGGATAGAAAATGTGATAGAGCAGGCTGAATACCGTGAGTTGCAGGCACTGCAACAAAGCTTTACGGCAAAAGTAGACGCTGAAGCCCGCCAATCAACGACCATGAGTGAGCTGGTAGCTGGGGTTCCAGAGGTTCAAGCGGCCGTCGCTGATCAGGCGCGTGACAGGTTAGCAGCGCTTTTCGTGCCAGGCTTCCAAACCCTTAAAGAGCAAGGCGTTATGCAGTTTCAGTTTCACCTGCCTCCCGCGACGTCTTTACTCCGAGTGCATAATCCCGACACCTTTGGTGACAACCTCAGCGAACTGCGCCCAACCATTGTTGAAACGAACCGAACCCAGCAACCTGTATCAGGGGTAGATCAAGGAATGGCTGGCTTAGGTATCCGCGGTCTGGCACCTATTTTCCATCAAGGTGATCATGTTGGTTCGCTTGAATTCGGCATGAGTTTAGGCCAACGCTTCTTCGAAGAGTTTTCTGAGCAGTATGGGGTCGAAGCCGGCCTGCACTTGCGCCAAAACAACCGCTTTACCCCATTCGCTTCCACGCTAACAGAAGGCCAGTTACTTTCCGCGTCAGCCATTCAGGCAACGTTTAACGGTGAAAGCGACCTTAGCTACGCCACTTACGAAGGTGTTCCCTTCGCCGTGCTAGGGCACGTTTTGTACGACTATGCAGGTACGCCTATTGGTGTCGTTGAAATTGCCCTTGATCGCTCAGGCTATGTAGCCGCCTTAACCATGGCGCGCAATTCATCGTTGCTGATTGCTGCGTTAGCACTGGGCATTGGCCTAGCGGTTGCGCTGTGGCTATCGCGAACCATCACACGGCCTATTCAACGCACGGTGACTGCGATGGAAAACATTGCCGCTGGCGAAGGGGATTTGACACGCCGCCTGGATGATAGCGGCCGAGACGAACTGAGTGCGCTTGCCAAACAGTTCAATGCCTTTGTTGGGCGCATGCAGCAGACGCTGCGCGAAGTGCGAATCAGCAGCGTAAGCGTTAATCAAACGGCCGGTGAAATTGCTAAAAGTAGCGAAGAATTATCGACGCGCACCGAGCAAGCCGCTGCTAATTTGCAAGAAACCTCTGCTTCAATGGAAGAAATAACGTCTACCGTCAATCACAGCGCGGATGCTGCACACCAGGCCAACCAGCTGGTTCAATCTACCGCGGAGGTGGCTCGCCAGGGTGCGGATGCCATGGGCCAGGTCGAGCGCACGATGGATGATATTAATACGTCAGCGTCGGAAATCAGCGAAATTATCACCATGATTGACGCGCTTGCTTTCCAGACCAACATTCTGGCCCTTAACGCCTCTGTTGAAGCCGCCCGCGCCGGTGAGCATGGCCGAGGGTTTGCCGTGGTTGCTGAAGAAGTACGCACCCTGGCTAACCGTTCCAGCGAAGCCTCTCGCCAGATCCGGGGGCTGATAGATACCTCGCTTTCTCACACCCACTCCGGCAGCAAGCTCGTGCGTTCTACCGCGCATACCATGAAGGATATCGTTGAAAGCGTGACGCGCGTCACCGATGTGATTGCCGAGATAAGTGCCGGCACCAAAGAGCAAAGCACCGGCATCGGGCAAATCAATACCGCTGTCGCGGAGATGGACACGATGACCCAGCAAAATGCGGCCATGGTTCAGCAATCTACCTCTGCCGCCAGCGAAATGCGCGAACATGCCCAGCATCTCAACCAGTTGATCGACTCTTTTATACTCGGCGACGCCCAGCAGGCGATGAACTCGGGTGCCGCTATTGCACGTGCTGCTAAGCACCCCGAGCTTGCTGCCACAACAGCCAGTCAACCGCTGGCGGCTAGACAGTCGCTTTCTCAAAAGCAGTCGCTTTCTCAACAACAATCAACTTCTCAAGAATGGGAGGAGCTCTAAGCTAATTCTCTCTCAGCCAAACGTCCCTGCCGCCCTGTAAAACGCTAAAAGGCTTCAGCGTGGGGCTCAGTGTGAAGCATCGGTGTGTTTGCCGCAGGAGATGAGCCTACTTTGTAATGACTAATTCGACCCGACATCTCCTCCGCTTGTTCGTCTAGCGAACGGCTAGCGGCAGCCACCTCTTCAACAAGCGCTGCGTTTTGCTGTGTCACTTCTTCTAGTTGACTCATCGCACGATTAATTTGCTCAACGCCTGCTGATTGCTCAACGGTGGCTGACGCCATATCTTCCATTAGTTGGGCAACCTTTTGAATCCGTTCAGAAATCGTCGTTAGCGTTGTACTGGTAGAAGTAACTAAGCGTTCCCCTTCGTCAATATTAGTGATGTTGTTATCGATCAGTTTGCGTATTTGGTTAGCTTCTTCGGCACTGCGGCTGGCGAGCTTGCGCACCTCGCTTGCCACTACCGCAAACCCGCGCCCGTGTTCACCGGCACGAGCCGCTTCAACAGAGGCGTTAAGCGCCAGCAGGTTGGTTTGGAAAGCAATATTGTCAATGGCAGCGACAATCGCGGTGATTTGGTCGCTAGACTCATGGATATGCTGCATGGCTTCCTGCGCTCGTTGCGCAATTGATGAGGCCTGTTCCGCTTCTGCCGCAACATCATTGGTCATGCCCTGCGCCTCGTGGGCGTTATCGGCGGTCTGGCGAACGGTGGCGGTAATCTCTTCAAGACTAGAGGCGGTTTGTACCAATGAGGCCGACTGTTCTTCGGTGCGCTGCGCCAGGTCTTGATTTCCCTGGGCTATTTCACCACTGGCAAGCTCGACCGACTGAGCATTGCGTTTGATCTCGCTAACCAGCGCCTCAGTATCCGCCGAGGCATCATTAAAGGCGCGGTAAAGCTGAGAGAGCTCGTCAGTACCCGGTACGGCTAAGCGTTGGGTAAGGTCATCTCCCCGCGTCGCAATATTATTGAGAGCAGCCGTTAACGGGCGAGTAATAGTGCGCACCATCAAGATAGCCAGGCCAACAGCAATAATAGTGGCTAACAACGAAATAATGACGTAATTCCATAGCGCTTGTTGCACATCACGCCGCATATCCGTCGTTGTGGTAATGATGCTCTCGGCTACGCTGTCTTCGAGCGCTTTTAGCCGAGCAATTTTGACGGTTTGCCATTCAAACCATTGATTAGGGTCTACGTTGTAACCGCCAACATCGTAGCGCTGAATAGCCAGCTCCCGCCGTTCAATCAAGCGGTCTATGTCAGGGCCGCTTAACGCGCTACCTAGCCTCTGCCGTTCTTCAGGTGCCGCAAACGCACGGAACCCGCTAAGGAAGGCGGTTTCCTCTCCTAATAGCGAAAGATAACGAGTCAACATGTCAAAGGACATGCCGTCTGCGGCAAAAGCGCTTGATAGCATCGCCCTTTCAATGCCAGCTAAATCCTTGGCCTCTAGTAAATTAAAGTAAGCGGCTAACTGGCGGCTAATCTCGCCTTCGCTGGCCTGCTGGGCAAGCGCCCCAACAAGGTTCATAAGCTGGCTATTAATGCCCGTATAGTGCTCAAGCACGGTATCCACCGTTACGCTTAGCTGATCAATATCACGGCGCAGCGAAGCCGTTTGCTGCCATTGCCGAACGAGCTGGTCGAGCTGGTCTCGGGCTGCAGCACTTAATATTTGACTCCCCATGCTCTCTCGCTGCTGGATAAACGCTTGCGCAGCTTCGTCTGTCGCCGGCCTTTGCTGGCTCAAGCGCTGGCCAAATGCCTCGCCTTCACTCGCCAAATAACCTGAGGACATCCCACGCTCAAGCTGCATTTGGTGTATCCAATCGCCCGCATTTTGCGATAGCACCGTCATCGCCTGCAGCCGCCCTAGCTCCTTCACCGCCGTTTGGCGTTCAAGCACGCCATTGAAGGCAAACCACGCCAACGCCAGCAATGGCAACGTCAGCACCATGGCAAATTTTATGTACATTGGAGTTCGGTTAATCATCTTCTTCATAGATTGCCCCTCATAAAACACGCCATAATGCCCAACTTATTCTTAACGTATTATTTCTTAACGTATTATCGTATGCCTGGTTCTGCATAATAATGACAAATCGTAATTAGATGATAAGCCGTGAAGACGTGAACACAAAATGCTGTTTTCATGTTTTAGTTTAAAAGCGGTAGCTTGCATTCAACACATAGTTGATTACTCAACGTAATCATCAATTTAGTAATGAAATCACACAGCGTTTGGGAAGGAGCACAGATTGCAGGCACAAAAAAAGGCACCTAAGTGACTGATTTTAAAGATGGTGCCGGTGGCCAGACTCGAACTGGCACACCCGTAAAGGCGGCGGATTTTGAAGCCTTAGAACACTTGCTCACTACGGCACACTGCATTGATTTTAAAGGAATTTTACCTACAAATATGCTCACTCTGGCTCGTTAAAGCTGAGTCATGTTGTCGCAATGTGGACACTTCACGTTTATTTGCCATTATTACCAAATAGGTATATATTTTTTTCCATGGATAGCCAATCACCAAAACCTTTGCGATGGGTCGCCAGCTCAAAAAAAGATCTCCAGGCCATGCCCGAGGATGTGAAAGATGTTTTCGGCTTCGCGCTTCACCTGGCTCAATCCGGTACAAAACACGCACAAACTAAGCCACTCAAAGGCTTTGGCTCGGCTGGGGTTCTTGAGGTCGTGGAAGATTACCAGGGTGATACCTACCGCGCTGTTTACACGGTTCGTATCCAGGAAGCGGTATATGTACTGCACTGCTTTCAAAAGAAGTCATCCACCGGCATCTCCACACCCAAACCCGATATAGACAAAATCCGTGACCGATTGAAAGCAGCAGAAAAACACGCCAAAGGGGAAACCTCATGATCATTGAAGAAAGCACCGGTAACGTCTACGACGATATTCACAGCCATGATGCCGATGAAATGCTCATCAAAGCACAGCTTGCCGCTAAGATCGGTGAGGTCATCAAGCATCGCCGTTTAACTCAGGTCAAAGTTTCCGAGTTGACCGGCTTGCCTCAGCCTAAAGTGTCTGCCCTTCTTAAAGGCCAGTTTCGGGGCATCAGTGAATCCAAAATGCTCGAATGTTTGGCCCGCCTGGGCCGTGACGTACGCATTGTGGTGGGGCCAGCTCGCCCACGCTCTAAACCTGGGCATGTACAGCTTGAGGTATCTTAAACAGCCATTATCTTTTTATATCAAGAGATAACCTCTACTCTCTTGCTTTCATGATTAAGCCTCATCCTTTTTAAAACTACTCCGGCATCTTTACAGACTGCATTTAAAATGCGGTCTCTTCTAAATCTCTCAGGCCGTTCATGGCTTGCGTCATCAAGCTCTAATGCACAAAATATACTAAAGTCATTTTTATCACACATCACATAATCAAAGTGCCATTGTGATATTTGCCAAAACAGTGATTTATACTCTCTTGTCCATGTTTGATATTTAGTGATATTTGGTTGAACTATATCCACAACCCTTACTTGGCAGAATATGTAATACTTATCCCCATAGGCTTTTTCTAGTATTTTATACACACCCTGCTCTGATGCGCTCATCATTTTTGCTTTCGCTATGTAAGCTCCCCCATCCATCATTAACTTTTCAGAATAATTTTTATCTTTGTTATCGTAACTCTCTTTAAGCTTATCAATTCGTTTATCTTCTATTTCCTCTTTGACGTCTCCTACAACGCCATCACGCCTATAATTCATTGCATTTAAATATTCTTTACGGTCTCTTTTTTTCTTCTTTTTTGCTATAGCTCTTTTATTCAAAAAACCTTGTAATATCGCTGTACACAATGCGACCAGCATCACGAAAACAACAGTTTTAATAAAAAAGTCTTCTACTCCTGTTAATGGATTCAATTCCATGATTTCCCTTTCCCCTTATTAACAATGCCTTTCCCCTTAGAACCATCTATCCACAACCCGCTGGGCTAGTTGGTATCCGTCCCCGTTTTCTTCAACGCACGGCGAACCCTCAATAGAGTTCCTAAGTATCGCGTACTCGAAGCGTGCCGGGTTACGACAGAAAAGTAAATTAAATTAGCTTCAAATATGAGGTTTATTGCAGGGAAGGCAGGGACAGCATTAGGGGAAGCACAGAAGGGCTTCATTTGCTCGTTTGGTGAGGAATGCGACCAAAACACGACCAACTACGCACACGACAGGAATGACAGGCACAAAAAAAGGCGCCTAAGCGCCTGATTTTTAATGTTTGGTGCCGGTGGCCAGACTCGAACTGGCACACCCGTAAAGGCGGCGGATTTTGAATCCGCTGCGTCTACCAATTCCGCCACACCGGCAATGGCTGCGCATTATACGGAAATATCGAGATAGGTCAATCACATTGACTGACTTTATGCAGCCAAAGCGCTATCCTATGCCGCCTGTTTGATCAACGTTAAGAGTTACACGCTATGCAGCGCGCGGATTTTCACTACGAACTACCTGATGAGTTAATTGCTCGCTACCCTTCTGCACAGCGTAGCGACTGCCGTTTGCTGTGCGTGGATGGCCAGAGCGGTGCGTTGGAACATCGCCGCTTCCCCGATTTGCTTGAGCTTTTGCAGCCGGGTGATCTGCTGGTGTTTAACGATACCCGCGTGATACCGGCGCGCCTGCACGGCCATAAGGCCAGCGGCGGCAAGGTAGAGATGCTGCTTGAGCGCCCGCTGGATGCCCACCGCGGCTTGGCGCATATCCGTTCCAGCAAATCGCCCAAGCCAGGTACAGAGCTGATTTTCGAGGGTGATATTCACGCGGTTGTCGAAGGCCGCCGTGATGCGCTGTTCGAGCTGCGTTTTTTGGGCGATACGCCGCTGATTGCGCTGCTTGAAAAGCACGGCCATATGCCGCTGCCGCCGTATATTACCCGCGAAGACGAACTTAGCGACCGCGAGCGCTATCAAACTGTGTATGCCCGGCGTGATGGTGCGGTAGCGGCACCTACCGCAGGGCTGCATTTTGATCAGCCGCTGCTGGATGCCCTTGCAGATAAAGGCATTAACCGCGCGTTTGTCACCCTGCACGTGGGCGCGGGCACCTTTCAGCCGGTGCGGGTGGATAATATCCTTGAACATCAGATGCACAGCGAGTGGATCGAAGTTACCGAAGCCACCTGCCAGCAAGTGCGCGAGACCCTGGCGGCAGGCAAGCGCGTAGTGGCGGTCGGCACCACCAGCGTGCGCTGCCTGGAAAGCGCCTGCATGAAAAGTAGCGATGGGCAAATTGCGCCTTATAGCGGCGATACCGATATTTTCATCTATCCCGGTTACCAATGGCGCTGCGTGGATGCTTTAATTACCAACTTCCATTTGCCTGAGTCGACGCTGCTGATGCTGGTGTCCTCCTTTGTGGGCTATGACCCCATCATGCGCGCCTACCAACGGGCAGTGGCCGAGCGCTATGCATTTTTTAGCTATGGCGACGCCATGCTGTTGACCCGCTAGCGGTTGACTACTCATTGCCTGCTCCCTAACCCTGCACCCATCGCGCCAAACGAACGAGATTAACGAGTTACTTTATATGCGAAACGAATGCTTTATGCGCTTTGAGCGCTTGGCCGACGATGGCCGTGCCCGCCGTGGCCGCCTCCATTTTCCCCGTGGCACGGTGGAAACCCCGGCGTTTATGCCGGTAGGTACTTACGGAACGGTCAAAGGCATGACGCCCGACTCGATCAAAGAGATTGGCGCTGAAATTATTCTTGGCAACACTTTCCACCTGTGGCTGCGCCCCGGCACCGAGGTAATTGAGGCCCACGGCGACCTGCACGACTTCGCCCAGTGGGATAAACCCATTCTGACCGACTCCGGCGGCTTTCAGGTCTTTTCGCTGGGTGAGACACGCAAAATCACCGAGCAGGGCGTGCATTTCCGCTCGCCGGTAGATGGCAGCAAAGTCTTTATGGGCCCGGAAGAGTCCATGGCGGTTCAGCGCTCGCTGGGCTCTGATGTGGTGATGATCTTTGACGAGTGCACGCCTTACCCGGCCACCTTTGAAGAAGCTGAAAAGTCCATGGAGCTGTCGCTGCGCTGGGCCAAACGCTCCCGCGATGCTCACGGCGATTCGCCTTCCGCGCTGTTCGGCATTATTCAGGGCGGCATGCACCCTGAGCTGCGCGAGCGCTCGCTCAAAGGGCTGCTAGAGATCGGCTTTGATGGTCTGGCGATTGGCGGTTTGTCCGTCGGCGAGCCTAAAGAAGAAATGATCAAAGTGCTCGACTACCTACCCACCTGGATGCCCGATGACAAGCCGCGTTATTTAATGGGCGTTGGCAAACCTGAAGACTTGGTGGAAGGCGTGCGCCGCGGGGTGGATATGTTTGACTGCGTGATGCCCACCCGCAACGCGCGTAATGGCCACTTGTTTACCTCAGAAGGCACGGTCAAAATTCGCAACGCCAAGCATCGTTTTGACACCCGCCCGCTTGATGAAGAGTGCGATTGCTATACCTGCAAGCATTTCTCGCGGGGCTATTTGCACCACTTAGACCGCTGCAATGAAATGCTCGGTTCAATGCTCAACACCATCCACAACTTACGTTACTACCAGCGGGTGATGGCTGATTTGCGCGCGGCAATTGAAGCGGGTACATTGACGACCTTTGTGGATGGCTTTTATGCCCAACGTGGCCTGTCGGTGCCTCCCTTGGCCGCATCTGAAAGCTAACGCCTAACGAACATGCGAAAGCTAACAAATTAATCGCCAGCTGCCTTTGGCGGATGGTTTAATCATTTCATCCCTTACTTTTTCTAACTCAGGAGTTACCTGCCATGCTGGATTTCTTCATCTCACCAGCCCATGCCCAAGAAGCTGCCGCTGGCGGTGGTATTGCGCAAATCGTTATGCTGGTCGGCTTCGTGCTGATTTTCTACTTCCTGTTGTGGCGCCCGCAGGCCAAGCGCGCCAAGCAGCACAAGCAGCTGGTTACCAGCTTGGACAAAGGCGATGAGATTGTGATTGGCGGCGGTTTGGTCGGTCGTATCACCAAGGTGAACGATGAATTTCTGACCATCGAAGTCTCTGAAGGCACCGAAGTTAACGTGCAGAAAAATGCCGTTGCCGCCGTACTGCCTAAAGGCACCATCAAGTCCATCTAATCCTTGCTACACCCCTGCCGATAAAGTGCCAGCCACCCCGGCAGGGGTGACATGGTATCAATGATGGTGAACTTTGCTGTGCGCGGTAAATCCGTGCACAGCATTCCGTTTGTAATTGAAGGCAGGGCTTGCATGCTCAACCGTTACCCCCTGTGGAAGTATCTGCTGATACTGGTCGTCCTGGTGGTTGGCCTTATCTACTCACTTCCCAGTCTATTCCCCGAAGACCCCGCTATCCAAATTAGCAGCGCCCAAGGCGATTCGCTGGATGCCCGTCAAATAGACCGCGTTGAAACGGCACTTGTCGACAACGGCATCGAGATCAAAGCGCTCGAAGAAGAAAACGGCCAGTGGCTGATTCGCCTGCGCCACGACGACGATCAGCTCAATGCCCGTGACATTGCCGTTAACCTGTTAGGCAATGACGCGACGGTAGCGCTGAATCTCGCCGAAGCAACGCCCGAATGGCTACAGGCGTTTTCCGCCTCCCCCATGACGCTCGGCCTTGATTTACGCGGCGGCGTGCACTTCTTGCTGGAAGTGGACATGGACGCCGCGCTTACCCAGCGCCTTGAAGTGAACGCCAGCGCCATGCGCGAACTGCTGCGCAGCGAGCGTATCCGCTATCGCAATACGGATGTCGAAGCGCGCACGCTGTCGATCGATTTTGCCAGCACTGACGACCGCGATACCGCGCGCCGCTTAATTAGTCGCGATTTCCCGGAGTTTGAGTACAGCAGCGAAGGCGATGGCCGCGCGTCAACGTTGGTGATGACGTTAAGCGATCAATCGGTCAGCGACATCCAGGATTACGCGATCAACCAAAACTTGACCACGCTACGCAACCGGGTCAACGAGCTGGGCGTAGCAGAGCCAATGGTGCAGCGCCAAGGCCCCAACCAAATTGTCGTGGAGCTACCCGGTGTTCAAGATACCGTGGCCGCCAAGCGCATTGTCGGTGCGACCGCCAACTTGGAGTTCCGCCTGGAAGCACGCAACGACACGCCCGCGAACGAAACCGAAACCCATACGTTTCGTAATGACCCAGCGCGCTCGGCTGAGCTAATGCGTGATGTGATTATTACCGGCGACAGCGTTTCCAGCGCCAGCAACAGCTTCGATGAAAACGGCCGCCCGCAGGTCAACATCAATCTGGACGGCACTGGCGGCACGCTGATGAACCGCGCCACGCGCACTAATATCGGCCGCAATATGGCGGTGCTGTTCATTGAGCATAAGAGTGAAGACACCGTCGTGGTCGACCCGGAAACGGGCGAGGAAACCACTGTACGCGAGCCTTACGTTGAGCGCGGCCTGATTAGCTTAGCCACGATTCAAAGCGCGCTGGGCAACAGTTTCCGTATTACCGGCCTAGACTCGCCAACAGAAGCTGCTGAGCTTTCGCTGTTGCTGCGTTCTGGCTCACTCGCAGCGCCGATCTACTTCGTTCAAGAGCGTACCATTGGGCCAAGCCTGGGCGCTGAAAACATCGAGCGCGGCCTACTCTCGGTGCAAATTGGCCTGCTACTGGTCGTGCTGTTTATGCTAGTGCGTTACAAAGTCTTTGGTGTGTTCGCCAACATTGCCCTGGCGCTGAACTTAACGCTGCTGGTCGCGGTGATGTCGATGTTGGGGGCGACGCTGACGCTACCCGGTATTGCCGGTATTGTACTGACACTGGGCATGGCGGTGGATGCCAACGTGCTGATTTTCGAGCGAATACGTGAAGAGCTGCGTAACGGCATGTCGGTTCAGCAGGCCATTCAGGCCGGTTATGAGCGCGCCTTTACCTCCATTGTCGACGCCAACATCACCACGCTGTTAGTGGCCGTCATTCTGTTCTCGATTGGCACCGGCCCGGTGAAAGGGTTCGCCGTCACGCTCTCTATCGGCATTTTGACGTCGCTGTTCACCGCGCTAATGGTGACTCGCGCCATGGTCAACTTGGCCTATGGCAGCAAACCCGTCAAAAAGCTGTGGATCTAACCACGCGCTTAGCCCAGAACTTAAGAGGTGGTAATGAAACCGCTAACACACCTGCGAATCGACTTTATGGGGCGACGCAAATTCGCGTATATCGTCTCTGCTGCTCTGCTTATCGTGTCGATTGGCGCTATCTTGTTCCAGCAGCTCAATCTGGGGCTGGACTTTACTGGCGGCACGCTCGTAGAGGTGCGCTACGGCGCGGCACCTTCACTTGATGCTATTCGTGTGCTGCTCGAAGAGAGCGGCTTCCAGGATGTCTCCGTGCAGACCTTCGGGGCCTCAACAGAAGTATTAATCCGCTTACAGCAAGCGTTTGATGCGGATGTGGGTGCCGAAGTAGTTAACCTGCTGCGCGCTGATGGCGACAGCGTCAACCTGGTTCGCGCTGAATTTGTCGGTGCACAGGTAGGCGACCAACTGCGCGATCAAAGCGGGCTTGGCCTGCTGGTAGCGCTGGGCGTGGTCATGGTTTACGTGGCGTTCCGCTTTCAGTACAAATTTGCCATTGGCGCACTGCTGGCACTGATGCACGATGTGATCATCGTGGTGGGCGTATTCGCGCTGTTTCAGCTCGATTTCGACCTCACCGTACTGGCGGCCATTCTGGCGGTAATCGGCTACTCGTTGAACGATACCATTGTGGTTTACGACCGCGTTCGTGAAGCCATCCGCACCTCGCGCATCGACGATATGCCACAGATCTTCAATGAGGCGATTAACGCTACGCTTTCGCGCACCCTGGCAACCTCGGGCACCACCTTGCTGGTGCTGCTCGCGCTGCTGCTATTGGGCGGCGATATGATTGAGAACTTTGCCATTGCGCTGCTGGTCGGCGTTGGCGTGGGTACGTTCTCGTCTATCTATATTGCTGCGGCGCTGCTGCTTCCGCTGAAGCTCTCGCGGGAAGATTTGATTCCCACCAAGAAAGAGCTCGACGAAGAAGAGGAGGAGCTGCCTTAATAGCCTCTGCTTATCTAGGTCAGTTTTCAGGCTTAGCTACAAAAATGCCCCTGCTGGTTTCCCAGCAGGGGCATTTTTTTATTCGCAGCAAACGGCCTTGTTTAACTCAGAGACTTACTCAGAGACTTAGAAGTGCGGCGCTAGCTGTTTGATCAGCGCTTTATAAAGACGCGGCCCGGCGGCCATTAACTGCCCTTCCACTTTCACCGTGGGCTGGCCGTCTGGCGTACCCATCAAAGCGCCCGCTTCTTTCAGAAACAGCGTACCTACCTGCATATCCTGCTCTTCCAAGCCGAGCACGAAAGCGCTATCAACGCGGCCACAGGCCAGCTCACATAAATCTAACAGCCCACAGCCGGTCGCCAGCAGGTTTTCTACCTGCGGCGCAAGCTGCTGGGAAACGGTTAAGTAAGCAGGTAAATTGCGCGAGCGCAGCCAAACTTCCGGCAGGCTCATGGCCATACGGGTACCGCTAATGGCGGTCGGCTTGCTAACACGCATGCGCTTGTCGTTGTGCTGGGCACCGCGGCCGCGGCTAGCGATATATTCATCGTCAGCGAACGGGCAAATAATCACCGCGTGCTCGGGACGACCTTTGATAAGACACACCACTGAGAGTGCAAAGCCCTTACCGGCAACGGCTAAATTGGAGTAGCCGTGCATCGGTTCAATTTTCCAGACGATATCTTTACCTTCGCCTTCACCGGCGCGGTGCGGGGTGAAGCGGCCGGCAACACCGTGCTGGGGGTAACCGCGCTCCAACTGCTGAACAATCGTTGCTTCGGCCTTGCGCGCTGTCTCGTCGAGCAGGCGGTCAAGGTTAAACTCATCGTGAGCGTTTTCAATACGTTCGCGTACGCGTAAAAAGTGTTCAACAGCGCCGCGTGCAGCACGCAGCGTAAATTGGACCATCGGATTCATGATCGGGCCTTGTGACAGTGATGTTAAAGAACGTAATGCTATGATGAAGCATCAATAGGCGCAGGTGCCGCCTGTGGCGCGCAATTCTAGCAGACCGCTCTCGGGCATGCCATCGACTCATGCTAGACTGCGCGCTTTACGCGATAATAATCACCCTCTTTTTATTTACCGAGCCTTATCATGCTTGAGCGCATTCGCATTGTTTTAATCGGCACCAGCCACCCTGGCAATATCGGCGGGGTCGCCCGCGCCATGCACAATATGGGCTTGGCCGAGTTAGCCCTTGTCGCCCCCCGCTGCGAAGTGATTACCCAAGACAGCATCTCCCGCGCCTCCGGGGCTGATCACCTGCTTCACCAAGCCAGTGTGCACGCCACGCTGGAAGAAGCAGTGGCTGACTGCACCCTGGCTGTGGGTGCCAGTGCGCGCTCGCGCACGCTGCCCTGGCCGATGCTCTCGCCCAGAGAATTAGCTGGCCGCCTGCCCGCCGAGTGCCAGCCAGAAGGTGCCCGCGTAGCGCTGGTGTTTGGCCGCGAAGACAGCGGCCTCACCAACGCCGAGCTGCAGCGCTGCCACGCCCACGTGCATATTCCTACCAATGCCGATTTTAGCTCGCTCAATTTGGCCGCGGCGGTTCAGGTGCTCGCCTACGAATGCCGCATGGCCTGGCTAAATCAAGCAGATGGCCAAGCAGATGCGCCTTCAGTGGCACCCGTCAGTGACGGCGAAGAGCTCGCCACCCACGCTGAACTTGAGCGCTACTTCGAGCACTTAGAGCGCACGCTGATTGGCATTGATTTTCACGACCCCGATCAGCCCCGGCAGCTAATGGCGAGACTGCGCCGCTTGTATCTTCGCGCCCGCCCAGAGCGCATGGAAATGAATATTTTGCGCGGGATATTATCAGCGACGGAAAAAGCGACCCATCGCAAGCCGTCCTAGCGATACCCGCTGAATAAGCACGAATAGCCTAAACTTGAAGTCGTGGCTTCGCGCCCCAACCTCGCTACTGCTAACGTTATTCCATTAGTGAAATGTCAGATTTTTCACTAATGAGACGCCGCCCTTTAACGCCAAGGAACACCTCATGTTTCAACGTCTACGTGAAGACATTAACAGCGTATTTGACCGCGACCCCGCCGCACGTAACTTTCTTGAGGTGCTGACCAACTACCCCGGCCTGCACGCCCTGCTGCTGCATCGTTGCGGTCACTGGCTGTGGAAGAAAAACCTTAAGTGGCTAGCGCGAACGCTGTCGACGTTTTCACGCTGGCTGACCGGCATCGAAATTCATCCGGGTGCCACTATTGGGCGGCGCTTTTTTATCGACCACGGCATGGGCGTGGTGATTGGTGAAACCGCACAGGTCGGCAACAACGTCACGCTTTATCAAGGTGTGACGCTGGGCGGCACCAGCTGGAATAAAGGCAAGCGCCACCCAACGCTTGAAGATGGCGTAATTGTTGGCGCAGGTGCCAAAATATTAGGCCCCTTTACCGTCGGCGCAGGCGCTAAAATTGGCTCTAACGCGGTGGTCACCAAAGAAGTGCCGCCCGGTGCCACGGTGGTCGGCATTCCCGGCAAAATTGTTAAGCGTGCCGACCCCGATGCAGAAGAAGCGCTGGATGTCGATCCTGCCCGCCGCGAAGCCATTTGCCAGAAATTTGGCTTTGATGCTTATGGTGTCAGCCAGGATATGCCCGACCCTGTCGCCCGCTCGATGCAGGCCATGCTCGACCACATGCACGCCGTGGATGAGCGCATTGAGCGTATGTGCTCCACCCTGCGCACGCTAGATGCCAACTATCGCGATGGCCAGCTGCCCGCCCTGCGCGACGAAGACTTTGCCGATATTTTAGATGAGCAAGACACCGGCTGCCCAGGCGTTGGCAAGCGCTCTGCAGCAGCCTCGCCAACGGCACCGGCAAGCGAGCAAGAAACACTGCCGCCGCGTAATGGTTGACCAAAGCACTCAGGCTTTCCCATAATGGCGATACATTTGCCGTCAGTGCGCTGAACATTCAGCGTCGAGGGGCTTGCCATGCGCTTGACCACTAAAGGTCGCTATGCCGTTACCGCTATGCTCGATTTAGCCTTGCATACCCACAACGGCCCGACCAGCCTAAGCGATATCTCCCAGCGCCAAGAGATTTCGCTGTCTTATTTAGAGCAGCTTTTCGCTCGCCTGCGCCGTGCAGGCCTGGTCAACAGCGTGCGTGGGCCTGGGGGTGGCTATAGGCTCTCTCAGCCTGCGGACGCCATCAGTGTTTCAAAGGTAATTGACGCCGTGAATGAAACCGTTGACGCCACCCGCTGCCAAGGGCTCTCAGACTGCCAGCAAGGCGACACCTGCCTGACCCACCATTTGTGGTGCGAGCTATCAGGGCAGATTCGCCACTTCCTTGACGAAATGACGCTGGGACAACTGATGCAGCGCCCTGATGTCATACGTATTGCATCGCGGCAGAAACAGCGCGCTGAAGCGACTATTCTCGCCTCTTCGCCCTGACTCAATTTAAATCACATTAACTAATGCACCGATAAACCGCCGGACGTTAACCATGACCACTCCTTCGCTGCCGATCTACTTGGATTACGCCGCCACCACGCCCGTTGATGCGCGCGTGGCCGAGGTCATGCAGCGCTATCTAACGGTTGACCAGCTGTTTGCCAACCCTGCGTCGCGCAGCCACATGCTGGGCTGGCAGGCCGAGCAGGTGATTGAGCAAGCACGCCGCCAGGTAGCCGATGCCATTGGTGCCGACCCGAGAGAGATCGTGTGGACCAGCGGTGCCACCGAAGCGGATAACCTAGCGCTGATTGGCTTTATGCGCGCCAACCGCGAGCGCGGCCTGCATTTAGTGACCTCAACGATTGAGCACAAAGCGGTGGTAGACACCGCCCATGCGCTGGAAAAAGAAGGGTTTGAGGTGACATGGCTAACGCCCGGGCAAGACGGCTGCATTCAGCCTGATCAGCTGCGCGCGGCGATGCGCGACGACACCGCGCTGGTCTCACTGATGGCGGTTAACAACGAGCTGGGCAGCATTAACGATATTGCCGCCCTGGCGGCTGTTGCCCATGAGTTTGGTGCCGCTTTTCATACCGATGCCGCCCAAGCGGTAGGGCGTATTCCCTTAGACGTCGTGGCTCAGCAAATTGATTTGATGTCGCTTTCAGCGCACAAAACCTACGGCCCCAAGGGCGTAGGCGCGCTGTATGTGAAGCGCCACCCGGACATTCGCGTTGAAGCGCTGATTCATGGCGGTGGCCACGAGCGCGGCATGCGTTCCGGCACCCTGCCGACCCATCAAATTGCCGGCATGGGTGAAGCCTTTGCGCTGATGCAGCAGCAGTACGACGAAGACAACGCCCATATTACGCGCCTACAGCAGCGCTTTTTGCGCGGCCTTGAAGGCGTCGAGGGGGTGTTTTCCAACACCCCGCTGGCTAGTGCTGAAAACCGCACTGAAAAGCGCGCGGTACCCAACATTCTCAACGTGGCGTTTGAAGGCGTCGATGGCGAATCATTGCTGATGGCACTGCGCGATGTGGCCGTTTCTACAGGCTCAGCGTGCAACTCGGCCAGCGTCGACCCGTCCTACGTTTTGCTCGGCATCGGCACGCCGCGCGCGCTTGCGCTCTCATCGCTGCGCTTTAGCTTTGGGCGCTTTACCACCGAAGCCGAGATTGATCATGCATTAATGCTCATACACCATACGGTGAGCGGTTTACGGTCACCGCCCCGTCAAGCGGCTGACTAGCTGACTATTTTAAGGAGGACGCCTCATGGCAACACTCAATATTACCCCGGCTGCCGCACAACAGATTCGTCACGTGCTCGATGAGCGCGGCCAAGGGCTAGGCCTGCGCGTTTCGGTCAAGCCAAGCGGCTGCTCTGGCTATAGCTACGTGCTCGATTTTGCCGATTCCGTCAGCGACGACGAAGTGCACTTTGAAGCCCACGGTGCCAGTGTGTACGTCGCCCCCGATGCGCTAGAGATGCTCAACGGTAGCGAAGTGGATTACGTCAGCGAAGGGCTGAACCGTTTTTTCCGCTTCAATAACCCTAACGTTAAAGATGAGTGCGGCTGCGGCGAAAGCTTTACCGTTTAAGCTTTGTTTCGTCTGGCTTCATCGCCGGTATTCATCCTCCGGCTTAAGCGTTATAATCGCGCCCCTGGAAAGTCAACATCTAAACGTTAGCGGTTACATCGCTAGCTGCTGCGCTGAATTAACCGAATCATTTTCTGGGCCGCCCTGGCCTTCTAGGGCGGCACTTTTTGCTTAACCCCTTTTAAGGAGACCATTAACATGGCTACTGAACGCACTCTTTCTATTATCAAGCCTGATGCCGTTGCCAAAAATGCCATCGGTGACATCATCGCCCGCTTTGAAAAAGCCGGCCTAAAAGTGGTTGCCGCCAAAATGGTACAGCTTTCTGAAGAGAAAGCCGGCGGCTTCTACGCAGAACACAAAGAACGCCCCTTCTTTAAAGACCTGGTTGGCTTCATGACCTCTGGCCCGGTGGTTGTTCAGGTGCTGGAAGGTGAAGGCGCTATCGCCAAAAACCGTGACCTGATGGGCGCGACCAACCCGAAAGAAGCAGCACCCGGCACTATTCGCGCCGATTTTGCGGAAACAATCGACGCCAACGCTGTCCATGGTTCTGATTCTCCGGAAAGCGCTGAGCGCGAAATTAACTACTTCTTTGGTAACGACGAAATTTGCCCGCGCTAAGCCTGTAACCTGCAAGCTGTAGGCCTGCAAGCTATAAGTTAGCGCCGCCGTTTCAACGTCAGTTGCCGGCCATTTTGCGGGGGCTTCGCCCCCGCCCCTTTATTGAACGCTGACCGCCATGACCACCACTGTAGCCCAACATACGCCCGCCCCAAGTACCGATATCGCCAGTACAGCGATCGATAGCACAGACACCGATAGCACAGACGCCGATAGCACAAACGCCGATAGTTCAGACACCCAAAGCTCAGACACCGCCAGCACGCCTGCTGCAAAAACGGTGCCCGAACGTCAGAACCTGCTCGGCATGTCCCGCGAGCAGATGGAAGCCTTCTTTTTGTCGATTGGCGAAAAGAAATTCCGTGCTGCCCAGCTAATGAAGTGGATTCACCAAGAAGGCAGCGATGATTTTGCCGCCATGACGAATCTCTCTAAACCGCTGCGCGAAAAACTCGCGCGGGTGGCTGAAATTCGTGGCCCTGGGGTGGTGTATGAAGGCACTTCCAGCGACGGCACGCGTAAATGGGTGCTTGAAGTAGAAGATGGCAGCTACGTCGAAACGGTGTTGATCCCGGCCGAAAACGGCAAGCGGCGCACGCTGTGTGTCTCTTCGCAAGTCGGCTGCTCGCTGGATTGCAGCTTCTGCTCTACCGGCAAGCAGGGTTTTCAGCGTAATTTAACCGCCGCTGAAATTATCGGCCAGGTATGGGTCGCCCAGCGCAGCGTTGGCCCACGCCGTGATACGGCCAACCGCCCGGTCACCAACGTGGTGATGATGGGCATGGGCGAGCCGCTGCTCAACTTTGATAACGTTGTGCCGGCGATGAAGCTGATGCTTGACGACAACGGCTACGGGCTGTCTAAGCGCCGTGTCACGCTTTCGACCTCTGGCGTGGTGCCGATGATCGACAAGCTTGGCGATGAAATGGATGTCAGCCTGGCAATTTCGCTGCACGCCGCGACAGATGAGCTGCGCAATGAGCTGGTGCCGATCAACCGTAAATACAACATTCGCGCCTTGTTGGATGCCTGTCATCGTTATTTGTCTAAATGCCCGGATAATCGTCAGATCACCATTGAGTACACGTTGATCAAAGACGTTAACGATCAGCAAGAGCACGCCGAACAGCTCGCCGCGCTGCTTAAAGAACTGCCGTGCAAGATCAACCTGATTCCGTTTAACCCGTTCCCGAATTCTGGTTACGAGACACCCTCACGCAACCAAACCATGCGCTTTCAGCAGTGGCTTTACGATTTAGGCTACACCGCGACGGTGAGGATGACCCGTGGTGAAGATATTGATGCCGCCTGTGGTCAGCTGGTTGGGCGCGTCAAAGACCGCACCAAGCGCAGCGCCCGTTATATTCAATCGGTGCAGCTCGATGCGGACTAATGTCATGCAGGCTAACGTCACAAAGGCTGGCGTGACGTGTACAAAACAGGGCGTGTCTTGACTTCCGCTGAGCACGGCGCTTTGATGGTCACGGTTTTCAGTTGCATTACCTGATGAGCCGTTGGACGTTCACCACAAGAGGATTGACATGACCGCTCACCGCAAGCGCCACCACCCATCACGGGTACCTCTGCTCACCGTGCTGATCGGTAGCTTGTGGCTTGCTGGCTGTGCCTCTTCCAACGCTTTATCACCGCAAGACAACCCAGCCGCGGCCGATGCCTACACCCAGCTTGGCGTTGCTTATTTGGAGCGCAACAACCTTCCCCGTGCGATGAATGCGCTGGATCGGGCGCTGGAAATTACCCCGCGCCACGCAGAAGCGCTGCAGGCGCTAGCACTGGTTTACCAGCAGCAGGGCGAACATGCGCTTGCCGATGATTATTTTCAACAGGCGGTCAGCGCTGAGCCTGATTTCACCCGCGCTCGCAACAATTACGCCGCTTTTTTGTATGAACGGGGGCAGTACCAAGCGGCCTGTGAACAGCTAGAAACTGCCTCTCAAGATGCCCAGTACGCCAACCGTGCCCAGCTATTTACCAACTTAGGGCAGTGTTACATGGCGTTGGAAGAATTTGATAAAGCGCGCGCTCGATTGCAGCGTGCGCAGAGTATTGATCCGCGTAACCCACGCGGCTATTTAACGTTAGCTGAACTCGAATATTCACAGGGCAATTACCCTCAGGCCTGGGCACCGCTGCAAACCTATTTACAGCTTGCTGAGCCCAGCCGAGCGGCGCTGGAAATGGCGGTTGATATCGCCAATGCACAGGGCGACCATAGCGTCGCCGCCGACTACCAGCGGCTGCTTGGCAACGACTGACTTATTGACGCCCTGATCAACGCTTATTTAATGAAGGATGCTCAGCCATGAGCGGTACACAGTCACAAGAAAGCGTCATTAACAGCACTACCACCGCCTCCCCCGGTGAGCTTCTATTTCGCCAGCGCGAACAGCTTGGCGTGCCCCTTGCCGATGCAGCGCGGGCGCTAAACCTTCGGCCCGCCGTGGTGGCAGGGTTAGAGCAGGATAACTATCAAGAGATTCCTGTTGCCGCTTACCGGCGCGGCTATTTGCGCGCCTATGCAAAATATCTCGGCATGGATGACCGCTTGGTACTTGAGGCTTATCAAGCCCGCAGTGGCGGCACGGACACTGAACGCAAAGTGTCGCCGGTTTCCACGGTCAGGCCGCCCTCTCGTCTTGGTGCCTGGCTGTTTAAGCTTGTTACCCTGCTGGTCATTGTGGGGCTTATTGCGGTCACCGTTATGTGGTGGCAAAGCCGTGGCGGCAATGAGCCACCGGGCCTTGATTCTTCCACCACTAACTCTTCCACTACTAATTCTTCTACCACCAATGCTTCTGCTACCAATGAGCCCGCCAACGCCCCTGCTCAGTCGCCCGGTGCGCTGACAGAGACCTCGGGAGAAAGCGCCGCCGCGAGCTCAAGCTTCACCACTAGCGAAGAAAACGCTGGGCTGACAAGCGATGCCGCCCGCATCACGCCAACACCAGCACCAACCACATCTCAATCACCAGCCTCAGGTGACGCGGGTGAATCAGCAGAAGCTGACGTAGCGGAAGTCGGCATAGCAGAAAGTGACGTAGCGGAAACTGACGTTACGGAAAGCGACGCAGCAGAAAGCGAATCGCCAAGCATTGCTGACGCCGAACCCGCTGCCCGCGCCAACACGCTTGAGCTAACGTTTAACGAGCAGTCGTGGACTGAAATTTTTGATGCCACCAATCAGCGCGTCTTTGTTGGCCTGCAATCGCCAGGCACTAGCACAACCGTCGAAGGCGAACCCCCGTTTCGTTTAACCGTGGGCAATGCCACCGGTGTTGAACTGCGTTACCAGGGCGAGGAAGTTGACCTTCCCGCCCGCGCAGGTGCCAACAACGTCGCCCGATTTACCTTGGGAGAGTGAACCGCCCTATGCACGCCCCTTCTCCGATTAAACGCCGTTTTTCCCGCCAGATTCACGTCGGGAATGTTGCCGTTGGCGGTGATGCTCCGATTTCCGTACAGAGCATGACCAACACCAACACCCTTGATGTTGCCGCGACGGTGGCACAAATCCAGCAGCTGGAAAAAGCCGGCGCGGATATTGTGCGCGTCTCCGTGCCCGACATGGACGCGGCGGAAACCTTTGGCCAGATTAAAAAGCTGGTCAATATACCGCTTGTTGCCGACATTCATTTTGATTACAAAATTGCCCTGCGCGTGGCTGAGCTAGGCGTTGACTGCCTGCGTATCAACCCCGGCAATATCGGCCGTGAAGACCGCGTGCGTGCAGTGGTCAGCGCCGCCCGCAACCACGGCATTCCGATTCGTATTGGCGTCAACGCGGGGTCGCTAGAAAAAGACCTACAGAAAAAATATGGTGAGCCAACGCCAGCCGCGCTGGTGGAATCCGCCATGCGCCATATCGATTACCTGGACCGCCTCGACTTCCCCGATTTTAAAGTCAGCGTTAAAGCCTCAGATGTGTTTATGGCCGTGGCCGCTTACCGCGACCTTGCCGCACGCATCGAGCAACCGCTGCATTTAGGCATCACCGAAGCGGGCGGGCTGCGTTCAGGCACGGTCAAGTCATCGATTGGCTTAGGCATGCTGTTGATGGATGGCATTGGCGACACCATTCGCGTGTCGCTGGCGGCCGACCCGGTGGAAGAAATCAAAGTCGGCTTCGATATGCTGCGAAGCCTAAAACTGCGCTCCAAAGGCATTAATTTTATTGCCTGCCCCAGCTGCTCGCGGCAGAACTTTGACGTTATTAGCACCATGAACCAGCTCGAAGAACGGCTGGAAGACGTTATGACACCGCTTAACGTCTCGGTGATTGGCTGCGTGGTCAACGGCCCTGGCGAAGCCAAAGAGACCGATATCGGCCTGACTGGCGGCAGCCCCGCCAACTTGGTGTATATCGACGGCAAACCGGCTAGCAAGCTGCGCAACGATCACCTGGTAGACGATTTAGAAAAGCTGATTCGCGACAAAGTGCGCGAAAAACAGCAGCAGCAAGACGACATGATTGCCCGCAGCGTTTAACCGCTGGGGCTGGCTGCAAGCATCGGTGAACCACGCCTGATGGCAGAATAAGGAGTTTTCATTGAGTAAGTCCGCCGTTAAAAAGATTCAAGCCATCCGTGGTATGAATGATCTATTACCCAGCGATAGCCCGCGCTGGCAATTTTTTGAAGCCAAAGTACGCCAGCTGATGCTGCGTTACGGTTTCAACGAAATTCGCACGCCTATCGTTGAGCAAACCGCGCTGTTTGCGCGCTCTATCGGCGAAGTGACCGACATCGTCGAAAAAGAGATGTACACCTTTGACGATCGCAACAGCGAAAGCTTGACCCTGCGCCCCGAAGGCACCGCCAGCTGCGTGCGCGCGGCCATGGAACACGGCCTGCTGTATAACCAAACCCAGCGGCTGTGGTACCAAGGGCCAATGTTTCGCTACGAGCGCCCGCAAAAAGGCCGCTACCGCCAGTTTCACCAGATTGGCGTAGAAACTTTCGGCTTTGATGGCCCCGACATCGACGCCGAGGTCATTCTGCTTTCGGCGCGCCTGTGGCAAGAACTGGGGTTGACCGAGCACGTTACGCTAGAACTTAACTCGCTGGGTTCCTCTGAGGCGCGCGCCGCGTACCGCGACACCCTAGTGGCCTATTTTGAGCAGCACCTAGACGTCCTTGATGAAGACTCCAAGCGCCGCTTAACCAGCAACCCGCTGCGCATTCTCGACTCCAAAAACCCGGCCATGGCTGAGATGCTTAACGCTGCGCCGCAGTTGATGGATCACCTGGATGCCGAGTCCCGCGAGCACTTTGAACAGTTAACCAAAATACTCGATGCCGCGGGCATTGCTTATGTCATTAACCCGCGCTTGGTGCGCGGGCTCGACTACTACTGCCGCACCGTGTTCGAGTGGACCACAACCGCGCTCGGCAGCCAGGGTACGGTCTGTGCAGGTGGGCGATACGACGGCCTTGTTGAACAGCTGGGCGGTAAACCAACGCCTGCGGTGGGTTTTGCGATGGGCATTGAGCGGCTGATACTGCTGCTCGAAACCCTTGAGCTAATCCCCGACGATGCCCTTGGCGGCTGCGATGTGTATCTGCTGCCCATGGATGATAACGCCACGATGGCGGCGATCACCCTGGCAGAGCAACTGCGTAGCGAACTGCCTGAGCTGCGCTTACAGCTTCACTGCGGTGGCGGCAGTTTCAAAAGCCGGATCAAAAAAGCCGATAAGAGTGCTGCCTCGATGGCGATACTGCTCGGCGAAGATGAAATCAATAAGCAATCGGCGACGCTCAAGTTTCTACGCGATGAGCGCGAACAGCAAAGCGTTCCCCAAGCAGCATTAGGCCGCACGTTAAGTGAGCTATTGGCCACTGGCGCTTAAGCCCGGCGGTTGAGAGACGCAACCATACGTACTTGAAAAAAACAGGAGCCCGCCCGTGGTGGAGCTGAGAAGCGAAGAAGAACAGCTAGACGCTGTCAAGCGCTGGTGGAAAGACAACGGCATGTCGTTGATTGCAGGCGCTGTCCTGGCGGCGGCGGGCGTGTTCGGTTGGAACGCGTGGCAAAATTATCAGCAAGGCCAATCAGAAGCCGCATCTATGCGTTACCAGCAGCTGGTCAATATGACCGCTAGCAGCGAACTGAATGAAGACCAGCTGGCAAGCGCGCGGGAAATGGTTGCCGAACTGACCGACGCTCATGGCAACACGCTCTACGCCGAACTCGCTTTGCTGCTCGATGCGCGCCTTGCGGTGCAAGCAGGCGATTTGGAAGGTGCTAAAGCCTCGCTTGAAAGTGTTGCTAGTGACTCCTCGCGCCGCTATGTGCAAAGCCTTGCCTGGCTACGCTTAGCGCGCGTGGAACTCGCCAACGGCAACCCCGACCAAGCATTGGCACTGCTAGATCAGCCCATTAGCGATGCATTAGCCGCCCAGCGGGCAGACGTTCGCGGCGATGCGTTCGCTGCCAAGGGTGACACCAGCGCTGCCCGCAACGCGTGGGAAACCGCCGTAGAAGTGGCGCAAACCCAAGATCAACCGCTTTACGGCGTGCAGTTCAAGCTTGATGATCTCGGCGCCGAGGAGGCGACACAATAATGAGTATTTCCAAACAGCTGCTGCGGGCAAGTTTAGGTGCCCTCACACTCGCCTTACTGGCCGGTTGCGCGAGTAAAAATGAGCCTGCTTATACCCCCAAAGAGCTGCGCAGCTTCGATGAAACGTCTTCGCTGGACACGCAATGGCGACGCAACGTTGGTGCCGGTTTAGGCCGCGCGCGCTACCCCATTGCGCCGGCTCGTGAAGGCGATAGCGTTTTCGCCGCTGATGTCGAAGGCGTAGTAATGGCGCTAAATGCCAACAGCGGCCAGGTCGAGTGGGAAATCGACCTCGACACGCCTATTTCTAGTGCCCTCACCGCCGTTGCCGGCCAGCTCTATTTCGCCACCGGTAACGGCGAAGTGATCGCCTTGAACCAGCGTGACGGCAGTGAAAACTGGCGCTCGCGGGTGTCTAGCCAAGTGCTTGCAGCCCCCCAGCCCAACCAGCAATTACTGGTTGTGCAAAGCGTCGATGGCCGCGTGACAGCGCTAGACCGCGCCACCGGCCAAGAACGCTGGGTGTACACCAGCTCGCAGCCGTCACTGACGCTGCGCGGCACAGGCACCCCAATGGTGATTGACCCGGTAAGCTTTATCGGCTCAGCCAACGGTCGCTTGGCCACACTGGATAACCGCAGTGGCCAGCCGCTTTGGGAGCTGCAGATTGCCATGCCAAGCGGGCGTAGCGAAGTAGACCGTTTGGTCGACCTTTCCGGCCAGGCAACCCTGAGCCCCGATGGCCGTTTGTTCGTCACCAGCTACAACGGCCCGGTAGTGGCGCTGGAAGCCACTCAAGGCAATGTGCTTTGGGAAGCGAATCTTTCCAGCCGCCATACGCCCATTCTGGTCGGCAACCTGTTATTTGTTGTCACCGATAACAGCGAAGTTGTGGCGCTAGATGCCAACAGCGGCCGCGAAATTTGGCGCAACGACGACTTAGAAGATCGCTGGCTAACCGCCCCGGCGTTTGCCGATGGCCGTTTGGTTTTCGGTGATTTTGAAGGTTATCTTCATCTGATCGACGCTCGCGAAGGCGACCTTGTTGGCCGCACCCGCGTGCACAGCTCCGGTATCAGCGTGCGCCCGGTCACTGAAGGCAGCATCATTCATGTCCAGGCCAACAATGGTCGCCTGGAAACCCTGGAAGTAACTCCATGACACCCGTCATTGCTTTAGTCGGTCGCCCCAATGTGGGCAAATCGACGCTTTTTAACCGCTTAACGCGCTCGCGTGATGCGCTAGTGGCCGACTTTCCTGGCCTTACCCGTGACCGTAAATATGGTAACGGCATGCTGGGCGATAAAGTGTATACGGTCATCGACACCGGCGGCATCAGCGGTGACGAAGAGGGCATTGACGCCGCGATGGCAGAGCAATCGCTTGCCGCCATTGATGAAGCCGATATTGTGCTGTTTATGGTCGACGCCCGCGCCGGTCTTATCGCCGCTGACCAGGCGATTGCTAACCACCTGCGCGTTAACCAGAAAAAAACCTGGCTGGTGGTGAATAAAACCGACGGGCTGGAAGAGCATTCGGCGATGGGCGATTTCTGGTCGCTGGGGTTAGGCGACCCTTGGCCGATTGCCGCCGCTCATGGGCGCAATGTGTCTACCCTGATTGACGCCGTGCTCGCGCCCTTTCCCGAGCGCGATGCCAGCATTCCAGCGGACACCGGCAGCAAAGGCGTTCGCATTGGCGTGATTGGCCGCCCCAACGTGGGCAAATCTACCCTGGTCAATCGCCTGCTGGGCGAAGAGCGCGTGGTGGTATTTGATGAAGCGGGCACCACCCGCGATGCCATCGAGATCCCTTTCGAGCGCCGCGGTAAACCTTACGTGCTGATTGATACGGCGGGTATTCGGCGACGCAAGAACGTCCGTGAAATTACTGAAAAGTTTTCTATTATCAAGACGCTGGATGCGATTAAAGAATCGCATGTGGTGATCATGGTACTGGATGGCTCAAGCGGCTTGGTAGAGCAAGACCTACACCTGCTCGACTATGTATTAACCACCGGGCGCGCCCTGGTGCTGGCGGTGAATAAGTGGGACGGCCTGGAGAGTGAAGCCAAGGAGAAAATGCGCACCGAGATCAAACGCCGCCTGGGCTTTGCTGATTACGCCGAGCTGCACTTTATTTCTGCGCTGCACGGTACGGCGGTGGGTGATCTTTACCCTTCAATTGACCGCGCCTTTGACGCCGCCAACGCGCACTGGTCGACCAACCGCTTAACCACCCTGCTGCAAGATGCAGTGAGCCAAAACCCGCCGCCGATGGTGCACGGGCGACGCATTAAGCTGCGCATGGCCCACCAGGGGGGCAGCAACCCGCCGATTATCGTGGTGCATGGCAATCAAACGGAATCGCTACCGGAAGCCTATCGTCGCTATTTGACCAACACCTTCCGCAAGGTATTGAAGGTGCGCGGCACGCCGATTCGCTTTGAGTTTCGCTCGGGCAGTAACCCGTTCGACAGCATGGCCGGTGCCAGCGATAAAGAGAAAGCCAAAAAACGCGAGCTTAATCGCACCAAAGAAGCACGCAAAAGCCGCCGCTAGTTTTGTACTGCTCCTTTTGCCCTTAGGGGGAATGATATGCGTTTGATTGCTCGCCGCTGGCGCTGGCTTACCCTGTTGGGCTTTGCCAGCCTGCTCACGGGCTGCTTGGCGCTGCCACAAACCGGCCTGTTTGCGTTTCGCTTGGCGGTGACCTCCCTGGGGGTCGAGGATGTTCGCATTGGCCCTTATAGCATTAATGCAAGCAGCATTAATGCGGGGCTAGACACCAGCGACTTGACCAGCCTGATTGCGTCAAGCCTTGGTGCCGGTAGCCTGCCGATACACGCCACCATTGCCATGGGGCTGGGCTTACCTGCCGGCATGCCCCCGGTGGAAATGTCGGGCTTTCGCTGGGCGCTGGATATGCCGGGCGTAGACCCCGTGCAGGGTAGCTATGAGCAGGATGTCACGCTGACCTCTGGCGGCGGTGCCAACTTACGCCTGCCGGTTGCCTTTGATGTACTCGCCACCGACCGCCAACGCTTGACCCCCATGCTGGAGCTTGCCAGCCAGTTGGCATCGCAAGGCGAGCTGCCGCCCGGCAGTCAACTGGCGATTACCCCTGGGGATCTGCGCGGGTTAGGCATGCGGCTTCCGGCTGGGTTGTTGACGCCTACCATTCGCCTAAACGTAGGTGCCGACGGGCAGCTGGTTCCGCAAGGTGGTTAGTGCCGCAAGGTAGATAGAAAGCGCTGATTAACCGCTTTCAGCCAAGCGTTTGCGTCCTAGCCATTGGTTTGCAAACTGCCAGGCGGTTCGCCCACTGCGACCGCCGCGCAGCGTTGCATAGCGCACAGCCTCTGCCCTTGCCGCTGCATCCCAGTCACGCTCATCACCCAACTGCATCACCCAGTGCTGGCAAACTTCCAAGTAGGTTTCCTGATTAAAAGGATGAAAGCCTAGCCATAGCCCGAAGCGATCGGAGAGCGAGATTTTCTCTTCTACCGCGTCGCCATGGTGAAGCTCTTCACCCACCAGCCGCGAACCGCTATTATCGTCCATTGATTCCGGCAGCAAGTGACGACGATTTGAAGTGGCATATAACAGTACGTTTTCCGGGGGGCCGGTTAATGCGCCATCTAATAGGCTCTTCAGCGCTTTGTAGGCATCGTCATTGCCCTCAAAAGAAAGGTCGTCGCAATACACGACAAAGCGATGCGGCTCATGGCGCAACTGCTCAACAAGCTGTGTCAGGCTACTCAAATCTTGACGGTCGACCTGCACCAAGCGCAGCCCTTCGCTGGCCAGTGAATTGAGTAACGCCCGCACCATGGATGATTTACCGCTGCCCCGCGACCCCCACAATAGCGCATGGTTGGCGGGTAAGCCGCGCAAAAAAGCGCGGGTATTATCCATCAGCGCTAATTTCTGGCGCTCAATACCCAGCAGGTCATCCAGCGTCATCGCATCGCGCGGGGGAACGGGCACCAAATGCCCGCCCAGTGGGTGACGCTGCCACAAGGCGGCGACATGGGTATTCCAGTCCACCGGCTCAGAAGGTGGTGGCAACCAGTGTTCAATATGGTCCAATAAGCGCATTAAACGGCTGCTCAGTTCGGCATCCATACTCATCCTCTAGGTGGGTTATGATAGAAAGTATATAGAAAGTATTATGCTACTACCCTCTGCGGTTATCTTGTGAATAAGAAACCCGTTCGTCTATAAGGAAACCGTCTCATGCGTTGGCTTCGCCCTTTTGCTATTAGTGCTTTGTGTGTATCTATCGCTGCGTGTACCACGTCGCCCACCGGGCGCTCGCAGCTATTGCTGATGTCTGAGGGTGAGCTCAATGAAATGGGTCGCCAGGCATTTTCTCAATACCAACAAGAACTTCCTACTGCCAGCCAATCCAGCCAACGCTATGTACAGTGTATTGCCAACGCCATCGTAGCGGAACTTCCTCCTCAACAGCAGCAGCTGGATTGGCAAATTCGTGTCTTTGAATCTGAGCAGCCCAACGCCTTTGCCCTGCCCGGTGGCTATATGGGCGTGAATACCGGCATGTTGGATATCGCCACGACCCAGGATCAGTTAGCTTCCGTTATCGGTCATGAAATTGGCCACGTGCTGGCGAATCACGCTAACGAACGCGCTTCTACGCAAAATGCGACCTCGTTGGGTCTTTCGGTGCTTTCCAGCACCTCTGGCATGCAGTCTGCCGGGGGCCAGCAACTCATGGGCGTACTCGGCATGGGCGCGCAATACGGCATCGTGCTGCCGTTCTCGCGCGCCCATGAAAGAGAAGCCGACGTAATTGGCCTAGATCTTATGGCGCAAGCGGGGTTCGACCCACGTGAAAGCGTGACCCTTTGGGAAAATATGCAGGCGGCCACAGGCGGCGGTGCGCCCCCTGAATGGATGTCGACCCACCCAGGCCAAGGCCAGCGTATTCAAGGCCTGCAAGCCAAGATGGATCAAGCCTTAGGCCTTTATGAGCAAGCCCGCCGCAATGGCCGTTCACCCAACTGCCCGCGTCCTTAACCGCTTGCTGTGAGGTTTAAATGATTAGGTTAGGATTACTGCTGCTGGTGCTGCCGCTATTTGTGCTGATGGGCGTGTATTTTTGGGAGCTGAACGACGTTCGCGCTTGCCAGCTTGAGGGCGGCCATTGGGATTACATCGAGAGTGTCTGCCGGGACACCCCGCAGCCGTTTGTCTCTTGGCTGGAACGCTCGCCGCTGCTTGTTAACGGCGGCATGCTGCTCTCGGTGGTGGGGATGATGATGTGTATGGTGGGGCTGTACGTAAAACGCCGCTAAGCATAGCGGTTCCCCACGCATAACGTTTTTACGCATAACATTTTTAAACACGGACGTGGCCGGATGACATCATCCGGCCCCGTTTTTATCGGCATTAACTGGGTCGGTTATGAATAGTTAAGCGACTGGCGCAGCATTTCCCGCACAGGTGCGGTTTCGGGGCGCACATTGCGCCATAGGAAAAACGATTCGGCGGCTTGTTCAACCAGCATGCCTAAGCCATCAAGCAACTTCGCACCGCGTGGGCCAGCCCACTGCAAAAACAGCGTTGGCTCGGTGCCATACATCATGTCGTAGGCCCAGGCATTTTCAGCAAACAAGGTGTCTGGCAGCGGCGGCAAATCGCCTGAAAGGCTGGCGCTGGTGCCGTTAATCACGATATCGAATTGGCCATTCAGCGTATCAAAGCCCCCTCCACTCATCGCGCCTAAATCAGCGAAGTCGTGGACCAGTTGCTCGGCCTTTGCTGCGGTACGATTAATCACCACGATCTCACTAGGCTGTTCAGCGAACAGTGGCTCTAAAATGCCACGTACCGCGCCACCTGCCCCGACCACCAAAATACGCTTTCCCGCTAACCCAACACGGTGATAAGCCAAATCACGCACCAGGCCAATACCATCGGTGGTATCCCCATAGGTGCGGCCATTTCCGCCCAGAATCAGCGTATTCACCGCCCCCGCCCGCTGCGCGCGGTGGCTTAGGGTATCGCACAGCGCAAAGGCATCGCTCTTGAACGGCACGGTAACGTTGGCACCACGCCCACCTGCGTCGATAAACGCGCGCCAGGCATCGGCAAAGCTATCAAGCGGTACTTCTTGCGCGGTGTATTCAAGCTCTTGGTGCGTTTGGTGGGCGAATTCAGCGTGTATCAGCGGTGACTTGGAGTGCTGAATGGGGTTGCCAAACACGCAGTAGCGATCGGTCATTATGGCTCTCCGCTCTTTCTTTGGAATGCATCCTCAGCGAACTCACTTAGCCAGTCGCGGGGGTGCAAGAAATCGTGCAAACGCGCTTCAGCGCTGCCTGGTTCGGGTTCAAAGACGTACTCCCAGCGGGCCAGCGGCGGCATCGACATCAAAATGGATTCTGTGCGCCCGCCGCTCTGTAGGCCAAACAGCGTACCGCGGTCCCACACCAGATTGAACTCCACGTAGCGACCGCGGCGATAAAGCTGAAAATCACGCTCGCGCTCACCCCAAGCGTCATGTTTGCGGCGTTCGACGATGGGCAAATAAGCCTCTAGGAAGCTGTCGCCCACCGCCCGCTGAAAGGCAAAACACTCGGCAAACTCGCCTTCGTTAAGGTCGTCGAAAAACAGCCCGCCCACACCGCGGGTTTCATCGC
Organism: Halomonas sp. 54_146; assembly: GCF_001507855.1. Lineage (GTDB taxonomy): Bacteria > Pseudomonadota > Gammaproteobacteria > Pseudomonadales > Halomonadaceae > Vreelandella. The sequence continues at coordinate 34,960 of NZ_LGEN01000018.1, forward strand.
GGTGTTTCAGGTAGAAGTACTCGTCGCACCACGCTTTATAGCGTGCGTACACATCGTCACCAAACGGTTCACAGGTGGCTTTGGCTACGCGGTGCCAATGCACCACGTCTTCCATCACCGGGTAAAACGGCGTTAAGTCAAAGCCGCCGCCAAACCACCATACCGGCGGCTCGCCGGCTTTCTCGGCAATAAAAAAGCGCACGTTGCCATGGCTGGTCGGCACGTGGGGATTTTCAGGGTGCAGCACCCAGGAAACGCCTACCGCGTGAAAGCTACGCCCGGTGAGTTCGGGGCGCGCGGCGGTGGCCGAGGGCGGAAGCTCAGCGCCGTACACGTGGGAAAAATTGACGCCGCCTTTTTCAAACACGCCACCGTTAGTGATCACTCGAGAACGGCCACCGCCACCCTCTTCACGCTCCCAGCTGTCTTCTTGGAACTGAGCAACCCCGTCGACACTCACCAACCCGGCACAAAGCCGTTCCTGTAAGTCAAGAAGGTAGCGTTTAACATCATCAAGGTGCTCGTGGGCCACGGTAACTCCTGAGGGGTAAGTGATAAGTAGTGATAGATAAAGGGTGAATCGCACATGGTGATCGGTAAACGATGAGTAGTCAGTGGCGCAGTGAAGCGCTGTTTAGGCACGCACTACGCTGCCGCTGGCTAAATCCCGAATGACACTGGGCTTGGCATTGCCACCGAGCGCACCTTCCACTACGAAAGCAACGTCATCCCCAAAAATGGCGGTGATTTCATCAGCACTCATGGCGGGTGGTTCGCCCGCACGGTTGGCGGAGGTCGACACCAATGGGCCACCAAACGCTTCACAAAGGGCTTTCATCACCGGGTGGTCGGTCACCCGCAGCGCCACGCGCTCGTGGGCACCACGCACTAGCCCATGGCTGCGGCCATAATCAGGCACTAACCAGGTATTAGGCCCCGGCCAGCTTGCCACCAGGGGGGCGTGCATCGCCAGCGGGAGCTGGCTCAACCAGGGCTGGAACTGTTCAATACTGGCGGCCACGAGAATGACGCCTTTCGCCGGGTCGCGCTGTTTCATGCGCATTAAATGGGCTAAGGCTTCATCATTTTCGGGGTCGCAGCTAAGCCCCCACACCGCTTCGGTGGGGCAGGCAATCACCCCTCCACCGCGCAGCGCGTTAATGGCAGGCGTTAGGTCGGTCGCTGAACTCATTGTCTTTCCTCACCGTTAGGGCGAATGCCCGCATCCTATCATGGTCGTGGCAGCCGCACCCAGCCTCCTGCCTGCTGGGTCACCCAGCCGTCTAGCTCAAGCATAAGCAGGCGCTGCTGGCAGTCGCTGACGGAAACACCGGTGGTGTGCACCAACAGATCAATCGGCGTCGGGGTGGCTGAAAGCGAGGTTAATAAGGCGTCGGGCAACGCTGGGCTTTCTATTGCCTCGGGTGACGCCTTCTGAACGGCGTCACTGGGCGGGATAAACTCACCGGCCCAATGGCCAAGGTCAGCGATAATATCGTCAACGCTGCAGGCCAGATGCGCAGCCCCCTGGCGCAATAGTGCCAAACAGCCACGAGCCTGCACGTTATGCAGCGAACCGGGCAGTACGAACAGCTCACGATTTTGCTCTAAGGTGAGCCGCGCACTCACCAGCGAGCCGCTTTTTTCAGTTGCTTCGACCACCAATGTGCCCAGCGAGAGGCCGGTCACGATTCTATTACGCCGGGGGAAGAACGCTGGGCGAGCCACGGTTCCCGGCGGATGCTCTGACAGCAGCAGCCCACCGGGCAAACGGCTTAGCTGTTCGTGTAGGTCACGGTTTGATGCTGGGTAAATCACATCCACGCCGCAGCCCAGTACGCCAATCGTGCTGCCGCCTGCGCTTAACGCTGCCCGCTGAGCAACACCATCGACCCCCAGCGCCATGCCGCTGACCACACACCAGCCGCGCTGGGCGAGCTCACGGGCAAAGGTTTGGGCGTTGTGGGTGCCTTCACCGGTGGGGCGGCGGGTGCCCACCATGGCAAGCTTGGGGCCTTCCAGCGCGCTAAGATCACCCTGCGCCCAGAGCACCACGGGCGGGTCGGGTAGTTCGTTTAACAGCGCGGGCCAAGCAGGGTGGTCGCGATGCAGCACGTGCCGGCTGGGGCCGCCTTGCTGCCACGCCAAGGTGTCGTTAACAGCATGTTGCAGCGGGCTACGAGCAGGGTGTTCTAGCCACAGGCGCAGCTCGCTCGCCGCACGGCTTGGCAGTGCCGCCAGCCAACCTTCCGGCCACTGCGGCTGGCGAGCAACCAATTGCGCAATACGCAGCGCGCCCATACCAGGCAACGCGTTGACCACTAGCCACGTCTGGGCATCCATATTGTCTCCTTATAAACGCGTTTGTTTGCCGCCCGCTAGTTCGCCGGCGAGGCGACTTGATCACCCACCTCCAGCACGCGAGAGGCCTGCATTACCAACGCATAACTGACGTGATCATAGGGCTTAAACACCATAGCGATTCCCGCCTCGGTGCTGGGCAGCTGCACCAGCTCCTGGGTACGCGGGTCGTTGATCAACTCCCCCTGCTGATTGACCTGCAGCACATGGCCTGCCTGCAAGCCATCCAGGGTGCCAAGATCCAGCGTCACGATCTGAAAGCGACCAATAAAGCGCACGCCCCCCGGTATGGCAATAATATGCCCTTCGACGGCATTTAACGGTGCGCGGGGCATAAACTCACTGCTCAGCTCGCGATCTTCCAGCGGCAAGACAATATCGTTAATGCGTACTTCCTGATGGGAGCTCACGACTTCAAGCTGAGCAATATCGCCTTCACTGCTGACATGCCGAGCGACGCCTACGTTAATTAACTCCAAGCCGAGCGGCGTGCCATCCATGGCGTGGTAGGATTCCGACTGTCTATAAATGCCCACTTGGCCATGGCGCGGCACATCGCCACGCACGTATAGCCGATCTCCCGCGCCACTGATCAAGCGGCGATCATCACCAGCCACCACATAAGCCAGCTCCTGTAAATCCTCAGCGTTATCGACCACGCGGTGCTCACGTAGAAAGGCACGGGCGACGTCCATAGGGATCGGCGCGATCGCCTCACGATGGGGCAAGGTGCGCATCTGCGGCGAAAGCTTTACCACGTTCTGGCCGCGTTCCAGCCCGAAGCAGGGGGTGCCTTGGCAATCGTTAAGCACCAGCACATCGCCTGGGTAGATCAAATGAGGGTTGGTGATGTGAGGGTTGTGTTGCCACAGCTGGGGCCACTGCCAGGGGGCGTGCAGAAAGCGCCCGGCGATATCCCACAGCGTGTCACCTGACACCACCTGGTAGCGCTCAGGCGCGTCACTGCGCAGGCGCTCCCACGCCGCTGCTTCAACGCTCAGCAACATCACTGCACTTAGCAGCCATGCGCCAAAAGCACCCCGATAGGCGCGTTGTTTCGCCGCCATTCTGCTCTCCCCAATAAAATGCGCCAGTATGATAAGCATGTTTCAGCACCCCAAATATGCTTCAGTACGCTGAGTATATAGATGCTGAAACCCTGAGCGTAGCGGGTGCGCATGTCCAGAAACATTGACAGCATGATATAGTGATCCATCATAAAGTACCTAGGTCTAGCGACCTTTGCCGCTGCCTAGCTTGACTTAATTTAGACTCAGCATAACGGTGATTGTAACGCCATGGCCAAACTTCCTATTCTTGAATTCCCCGACGAGCGCCTGCGCACCAAGGCCGCTGCGGTGGAAACCGTCGATGACGAGCTACGTCAACTTGTCGACGATATGCTGGAGACCATGTATGACGCCCGAGGCATCGGTCTAGCCGCGACACAGATCGATGTTCATCGCCGTGTTGTCGTCATGGATGTCAGCGACGACAACTCCCAGCCGCTGGTGCTGATCAACCCGCGCTATACCCCGATTGGCGATGAAAAAGAGCCGCTTTCAGAAGGCTGCCTGTCGATTCCCGATTACTACGCCGAGGTGCCGCGCTACCTTAAAGTGCAGCTCAACGCACTGGACCGCAACGGCGATGCCTACGAGCTAGAAGCGGAAGGCCTGCTAGCGCATTGTATTCAACACGAGTACGACCATTTGGAAGGCGTGCTGTTTGTTGATTACCTGTCGCCGCTAAAGCGTGACCGGATCCTCAAAAAAATGCAAAAACGCCATAAGCAGTTCCAGGACGCCTAAGCGTTTTCTTGCTGACGTTTTCTTACTTGCGTTTCCTTACTTACGCCTTTTACTTACATGTCAGACATGCCAGGTAGCCCTCAGCTTATGTCACGATTGCGCGTTGTTTTTGCCGGCACGCCTGAATTTGCCGCTTCCAGTCTTGCTGCGCTGCTGGAAAGCCAGCACGAAGTCATCGCGGTGTATACCCAACCCGACCGGCCCGCCGGTCGCGGCCGCAAACTCACGCCCAGCCCGGTGAAACAGCGGGCACTTGAGCATGGGCTGCCGGTGTACCAACCCCAAACGCTAAAAGAGCCCGCTGCCCAAGCCGAACTGGCCGCGCTTAATGCGGACATTATGGTGGTGGTCGCCTACGGACTGTTGCTCCCCCAAGCAGTGCTGGATACTCCGCGGCTGGGCTGCATTAACGTTCACGCTTCGCTGCTGCCCCGCTGGCGCGGCGCGGCGCCGATTCAGCGCGCCATTGAAGCAGGCGACAAGGTCTCCGGCGTGACCATTATGCAGATGGATGCTGGCCTGGACACCGGCGCGATGCTCTCAGAGGTGCGCACGCCGATCACCTCACGCACCACCGGCGGCGACTTGCATGATCGCCTAGCCATTCAAGGTGCCAATGCCCTGGTTAATGTACTCGATGCCTTTGCTACAGGCCCCGTTGATGCGACGCCTCAGCCCGAAGAGGGCGTCACCTATGCGGCCAAACTCAGCAAAGCGGAAGCCGAACTCGATTTTGAACAGCCAGCGCCTTTGTTAGCCAGCAAGATTCGTGCATTCAACCCCTGGCCGGTGGCCTGGTGCGCGCTAGGCGAAGATCGCCTACGGCTACTGATGGCCAGCGCAGGGGAAGTGAGCGTAGAGGAAGGCGAGCACCCGCCCAGCCCACCTGGCACATTGCTTGACCACGGCGACGACCACCTGCGGATTGCCTGCGGCATTGATGGCCGCGAGGTGCTATGCGTGACCAGCGCGCAGCTGCCCGGCGGTAAAGCCATGGCCGTGCGTGACTTACTGAATGCGCGCCACGCGCTTCTTGCCACCGGCACCCGTCTTGGCGCTCATCTTGACAAACCGGCGGCTCAGGCCAGCGAAGGAGAAACACCATGAGCCAAAAGCGCCCCTCTCAACATGGCGGAAGCGGCCAAGAAGTACGCGCCGCCGCGGCCCGCGCGCTGGCACCGGTACTCAGCGACCAAGGTTCACTGGCCGGTTTAGATGAGCACAGCGTGGTGGCCCGCGACCGCGGGCTATTAAAAGAGCTTTGCTTCGGCACCTGCCGTCGTTTACCGCGCCTGGAAGCCTTGGCGGGCGTACTGCTTAAGCAACCGTTTAAAAAGCGCGACAGCGATGTTCAAGCGCTGCTGCTGCTGGGTATTTACCAGCTGCTGTACATGCGCATTCCTGCCCACGCGGCAGTAGGCGAAACAGCAGGCGCTGCGCGGTTACTGAACAAGGAATGGGCCACCCGCGTCTTAAACGGTTGCTTGCGCCGCCTGCAGCGCGAATCCGAGGCGCTACAGGCGCAGGTAGACCGCGAAGAAAGCGTGGCGTTAGAGCATCCGCCCTGGCTACTTAACGCGCTGCGTCAGGCATGGCCAGAGCAGTGGCGCGATATTATCGAAGCCAACAACCACCCGGGCCCGATGACGTTGAGAGTGAATCAACGCTACAACGACCGTGAAGCCTATCTGGGAATGCTCACTGAACAAGGGTTGAGCGGCCATTTATGCCCACACGCCCCAGACGCCATTACGCTGGAAACGCCCTGCGATGTCACCGCGCTGCCCGGCTTTGAAGAGGGCCACGTTAGCGTTCAAGATGAAGCCGCCCAGCTCTCGGCGGCACTCTTGGGCCCTGCGCTGGCACCGCGGCCAGGGGCTCGCGTACTCGATGCCTGCTGCGCCCCTGGCGGTAAAACGGCCCATTTGCTAGAGCAGTTTGATATTGCCCTAACGGCGATTGATAGCGACAACCAGCGCTTGGCTCGGGTAGAAGATACCCTCAGCCGGTTAGGCGTTGAAGCGGTGCTCGAACACGCCGATGCCACCCAACGCGACTGGTGGAGCGGCACGCCGTTTGATGCCATTTTGCTCGACGCCCCTTGCTCTGGCACTGGGGTGATTCGACGCCACCCGGATATCAAAAAGCTGCGCCGCAAAGACGATATCCGCCCACTGGCCAAGCTTCAGCGCCAGCTGTTAGATAACCTTTGGCCGATGCTGCGCGAAGGCGGCACCTTGCTGTATGCCACCTGCTCGGTACTGCCCGAAGAGAACAGTGAGCAAATCGAGGCGTTTCTCGCCCGCACGCCTAACGCCCATGTCACCACGCCCAGCGACGTTGCCTGGGGCATTCCCAGCGGCGCGGGTCGCCAACTGTTTCCGGCTCAAAGCAGTCACGATGGCTTTTTTTATGCCAGACTAGAAAAACGCACTGCCTAAGCGTCGCCTGAACATAGACGCTGCCTGAACATAGACGCTGCCTGAACACAGACGCTGCCTGAACATAGACATTGTTTGATCCTGGGCAGTGAATTTATAACAAGGAAGGAGACACTATGAGTCATCACACCTATAAGCACGTGGAACTGACCGGTTCTTCCGAGAAGGGTATTGAGGAAGCCGTACAGAACGCACTGACCAAGGCATCAGAAACGATTCAGCACATGCGCTGGTTCGAAGTGGTTGATACACGCGGCCATATTGAAGATGGCAAAGTAGCTCACTGGCAGGTCACGATTAAAGTCGGGTTTACGCTAGCGTAACCCCACCTGCTTTTCGGCGGCGGCTGGTTTACACTGGCCGCCGTCTTTATTGCAGCGCATTATAGGCCGTCGCCTGATTTTAACGGCAGGTCTTATAACGATAATGACATACGCCTTAATGACATCGCGCGCTGGCGCTTTTAATGGAACCGATGCTCAGCAATGAAAATCATCATTCTCGGCGCCGGCCAGGTCGGCGGCACACTGGCAGAACACCTCGCCCGCGAAGAAAACGACATTACCGTCGTTGATACCGACGCCAAAAAATTGCGCGAGCTGCACACCAAGCTCGATATCCGCACCGTGACCGGCGCGGGCTCCTACCCGATTGTGCTACGCCAAGCAGGCTGCGAAGACGCCGATATGTTGATCGCCGTCACCAACAGCGACGAGATCAATATGATCGCCTGCCAGGTCGCCCATACGCTGTTTCGTACCCCAACCAAAATTGCCCGCGTGCGCGCCACGGCGTACTTAACCCGCAAAGGGCTGTTCGCCCACGAAGCAATCCCCATTGATGTATTAATCAGCCCCGAGCAGGTGGTGACCGACCACGTGCGCCGCCTGATTGAGCACCCCGGTGCCCTGCAGGTGCTGGAGTTTGCCGGTGGTCTGGTGCAGCTGGTGGCGGTGAAAGCATTTTACGGCGGCCCGCTGGTGGGCCAGGATTTGGCCTTTCTGCGACGCCACATGCCCAACGTGGATACCCGCGTGGCGGCCATTTATCGCCGCAACCGGCCGATTATTCCCCGCGGCGACACGGTGATCGAAGCCGACGACGAAGTGTTCTTCCTCGCCGCCCGCCGGGATATTCGCGCGGTGATGAGTGAACTGCGCCGAGTCGAGCGCGATTTCCGCCGGGTAGTGATTGCCGGGGGCGGCAATATCGGCGAGCGGCTGGCAGAGCACCTAGAGCATAGTCATCAGGTCAAAATCATTGAGCACAACCTGGAACGCTGCACCACGCTCTCTGAGCGTCTTGATCGCACCGTGGTGCTGCACGGTAGCGCCACCAGCAAGCGCCTGTTGGAAGAAGAGAACATCGAAGAGTGCGATATCTTCTGCGCGCTGACCAACGACGACGAGGTCAACATTATGTCGTCGCTGCTTGCCAAGCGCTTAGGTGCCAAAAAAGTGCTGACGCTGATTAACAATGCCGCCTACGTGGACCTCGTCCAGGGGGGCGATATTGATATCGCCATTTCCCCCCAGCAGGCAACGATTGGCAGCCTGCTGACCCACGTGCGCCGCGGCGACATTGTCAACGTTCACTCGCTGCGCCGGGGTGCGGCCGAAGCCATTGAAGCCATCGCCCACGGCGACAAACAGTCGTCCAAAGTGGTGGGGCGTACCATTCGCGACATCGGCCTACCCGACGGCACCACGATCGGCGCGATTGTGCGGGGCAAAGAGGTCATCATCGCCCATGGCGATGTGATGGTAGAAAGCGGCGACCACGTGATTCTGTTTGTGATCGACAAGCGCCGCATCCGCGATGTGGAACGCCTGTTCCAAGTCGGCTTAACGTTCTTTTGATAGCCCCTAAATCACTGCCCAAGGCCGCCAACAACAGGAGCATGCGACAACCATGAGTCTGCGGGTCATTTTGCGTATTTTGGGGCTGTTGCTGATGCTGTTCAGCCTTACCATGCTGCCTCCCACACTGATTTCACTCTGGTTTCGTGACGGTGTATGGAGTGCCTTTATTAGCGGCATTGCGATTTCGGTGGGCACTGGGCTGCTGCTGTATTTACCCAATCGCCGCTCGCAAAAAGAGCTGCGCATACGCGATGGATTTATTATCGCAGCGATGTTCTGGACGGTGCTGGCGCTGTTCGGCTCGCTGCCGCTGATGCTGTTCGGCGAAGGTTCATTGGGCATTACCGATGCGGTATTTGAGTCGTTCTCCGGTTTAACCACTACCGGTGCCACCGTGATTACCGGCATCGACTTTTTACCCGAATCGATTCTTTACTATCGCCAGCAGCTCCAGTGGCTGGGCGGTATGGGTATCGTCGTGTTGGCCGTGGCCATTTTGCCCACCCTAGGCGTGGGCGGCATGGCACTTTACCGTACCGAGATTCCTGGGCCGCTGAAAGACTCCAAGCTAACGCCACGCATCACCGAAACCGCCAAAGCGCTGTGGTACATCTACGCCACGCTCACCCTGGCCTGCATGATCGCCTATATGCTGGCGGGCATGAACTGGTTCGATGCCTTAGGCCATAGCTTTTCAACCGTCGCTATCGGTGGCTTCTCCACTTATGACGCCAGCATCGGCTATTTTGATAGCTACGCTATCGAATTAATCTGCATCACGTTTATGCTTATTTCCGCGTTCAGCTTTAGCCTGCACTTTATTGCCTGGCGTGAAAAAAGCCTGATGCACTACTTTCATGACCCTGAAGCGCGCTTTTTAATGCTCTTTCTGCTCGCCCTGGCCGTGATTACAGTGCTCTCTCTATGGCTGACCAATACCTACGACACACTGCGCGGCTTGCGGCACGGGGTTTTCCAAGTGGTTTCTGTTGCCACCACCGCCGGTTTTAGCGTCGCCGACTTTTCTATGTGGCCAGGTGCCCTGCCCTTTCTGCTGTTTGTGGCGGCCTTTGTGGGCGGCTGCTCCGGCTCTACCGGTGGCGGCATGAAAGTCATCCGGATTATTTTGATTATCAAACAGGGTATGCGTGAAGTCATGCGCCTGATTCACCCCAACGCGGTGATTGCGGTCAAAGTAGGCAAAGTCAGCGTGCCCGATAGCATTGCCCAAGCGGTGTGGGGGTTCTTTTCCGTTTACGTGATGCTGTTCTTTTTGATGCTGGTGGGGGTCATGGCGACTGGCGTTGATCAGGTAACCGCCTGGTCGACCGTTGGCTCTGCGCTCAACAACCTCGGCCCCGCGCTAGGTGAAGCCAGCACTAACTATGGCGAAATGCCCAGCTTGGCAAAATGGATATTGGTAATCGCCATGCTGCTTGGCCGCCTGGAAATTTTCACCATACTGGTGCTGTTTACCCCCGCTTTCTGGCGACGTTAAAGCATTTACGTCAGGCATCCTTTATGCCAGGGCATGCACTCAGACCCCTTTATTGACCAAATACAGACCGAATTGAGAACCGTTAATGAGCAATGAAACGTCCCACGAAGGCATGTCCCACCAAGGTGCGCCCAACGCAGCAGCGGGGTCGCTGGCTGAAACATCGGCCGCGCTACCTGCCACCAGCGGGCCGCTAAAAACGTTCACCGTTGGCGAAACACACTACACCCTGCTGGGCACGGCCCATGTATCCGAGGAAAGTGCCAACGACGTGCGCCGGCTGATAGATAGCGGTGCCTTTGATGCGGTGGCCATTGAACTGTGTGATGCCCGCCACCACAGCATGTCCAACCCGGAGGCCATGGGCGAGCAAGACCTGTTCCAAGTCTTTAAAGAAGGCAAAGCGGGCATGGTCGCCGCAAGCCTGGCACTGGGTGCTTTTCAGCAGCGGATTGCCGAACAATCAGGCATTCAGCCGGGCGCAGAAATGCGCGCCGCCGTGGAAGAGTGCCGCACCCGCAAGCTGCCGCTGCTGCTGGTTGACCGCGATGTCGGCGTAACGCTGAAACGCATCTACCGCAATGTGCCCTGGTGGCAGCGCTTCTCGCTGTTTTCGGGGCTGATTGGCAGCGTACTTTCCCGCCAGGATGTCTCCAAAGAGGATATCGAAAAGCTTAAAGAAGGCGACATGCTGGAAGCCACCTTCAGCGAATTTGCCGCCGAATCGGAAGCGCTCTATACCCCACTGATTCGTGAGCGCGACCGTTACATGGCGCTACGCTTAGCCGAAGACGCACCGCCAGGGCGCTACCAGCATGTGTTAGTGGTGATTGGCGCGGGCCACCTGAAAGGCACCGGCGAGCACCTCGAAACGCCGCTACCTGACAACCCAACCGCTGAGCGTGAATCACTGGAAGCCACCCCGCCGCCGTCCAAGCTTTGGAAAGCGCTGCCGTGGTTGATTACGGTATTAGTGCTTACCGGCTTTGCGGTTGGTTTTTCGCGCAATACCGATCTTGGCTGGCAGCTGGTGCTTGAGTGGTTCCTGATTAACGGCATTCTCTCCGGTGGCGCGACCATTATCGCGCTAGCACACCCGGTTACCGTGATCGCCACCTTTTTTGCCGCTCCGCTAACCTCGCTGAACCCTACCATCGGCGCGGGCTTTGTGGCCGCTGGGGTTGAGCTCTTTATGCGCAAGCCCAAAGTGCGCGATTTTTCATCGCTACGCCACGATGTCACCCAGTTGAAAGGCTGGTGGAAAAACCGCGTATCGCGCACCTTGCTGGTGTTTATTCTCGCCACCGTGGGTTCTGCCATAGGCACCTGGGTAGCCGGGTTCAGAATCGCCGGCGCGCTATTTGGCAGTAGTGCTGGTTGAACACCCTCAAACGTGCCCCCTGGCAGGCAGATGCGCTACTGCTATTGGTCACCCTGCTAGCCGCAGGGGGATGGATTTTTTCAAAAGAAGCGCTGGCAGGCATGCCGCCGCTGCTGTTTATCGGCACGCGCTTTTTGCTGGCGGGTTTGATGTTGACGCTTTTTGCCTGGCCCGCGCTGCGCCGTATGCCCGCACGACGAATACGCCGCGGTGCGTTTGTTGGGCTGTTATTTAGCGCCGCTATTGCTTTTTGGGTACTGGGGCTTGAGCACTCCACCCACCTTGGCGAAAGCGCTTTTATTCATAGCTTGGGGATTCTCTTAGTACCTATCGTGGCGAGGCTACTGTTTGGGGATCGACCGCCTCGCACCACCTGGGTGGCGCTGCCCGTCGCCCTTATTGGCTTTGTGTTTCTATCGTTAAACGCAGGCTTTTCGGTAGAGGCGAGCCAGCTGTTTATGGTCTGCTCTGCGCTGTGTTTTGCCTTACTGATCAACGTCAACACCCGGGTCGTGCGCAACCTGCCGCCGCTGCCATTCGCGACCCTGCAGCTACTCGTTGTAGGTGGTGTACTGACGTTGCTTTCGCTGCTGACAGAACGGGAAACACTCAACCTATCCCCCACTATTCTAGGCTGGTTTCTAGCCAGCGTTTTGTTTGCCAGCTCGCTGCGTTTTTACGTTCAGATCAAAGCGCAAAGCATGACCACCCCCAGCCATGCCGCCGTTATTCTCATGCTGGAAGCCGTATGGACCGCGCTGCTAGCAGGCTGGTGGTTTAGTGAAACCATGACACTCTTGCAGCTAATGGGCTGTGGGCTGATTTTCACCGCTCTACTGATCAACCGCTGGTACTGGGTGCGCCAGGTACTGCTACGCTGGATTCCCCACTAAATTTTGCGTGCCGCTGAGTTTTGCGCGCCGCTAAGTTTTGCGCGCACTACTAAACTTTACGCGCCACTAGCCGCTGCATCGCCGCTGTCGGCGGGTCGATTTTATGATACAAGCGGCTTGCCGCGTAGCTATCGTTAAACACCTCAAAGTAATCATCCAGCACCTCTGCCGCCACCGCATCTCCGCCCTGACGCAGCAACTCGATAGCCACTTCCGCGGTACATAAATGCGCTTTTGATGCCGGTTTACGCAGCCGATAGCGCGTCTCACGTTCGGTACTCAATGGCAACACAGGCAGCTGGTCAAGGTAAGCGCTTTTACGAAACATCCGCCGCGCCTGACGCCAAGTGCCATCTAAAATGATAAACACCGGAATACGTGCCTGGCCCTTCGCCGCATGAACCGCGTCTATGCCTACCACCCGATCCGCGTAGTCCGGCTGGTCATCCGGAAAAATCACAAAAGGCGCGTAGCGCGAGTCGTCTAGCAGCGCCGCTAATTGGGCATCCGGCGCCACGCGATACCAGGTAAACACCCGCGTGGTGGTGATCACATCACGAATCAAACGCCCGGTATTGGTCGGTTTAAAGTGCTCCAACGGATGGGTCAACAACCACACCTGGGCATGGCTTTCCGCTTTCACCTGATACGGGCACAGGCAGTTTAACGCCGGCAGCTGGCAGCTATCACAGCGCGTTACAAAACTGCCTCGCGCTTTAAACTCACGCCGAGGTGGACGCGGATGCTCATTGGCTGGACTGTCTCCAGAACCAACAACAGAGCGATCATTTACAGAGCCCTCGAAAAAAGAGCCCTTATCAACAGAGCTATCAAAAGCAGACATCCGCGCTCCAGAGTGTTGAATAATCAAGAGTGGAAAAGGGCGCAGAGTATAAAGCAGAGTTTCGCTGAACAGCTAGGTGCTTGTTTATGAGAACAAGGCTATGAAATGGAAGAGAGTGCAAGCTTTTGGTCAATGCGTTTCAGAATCGCTTCCAAACTGGCTACCGACTCAATCGCCAGCATTAAAATGGCCGCATTTTTATCGGGGTCATCTGGGTACTCATGAGCGAAACGATTTCGCAGCATTCGTAACGCTTGCCATTGCTCACTATCTTCGATGTAACCCAGCTTTTCTAGACGATGAAGCTTATCGAGCATAGGCCGATCTTCGTAAGGCTCCTGAAGATACAGCAGTACTGAAGGCATTAATCGTGCCCCGATAGCGTCTTGCAACTTACCAAATCTAAGCACGAACTGATCCAAACTTTGCACCTCTGCATCACTTAGTAACGCAAGACGTTCACCGGTTAGTGGCAGCGACGTTTCTAAAGATGACAGCGCATAGTCAATGAAATGTCGATGACGCTGACACTCGCGCCAAGCATCAAGCAAACGATGCTGAGGAATGTTTTGATTCATAGCGGTATGCCCGACTGTTCAGCAATACTGAAAATAGGGGGGGAATGAGCCCGGCCTGGATAATCGATCAATATATCGATTTTCTGTTCGCCCAGCGCTTGCTGCAGCTGCACTTGGCAACTTATCTCGGCTCGCACGATATCGTTAATATCCTGCATGTCAGTGGTGATCAGTAGATCAATATCACCGCCACGACGACCGTCATCCGCACGGGAGCCAAACAGTTTTACACGCGCCTGAGCGCCAAAGCAGTTTTTTACTGACTGGACGATTTTTTGGCGCTGATAGTCACTCAAACGCATAGTGGCTCACCTTCGGGTGGGGTTATGCAAAGCCTAGCATATTTCCTCGCCACCTCCGTAAACCTAAAAACTCTCTAACGTTGACACCCAAAGCACAACGCCGCTAAAGTCTCGTTAACTGTCTAGTCAACCAATAGAGATAAAAAGGTTTACACTATGTCTGTAGTTTACCAACAGCGCCACGATTGGTCGCTAGATGAGATCAACGCGCTGTTCGCGCTGCCGTTCAATGATCTGCTGTTTCACGCCCAGCAGGTTCACCGTGCCCACTTCGATGCGAACGCGGTGCAAATTTCTACTCTGCTGTCGATTAAAACCGGCGCCTGCCCGGAAGACTGCAAATACTGCCCCCAATCTGGCCACTACAACACCCAGCTAGAAAAAGAGAAGCTGCTGGAAATTGAAAAAGTGGTCGAACAAGCCAAGGCAGCGAAAGCAGCCGGCGCCAGCCGTTTTTGCATGGGTGCCGCTTGGCGCAGCCCGCGCGATAAGGATTTACTGCTGGTCGAAGAGATGGTTCGTCAGGTGAAAGCCGTGGGCTTGGAAACCTGTATGACGCTGGGGATGGTCGACGGTGAGCAAGCCAGCAGGCTGGCCACGGCGGGGCTTGATTACTACAACCATAACCTAGATACCTCTCCGGAGTTCTACGGCGAAATTATCACCACCCGCACCTACAGCGACCGGCTGGAAACGCTTTCCAACGTGCGCGGTGCAGGCATGAAAGTCTGCTCTGGGGGCATTCTTGGCATGGGTGAAGATGCGCAAGACCGTAGCGCCCTGCTGCAACAGCTGGCCAAGCTCTCGCCGCACCCGGAATCCGTGCCGATCAATATGCTGGTGAAAGTACCCGGTACGCCGCTGGAAAACGTCGAAGACCTAGACCCCATTGAGTTTATCCGCGCTATTGCGGTCGCCCGCATCTTGATGCCGCAAAGCCACGTGCGCCTTTCCGCTGGCCGTGAGCAGATGAGCGAATCGACCCAGGCGCTAGCATTTTTGGCCGGTGCCAACTCAATCTTCTACGGCGACAAATTGCTGACCACTGGCAACCCTCAAGCGGATCGCGACCGTGCGCTGTTTGCCAAGCTCGGCCTGCACCCTGAAAAGATCGACACCTGCGAAAGTGAAGATACTCAGGCGGCACGCCTTGCCCAACAGGCACAGCAAAACGTACATGCTGAACGCGTTGCCGAGCTAGCGGTGGATGCCAGTGTCTGAAGCGTGGCGAGAGCGCTTGGCCGCGGCCCGTGCTGATCGCCAGCAGGCGCAACGTTGGCGAACTCGACAGCTAGTCGCCCATAGCACGTTGGACTTTGCCGGTAATGACTATCTGGGACTCGCTCAAGATCCACGCGTCAGCGAGGCGCAGGCAGTAGGCGCGCACCGTTTTGGTGCAGGAGCAGGCGCTTCGCATTTGGTCAGCGGTCATTTAGAGGTTCATGATGCCCTGGAAGATGCCTTGGCGCGTTGGACAGGCCGCGAACGTGCGCTGCTGTTTTCCACCGGCTATATGGCCAATCTCGGCGTGCTGCAAGCATTGGCAGATCGCCATACCGCACTTTTCCAAGACCGCTTCAACCATGCCTCCTTGCTGGATGGCGCGGCTTTAAGCGGTGCCCGCTCGCGGCGCTTTCATCACCGCGATGCTATTGATCTGGAAAGCTTGCTGGCGCGCAGTGAGTGCGCGCATAAACTCGTGGTCAGCGATGGCATTTTTAGCATGGATGGCGATGTCGCCGACATCGCCAGTTTAGTCTCTGTTAGCCAACGCCATAACGCCTGGCTGATGATCGACGATGCCCACGGCGTGGGCGTGTTAGGCAAACATGGCAGCGGCTGCGTGGGTAGCACCTGGAACAGCCGCGAGGTGCCGATTTTGGTCGGCACCCTGGGCAAAGCTTTAGGCACCGCTGGAGCTTTTGTGGCCGGGGATGCCGAGTTAATCGATCACCTGATTCAGTTTTCACGCAGCTATATCTACACCACCGCCCAGCCCCCGGCCATTGCCGCCGCTACCCTCAAAGCGCTAGAGATCGTTCAGGGAGAGCCTGAACGCCGCGCCCAGCTAAACGCCAATATCGCCTACTTTCGCCACGAGGCGTTGGGCTTGGGGCTATCGGTCAGCGAATCGGCCACCCCCATTCAACCGCTGATTTTGGGTGATGAAGCGCGCACCCTACGCTGGGCGGGGCAGTTGCAAAAGCAGGGCTTTCACGTGGGAGCGATACGGCCACCAACGGTGCCCAAGGGTGAAGCCCGGCTGCGCATAACCCTGAGCGCTCGCCATCAGCGGGGCGATATTGATCAGCTGTTAGCCGCACTCAACCACTGCCAGCATCAAGAGGCGTTATGCAGCCCCTGCGTTTAGCACTGCTCTCCGGCTGGGGCGTGAGCCAGCGTATTTGGCAGCCGCTTGAGGCGCACTGGCCCACCTACCTAACGGCCCAGGCGGTGGAGTGGCCTGGCTACGGCGATACGCCCCCGCTGGGGGGCAACGCGACGCTAAAAGCGCTGGCAAATGCCATGGCCGATCCGCTAGCCAGCGATACGATATGGGTCGGCTGGTCATTAGGCGGGCTACTGGCGACAGCACTACTTGAGTATTTGCCCCCACCTCGCGGGCTGATTCTGCTCGGTGCGGGGGATGCTTTCTGTGTCAAAGACGAGGTCAGCGCCAAAGGCGGCGTCACGAGCACCGAGTTGAGCGCCTTTCAACGCGCCTTTCAGCGCGACCCCACCGCGACCTGGCAACACTTTTTGCGCTGGCAGGCACAAGGGGAGCCCAGCCCTCGGCAGGCTTACCGGCAGCTGCATGATTTGCTGGGCGATACACCGCCCGCCGATAGCACCACCTTAGCTACCGGCCTGCACTGGCTGGCGTCGATTGATAACCGCCAACGCTTAGCGTCGCCCCCTTGCCCGGTGGTACGTCTCACCGGCGAACATGACCCCTTCATCAGCCCCGCCCAGCGCCGCATAAGCCAAACCTTAAACGGTGTCGGCCACTGCCCGATGCTCTCGCAGCCTCAGGCTCTCGCTGCGAGTATTGTCCACCATGTCACCCAGATGGCTAACGCCAACATGGCGGTTTTATGAGTGATCTCACGCTGAACAGCGAAGCTAACTGGCAGGCACGGGTCGCCCACGCTTTCTCCAGAGCCGCCCCCCGCTACGATGAACTCGCTAGCGCGCAGCGCCAAATAGCTCAACGGCTATGGGATTCGCTACCCCACAACGCCTCTAAAATACTCGATATGGGCTGCGGCACCGGTTACTGGACTCAGCAGTTGGCTGAGCGCTACCCCCAAGCCCGCCTAACGGGGCTGGATATCGCCCCCGGTATGCTGGAACAGGCCCGCCAGCGCCACGGTGAAAGTATTCGCTGGCAACCGGGCGACGCGGCGGCGCTACCGTTTGGCAAGCATACTTTCGATCTAATCTTTTCCAACCTGGCCGTCCAATGGTGTCGCGATATCGGCACGGTAATGGATGAGCTTTACCGGGTGCTCACTCCCGGTGGGCAGGCGCATATCACCACGCTGCTGCCGGGCACCCTGGAGGAAGTCGCCTTTGCCTGGCAGCGCCCCGAAGCGCTGCTGCAAACACCTAATCACGCCAGCGTCGAACGGGCCATTGGTAAAAGCGGCTTAACCATCACCCTGCAAGCGGCCACCGTTGAGCGCTTCTACTATGCCGATCTGCAAGCCGTCATGGCCTCCATTAAAGGCGTCGGCGCGCAGCTTCCCCGAACGCAATCCAACCTTACCCGAGCTGACATCGCCGCCGCACAAGCGCGCTTTGAGCAGTTGCGGGAGCGGGAGGGTCTGCCGGTGAGCTACCACTGCTTAACACTGCACTTGGAAAAATCGCTATGAACGTCTGGTTTGTGACCGGCACCGATACCGATGCGGGTAAAACATTGGTGACGAGCGGATTGTTATATGCCGCCAAGCACCAGCAACTCAGCACGCTGGGCTTAAAACCCATCGCCTCGGGTAGCCAGGCAACGCCTAATGGGCTGCGCAATAGCGATGCCCTGGCCTTGCAGCAGCAAAGCGTGCCACCGATCGACTATGCCATGGTGAACCCGATCGCCTTTGCCCCCGCCATCGCACCTCATCTCGCCGCACTAGAAGCAGGCCAACCGCTGAACGCCAGCACCATCATTCACTTGCTGCGCGAAACGCTTACCCAAACACCCAGGGACTTCACCCTGATTGAAGGTGCCGGTGGCTGGCGCGTACCGTTAAACGAGCAGGAAGATTTCGCCGACCTAGCGATTGCGCTTGAGCTGCCGGTGATTCTGGTGGTTGGCCTAAAACTGGGCTGCTTGAATCATGCCCGCTTAACGGCAGAAGCTATTCGTGCCGATGGCCTACAGCTCGCAGGATGGGCGGGCAGCGTGGTCGATCCTGCCTTTGCTGCCGACGCCGAGCGCTTTGAGGCCAACATTGCCCACCTGAACGCCAAGCTTGAAACCCCCTGCTTAGGCATTATTCCCCACATTGATGCCCCAGATGCCGCCACGGCACACCGCTACTTATCATTGGAGTCGTTATGACCACGCCGGTTTGGCATCCTTATGCCCACTTAAAAACTCAGACGCCCGCACCCAAGGTGGTTGGCGGTGACGGCGCTCACTTTGTGCTTGAAAGCGGCGAGCGTTTGCTGGATGCCACCTGCTCATGGTGGTGCATGATCCACGGCTACGGCCACCCACGCTTGGTCGCGGCCATTCGCGAACAGGCGGGCAAGCTGTGCCATGTGATGCTCGGCGGCTTAACGCATGATCCCGCTGATCAATTAGCCCGAGAGCTGGTGCGCATTACCCCCGCCGGGCTGAATCACGTTTTCTATTCGGACAGCGGCTCGGTGGGCATGGAAGTGGCGATGAAAATGGCGCTGCAGTACCAGGTACTCGCCGGCAACCCCGGCAAGCAAAAGATGCTCTCGCTGATGAAGGCATATCACGGCGACACCACCGGCTGCATGGCAGTTTGCGACCCAGAAGAAGGCATGCACAGCCTGTTCGCAAGCCTTCTACCCCAGCACCATTTTGCCCCGGCACCTACTGCTCCTTTTGATGCCACCGCTGAACAGGTCGAACAAGACCTTAGCGCTCTGCGTGACGTACTTGAGCGCCACCATGAGGAAATTGCCGCGCTGTTGATGGAGCCTCTATTACAGGCCGCCGGCGGGCTCAATATGACCTCGCCCGCCTATGTTGCCGGCGCAAGGGCATTGTGCGATGAGTTTGGTGTGTTATTGATTTTCGATGAGGTAGCCACTGGCTTTGGCCGCACAGGCAAGCTGTTTGCCGCCGACCACGCGAGTGTCACACCCGATATTATGGTGCTTTCCAAAGGCTTAACCGGCGGCTATTTGGGTCACGCCGCTACGCTAGCCACAGATCGCGTCCACAACGCCTTTATCGGCGACAGCCCCCAACATGCCTTTATGCATGGGCCCACCTTTATGGGCAACCCGTTGGCCTGCCGCGTGGCGCTGGAAAGCCTACAGGTCTTCGAGGACGAGAACTATCTGGGTAAGATTGCGACACTCAGCCAGCAGCTGCAGCGTGAGCTACTTGAAGACCAAGCGCTTAACGCCCACTCAGCGGTAGCCGACGTGCGGGTGCTCGGCGCCACCGCTGTCATTGAAGCGCACTCTGCTGAGGCGCTAAAAGGCGTAGGAAATTTCGCCCGCGAGCGCGGCGTTTGGCTGCGCCCCATTGGCCGCTGGCTGTATACCATGCCCGCCTACATCACCTCGGAAGCGGAAATTACCCAGATTACCGACGTAATGAAGGCGTGGTTCTTAAGGCCTGAATAAAGCCAAAATGATTACTTAACAAGAGATCGGATCAGCCTGTAGCGGGGGTCTTTTGTCATGGATGACAAAAGTAGCGCCCATGGACGGGTTCACAGCGCCCCCGCAGAAGGCTGTGCCGATCGGGTCTCGAATTTTTAAGACAACAGCAAATTACCCTGCTGTTTCCAGCGGTTGACTAACGCTGGCACGCCTTCTCCAGCGGGCGTGTTGATGGCCAAGATACCCGGCGGGCTAAGGCTATCGGCCTCTGGGTCAATCAGCGCGCAGGGGGTGTCGTAGTCAATATACGATAACAGCGAAGCGGCGGGCATTACGGCCAGCGAGGTGCCCACCACCAACAGAAAGTCAGCCTGGCTAACCAGCTCGCAGGCTTCCGTAAACAGCGGCACCGACTCACCAAACCAGACCACATCAGGGCGAAGCTGGCTGCCCTTGTCGCAAACATGGCCTAACTCAATGCCGCCTTTGAGTAGCGGGTAGCGCATGCGCGCATCGATTGATGAGCGCGCTTTTAAAATCTCGCCGTGCAAGTGCAGCACATGGCGTGAACCCGCCCGTTCGTGCAGGTCATCAATATTCTGAGTAATGATGCTGACGGTAAACCCCGCCTTTTCAAGACCCGCCAGCGCTTTATGGGCAGCGTTGGGTTTGGCGCGGCGGATTTGTTCGCGGCGCTGATTATAAAAATCCAGCACGAGCTGTGGATTGCGCTGCCACGCCTGAGGGGTAGCGACCTCTTCAACCGGATGGTTTTCCCACAGGCCATCGCTGGCACGAAACGTTTTGATCCCGCTCTCGGCGCTAATCCCCGAGCCGGTAAATACCACCAAATGCGGGCTTGCTGCCATGGTTACCTCATCGTTGCTGTTTCATTGCGCCTTTACTTCACTTCACTTCACTTCACTAGAACGCTAATACACCAGCTGACCCACGGTTCCAGTGAAACGCTGCTTGTTACGGTAAGGGTAAACATCTATCACCCGGCCATCGATGATAGCCTGCTGCAGCTCCAGCCAGTAATGGGGGTCAAATAGCTCTGGGTGCTGCTCTACAAACAGGCGGCGCAGTTCCGGATTGGCGAACATAAAAGAGCCGAACTCTTCCGGAAAAATATCGTTAGGGCCAACGGATAAACTATCCCCCCCACCGGCCTGGTAGTCATCACCATAGGATTTAGGGATCGAACGAAAGTTGCATTCGGTGAGGTAGCAGACTTCATCGTAGTCATAAAAGATCACCCGGCCATGGCGGGTCACGCCAAAATTTTTCAGCAACATATCGCCGGGGAAGATATTCGCCGCGGCCATCTGCTTAATGGCATTGCCGTAATCCTTAAGCACCATCTTCTTCTCTTCGTCGCTGCACTGCTCCAGGTAGATATTCAGCGGCGTCATCATGCGTTCGGTATAGCAGTGCTTGATGATCACTTTGTCGTCTTTAAGGATCACCGTGGAGGGCGCTACCTCAAGCAAATGGGCTAAACACTCGGGGGCGAAATGATCTTGGCGAACAATAAAGTTAGAGAACTCCTGGGTATCCGCCATGCGCCCGACCCGGTCGTGACGCTTCACCAGCCGGTACTTTTCGCGCACGACGGCGTGAGTAACGTCTTTGGCGGGGTCGAACTTATCTTTAATAATTTTAAACACGGTGCGAAAACTGGGCAGTACAAACACCGCCATCACCATACCGCGCACGCCGGGGGCAATAATGAACTTGTCTTCACGCTTAGCGACCTGCCGATTCAACGCCCGGAAAAATTCGGTTTTGCCATGCTTGAAGAAACCAATGGCCGCGTAAAGCTCGCCTTCAGGTTTGTGGGGCATTAGCTGCTGCAGGTAACCGACAAACTCCCCCGGCACCGGCACATCAACCTGGAAGTAGGCGCGGGTGAAGGAGAAAATAATCGAGACTTCGTCAGTTTCGGTCAGCACCGTATCTAAATGCAGGCAGGGGTCGGCATCCGCCTGGTCGCCAAAACCTTCACCATGAAGCACGGGCAGCACCAGCGGCACCTGCACGCCGCCGCCCAGGATTCGACCCACTAGGTAAGCGCCTTTATTGCGGTAAAACACACTTTTTAGCAGCTCAATTTCAGCGTCATCGGCGCTCAATATCGCCGCCGGCAAGTGCTGCTGTAAAAACGTTGCGCCTAGCCGGGTATCGCGGTCGATATCCGCAAAGCGGTTGTCCAACGGGGCCTCTAAAAGCGCCCATTTGAGCGCCGCCTGCCAATCGCCGTTAACCTTTTTTCTGCGGCATAGCTCAATCCCCGAGCGATGAGCGGCATCCTCACGGGAGCTATACACAAACATCCATTCGTTGCGGATGTGACGGTGGTGAAAGATGGCGCAGAACAGCGAGTTAAAGAAGGTCTCTGCCAGTTCATAATCAAGCCGATGGCTGATCAGTTCGGCGTAGTGGTTGCGCGCTTCTCGCCAGCACTCACAGTGAGAGACTACCTCTGGGGAAAAGGTGCGCTTTAAGCGCCCCAGAGTGACGTCGATTTTTTCCTGATAGAGATTGATCCGCTCTGCCGACGCTTGCTGTGCTTCGCGCCACGCCGCGTCACGAAAGCGCCGGCTTGCATCGGCGCTAATCTCTTTAAAACGCGCACGATACTCATCGAAGCCATGCAAAATCGTCGTTGCTAAGCGGTACGCAGGTGAGTGTTTCACGGGCCAAGCTCCTGGTTATTTCGACCAGCTTCGCGTAACGGCAAACGAAGCGCGAGACGACCTTGGTGTAGGCACTTACTTACCAGTCGGTTATTGCCAGTCGGTTAGCTTGCCCATGGCATTGGTGGGCAAGGCATCGCCATACGTGACCTCAACAGGGCGCTCGGCGGCAGGCCATTGGGCGGTGATGTGCGCTATTTCGCTTGCGGTTTCCTGCGGGTGGTTCACAGGTACCACAAAGGCCTTTAAACGCAGCTTGGCGGCTGAACCTGTGGTGCGAACCGCACAGTCGGCCACGCTTTCCAGCGCACGCAAGCGCTTGGCCACATACTGAGGATTAACGTTAACACCACCGATGATGACAACATTATCCAGTCGGCCTTTGACGATAAAACGGGTGTCGTCGACCCACTGCGTATCATCCAGAAGTGGCACAGCGGTATCGCCGTTAACACGTTGAATATGCTGCGTATCAACGCGCTGCCAATGGGCTAGCAGTTGGTAGGGATCAGCCACTCGCCAGCGGGTGGCGACACCGCCCGTTTCAGTACTGCCGTAAATATCGAGCAAGCCTGTTAAGCCTTGCGCTGCAAGCGCTTCAGACGTGGCAGCCGCCAGGGGTGCCGAAGAGGAAACCCCGATCACGTTTTCCGGCCATGGCTTAGGGGAACGGGCTAAGTAGTCCCAGCGGGGCGGCACCGTGACCACTAAATCACCGGCCGATAAGCTAGGTAGCACGGCGCTATCAACGCTAGTGCGCGCAATACCCGCCACGCCCGGCAGCGCGACTCCCCACATGAAGCCGTAAAGGTGATGCAGCGGTAACCAACCCATCACACGGTTGAGCGGCATCACCGGCGCTAAGCGGTGTATCAGCGCCCTTGCCTCGGCTTCGATGTCTTCCCAACGGTGTAAATGGGCAGCCGGGGCACCGGTACTCCCGGAGGTGCGAAAAGTAAGACCCGATGTATCATCAAGCGCTTGCGCCACAATGGCGGCCCAGTCATCGATATGCGTCGTCATCAGCAGGCGGTCTTCTACGCCTGTTTCATGTAAGCGAAAAAATTCGTTGACACAGGCAGCAAGATGCAGCCTTTCGAGGGAATCAATGCTCGGGGCATCCTGCCAATCGGGTGCGGAAGTACCACGGTAAGCAGCAAGTTCAGCGCCCAGCAGTGACTGCAGGACCGCTTTACAATCGGCTTCGTTCAGCCACTGGGGCATCGTCTTATCCTTAATGATGCGAGCAAATATTGCGCGGTGCATGTACCAGGCCGCCTGCCCTGTTTATCTGCTATCTGTTAACTGCTACCCGTTGAGCAAGCGGCGGTTAGGCGGGTTATAAGCGCTTAACAAAAATCCAGTAGGTGTCACCTGAAATGGCTTTCTTCATATGCACTTTCACTTTGGTAGGCGTCATCTGGTAGTCAAAAACGTACTCAAACATGGTATTAAGGTCGTCGTTTTTAACCCCTTCTTTAAAGCGACCCTGAAACTCTTTGCTTTGGGTGCAGGGGGCTACGTCGGTAAAGAAGTTTTTACCGATCACGCTTTTGGGGTCTCGGCCGGTGATACCGCCTTCCGCTGCGTTGTATTGAATGATTTTACCGCTGGCATCCAGCTGGATAGCCCCGAAGGCTAACTCATCGAGTTTTTTGTCATTCATCTTAGCCAGAGAGTTTTCAATATCATCGCTACCAAAACGAACGGTTTCCATCGCCATTACCACACCTCCTAATTGAACGAATGGTAGGCATTTGACCTACCAAAAGCTTTACAAAACTGTCACAAAAAATGTGCAAAAACTGTAAGCCTTTCTTAAAACTAGCAGCATCATATAACTAAGACAACCAGCTACCACTATTGCATGATGACACCGCTATTTTTATCGTTTATCGCGCCATACATCGGTCTTACTTACCTACAGAGATCTCAATTACCTGCAGATATCTCACTTACCTGCAAACAGAAAGGCCCAGCGGTGCGATCAGCGATTAAAAAACCAAGCTGGTGAATCTCGCTTGGCGTAATTGCCGGGGCATTGCTGAGCAGCGTGCCGCGTCGCACGGCTTCAAAGGCGCTCCAAGGGAAGGTCAGCGTTTCCCAGTGGCCTTGAGCGGGGGTAAATGTCACCCTATAAGCCGATGCGTCGCCAAGCGAGGTGCTTTTCAGGCGCAGCTGATAGGTGCGCCCATCTCCCCGCACGGTCAGCGCGATGCCTGTGGCATTTGCCAATGATGCTTCAAAACCATTTGGCTCGCGGCGAACGGACGCAAAGCCCCCGCCGTTTTCCAATGAGACCTCGCCACAAAAGCAACCACTTCCAGCCTCAACGCGAAACCCACTAAAGGACTCACCGCCCATTACGCCATCATCCACGGCATACCAACGCTGCTGCTCGTTTGCTTCGGTAAAGGTTACCATCATGGTGACTCCTCAACAGTGGGCTATTCGGCGTTTCACTGGCGCTTAATAAACACGGCAACGTCGCATCACCTGCGCGTTAGCTATGCTGGTATACATAAGTGACTTTCAACTGAGCCGCTGATTCACTGCGCATCAGCCGTTACAACAAACGGGAGCTAACAAGTAAAATGATAAATACAACCGCTTGGAACCGTCTGCGCTATACCGCTTATGCGCCGCTGTATGATCTTCTGGCAGCCAGAACATTTTGTAAACCCAGGCGCACAGCCCTTGGCCAAGTCGATTGGGAGCTGGGCATGCGCGTTTTATTGGTGGGTGCCGGCACCGGCTTAGACCTACCTTATTTGCCCCATGAGATAGAAACCCACCTGACAGACTTAACGCCGGCCATGATAAAGCGCGCCCGGGAACGGGCAGAAAAAGCACAGCGGGATGTAGAGTGCCGCGTGATGGATGCCGCGGCGCTGGACTACCCAGACGAGTATTTCGACGTCGTCGTGATGCATCTTATTTTGGCGGTAATGCCCAACCCCCAGCAGGGGCTAGCCGAAGCGTATCGCGTTCTGAAAGGCGATGGCCAGCTCTGCGTCATGGACAAATTTCAGCCCGATGCTCAACCAACCGGGCTAGGCAGGCGGGCGCTCAATGCCTTCACCTCGTTTATCGCTACTGATATCACCCGTCAGGCGACGCCGCTTATACAGAATGCAGGCTTTACCATTCGCCGCGACGAACCAGTGCTGATGAATGGGCTATTTCGCGCATTACTGGCAACAAAGTAGCTTTTTCTGCGTACTTTAAGAGCCTTTCCTGCGTACTTTAATAGCCACTGCTGCGCGTTTTAATAGATCGCCAGTTCAGAAAACCTGCTCTTTTATTTCTATTTCTAGTACCTTATTGGCCACGCTGAACAACATCAGTATAACTAATGCCGAACTTGTTACTTGTACGCTCCATTATGGTCAATATTTAAGGTGCCCAATGCCTAAAGCTGCTGTAAAACGCTTTCGCCGACTCCCCGAAGAAGAGCAATCACGCGTTATCGAAATGGCCTGGGAAGATCGCACCCCGTTTGAAGCCATCGAGAGGCTATTTGGTTTGGGCGAGCCGGATGTCATTGAGGTAATGCGCCATCAGCTCAAACCCGCCTCGTTTCGGCTATGGCGTAAACGCGTTACCGGCCGCGCCACCAAACATACGGCGTTACGATCGCCGGATGTGATGCGCGCTTACTGCCCCACGCAATATAAGCGCTGACGGCTCCAGCCAGTACTGTCTTATGCAGCGGTTATCAAAACAGCGCTATTTCTAAACAGAGCTATTTTAAAACAGAGCTATTTTAAAACACCTCTTTATTGTTATATTATCTCATAACATAAGAACGTTTTGAGGTGTACTCGCAATGACTGCTTTCTCTCCCCTGCCCGTCACCGTGCTTTCGGGCTTTTTAGGTGCTGGTAAAACCACCGTGCTCAATCATATTCTTGCTAACCGCGAAGGTCGCCGGGTGGCGGTGATCGTTAACGATATGAGCGAGGTAAATATCGACGGCGCGCTGGTGCGCAGCTGGACACTTTAGTGACGGTGGTGGATGGTGCCAACGTTCTGGAACAGTACCGTGAAGCGCAAAGCCTGGCAGAAGCTGGCGAGAGTTTAGGCGAAGACGACGAGCGCAACGTTGCCGAACTAGCGGTCGATGCCAGTGTTTAAGGCTTGGATCAGTTGGAAACGAAGGGAACATTCATCTACCCCCAACACTTCCCAACCAATGTCCCGGAGGATTGAGTAACAGGTGACGCAAGGTATCGAGCATTGCCGAAGCCTGCGCCGGGCATCCTTCCGACTCTTGCAGACAGTCGAACAGCAATCCGGAAATACAGCTCTGAAATACGTTACAAATTAAATTGACGTTCAACTCACGGTCCAGTTCGCCGCAGGCCATGGCATTGCCCAGCAGCACGCACAGGTGTTCGATAAAGCTGCTGCGAATCTGCTGCAAGCGCGATGCCACAGGGTCGCCTCCGGCCACCCGTTCGCTTTTGTGCAGCATGATCCTATACAACCGGCGTGAAATATCATCGCTGATGGTTTCCTCCAGTGCTTGGCACAACAGCTGCCAACCATCTGCGAAACCTACACCGGGCGGCAGTGCTCTTTCAAACGGCAGTGGCTGCTCACTCAACAATGCCTGCAACAGCCCTTGCTTGCCGTTGAAGTGCCAGTAGATCGCACCCCGGGTAACACCTGCTTCCTGAGCTATCACTTCGAGCGTAGCACCGGCAATACCGTCCCGACAAAATACTCTGGCCCCGGCCTTGATAATCTCTTGCCGAGTACGAGCAGCTTCTACACGATTCTTAAGAGCCATGCCTAATTATATTCAGCCTCTTCTATTATATGCGCGGCCAATAGTGCGCTCTATTTCCTGCTTACATTGCAGGAGCTGCCGGCGGACGACATCGACCTGCAAGTGGAAACGGGCCGTCGGTAAGATGACGGCTAGAGAGAACAGCCCCAAATAGGTATCCAAAGCGACCGAGTAGGAGCTGACCCCCTCTATACATTCATCAATATCAACACTGACTTTTTCCTGCCGTACTGTCTCGATTTGCTCAAGCAGCTGGCCCAGGCTCAGAGTCTTTTCTGTTATTTGAGGCAACTGGGTCGGCAACAGCTCCCGAATACTGGCCTCCGGCAACTCGCTGAGCAGCGCCTTGCCGGAAGCCGTCGCGTAGGCCGGAGTATGGATACCAATCGGAAACACCACCCGCAGCTCCCGCTCGGCCACCAGACGGTCGATGACATAGATGCTGTCACCTGACAAGGAACTTAGGCACACCGATTCCTGCAGCTGCTCAGTAAGGTTCTGCATGTAGGGCCGAGTCAAAGAGATGATGTCGGTCTGGGTCTGATGAATCAATTGACCAAACGCCGGCCCCAGCCTCACCCCACGGCCCGGGCCAGCATGTTCAACCAGCATTTCTTCGGCCAGCGCATTGGTGATGCGCTGCACCGTTGAACGTGGCAGATCCACTTCCTGAGCGATCTCCGCCAAGCTCATGCCCTGCGGGTTCTTACCCAGCACACGCATAACTTCTGCGGCCCGGGCAATGACCTGAATACCCGTTTGCCTGTGATTTCCCAGCTCCTGTTGTTCACTCATGCGCTCCTCCATCATGCGGCCCGCCACCGAGCCGGTTCGGCGATTTCTCCCGCTCCCTGATATACGCGACCAGCGCCTTTTTTGCTATGAAAACCCGACGTCAGCTTTATCAGTTACCCATCATTCTACACAAAACCCATGGACCGGTACACTGAACCGCATTATGATACATCCCGTTTTATATCGAATGGAGAAATGCCGGTGAATTATTCAACACCTCTGCGGATAGCAAAGGTACTTCCGCTGGCAGCCCTGCTGCTGGCAGGCTGCGGCCAGACCGCCGAGCAGATACAAGTCCCGCGCACCCCAGAAGTCGGGGTTTATACCGTTGAGGCGAAACCACTCACACTGACCACTGCCCTGCCGGGGCGCACCAGCGCCTACCGGGTGGCGGAAGTACGCCCACAGGTCACCGGCATCCTGCAGGAGAGGCTGTTCACCGAAGGCAGTGAAGTGGAAAAAAACCAGCAGCTGTATCAGATTGATCCGCGTACCTATGAGGCCCGGCTGGCACGCGCCGAAGCTAATTTGAAGGCCGCCGAAAATCTGGCCAAGCGTTACGAGCGTTTGCTCAATACCAACGCGATCAGCCGCCAGCAGTACGACGACGCCATGGCGGCCTGGAAACAGGCCCAGGCGGAAGTGCAGGTGGCCCGCATCGATGTCCAGTACACCGAGGTGCTTGCACCGATCTCCGGCCAGGTCGGCCGCTCAGCCGTTACTGAAGGTGCCTTGGTGACCAACGGGCAGCCGCAGGAGCTGGCGACGGTGACCCAGCTCGACCCCATTTATGTAGACGTGAATCAGCCTATCACCAGGATGCTTGGCCTGCGCCGTGCTCTGGATTCCGGTCAGTTGCAGACCAGCGGAGAGGACCAGGCCAACGTCACTCTGACCCTGGATGATGGCAGTGCCTACCCGCTGCCTGGTGTGCTGAAATTTTCCGAGGTCACCGTTGACCCGAGCACCGGCGCGGTAACCCTGCGCGCCGAATTCCCCAACCCTAAGCGCACCCTGCTGCCGGGCATGTTCGTTCAAGCTCAGTTGCAGGAAGGTATCCAGGACAACGCCATTTTGGTACCGCAACAGGCGGTGTTCCGTGACAGCCGTGGCGTGGCTAACGCCTGGGTAATTGAAAATGGCGTGGCCAAACAACGCGAGCTAGAAACCCTGCGCACGGTCGGCAATAGCTGGCTGATTGGCAGCGGTATCGAAAATGGTGACCAGGTAGTGACCGAAGGCCTGCAGCAGCTGCGTAACGGTATGCAGGTAACCACCGCACCGGCGACCAACGTAAACACGGTCACCGAGTTTGGCCAGCCCGATAACCAGGCGGCCAACTAAGGAGCTATCAATGCCACACTTTTTTATAGACAGGCCCATTTTTGCCTGGGTTTTGGCGATTGTGGCCATGCTGGCCGGTGCGCTGTCCTTGAAGACACTGCCGATCAGCCAGTACCCCAATATCGCCGCCCCCGCGATCCTGATTCAGGTTTCCTACCCCGGCGCCTCAGCGGAAACCGTGCAGGACACGGTGATCCAGGTCATCGAGCAGCAGCTCAGTGGTTTGGATGGCTTCCGCTACATGTCGTCCAGCAGTAACTCCGATGGTAGTGGCGAGATCATCGTGACCTTTGAACAGGGCACCGACTCGGACATTGCTCAGGTACAGGTGCAAAACAAGCTACAGCTGGCCACCCCGAAACTGCCCGAGGAAGTCCAACGTCAAGGTATCCGGGTGGTCAAGTACCAGGTCAACTTCATGCAGATTATCGGCCTGGTCGATGAAAGCGGGCGCATGGATGACTTTGCCCTGGGTAACTACATCGCCTCCAACTTGCAGGACCCCATTTCACGGGTTGACGGTGTCGGTGACTTCATGTTGATGGGTTCGCAGAATGCCATGCGCATCTGGCTGGACCCGGCCAAACTCAACAGTTATCAGCTGACTCCGGGCGATGTCGCCGAGGCCATTCGCGAACAAAACGTGCAGGTATCTTCCGGCCAACTCGGCGGCCTGCCCGCCAATAAGGGGACCCAGCTCAACGCCACAGTGATTGGCAGCACCCGACTAAGCAGTGCCGACGAGTTCCGTGAGATTCTGGTCAAGGTCAACCAGGACGGCTCCCAGGTGCGCGTCAAGGACCTGGGTGAGGTCGGCCTGGGTGCCGACAACTACTCGATTACCGGTAACTACAACGGCACCCCGTCTGCCGGTATTGCCCTGCGCCTAGCGCCGGGTGGCAACCTGCTGGACACCATCGAGAACGTACATGCGGTACTGGACCAACAGGAAGCCTTCCTGCCTGATGGGGTGAAAATCGTTTACCCCTACGACACCACGCCGGTGGTTGAAGCGTCGATCAGCTCGGTGGTGATGACCATTTTGGAAGCCGTTGCGCTGGTGGTCGCGGTAATGTACCTGTTCATGCAGAGCTTCCGCGCCACGCTCATTCCCACCCTGGCGGTCCCTGTCGTTCTGCTGGGTGCCTTTGCCCTGCTGCCGCTGTTCGGCGTGAACATCAACGTATTGACCATGTACGCCATGGTGCTGGCCATCGGCCTGCTGGTGGATGACGCTATCGTGGTGGTAGAGAACGTCGAACGCCTGATGCACGAGGAAGGCCTGTCACCACTGGAAGCCACGCGCAAGTCCATGCACCAGATCAAGGGCGCACTGGTGGGTATCGGCTTGGTGCTGTCGGCGGTATTCATCCCCATGGCCTTCTTCGGTGGCTCGGCGGGCATCATCTACCGTCAGTTCGCCGTCACCATCGTGATCTGTATGACGTTGTCGGTACTGGTCGCGCTGATCTTCACTCCGGCGCTGTGCGCCACCTTTCTCAAGGCACCTAAGCCCGGCCAGTTGCTGAACGAAAAGAAAGGCTTCTTCGGCTGGTTTAACCGCACCTTCGACAACAACGCCCAGCGCTTCGAGCGCGGTGTCGGCGGCTTGCTGAAACGTCGTGGCCGCTATCTAGTAATGTTCCTGCTGATCGTGGTCGGTACCGGCTACCTGTTTACGCAGATTCCCGCCGCCTTCCTGCCCGACGAAGACCAGGGTCTGATGATGGTAGAAGTGCGTATGCCGGCCAACAGCAGTGCCGAGCGCACCGAGGCAGTGCTAACCGAAGTGCGTGATTACCTGCTGGAAGAGGAGTCAGACATCATCGCCTCGGTGATGAGCGTCAATGGTTTCAACTTCGCCGGTCGTGGGCAGAACTCCGGTGCCGCCTTTGTGATGCTCAAGGATTGGGCGGAACGGAGCGAAGACGGCCAGGATGTATTCAGCCTCGTCGAACGTGCCCAACAGCGCTTCTCCCAGATCAAAGATGGCCAGGTACTGGTGTTCGCGCCACCGGCGATCCTCGAAATGGGTAACTCCATGGGCTTCAACTTCTACCTGCAGGACAACGTCGGACTGGGCCACAATGAGCTGATGGCCGCGCGTGACCAGTTCCTGGAGCTGGCCAACCAACATCCGATCCTAACCGCAGTACGCCCCAACGGTAAGGACGATGAACCGCAGTTCCGCGTCAATATCGACCGCGAACAGGCCCGCGCCCACTCGCTGAGCATTGCCGCGATCAACGAAACCATGTCCGCCGCCTGGGGCTCGATGTATGTCAACGATTTCATCGACCAGGGTCGGGTCAAGCGGGTCTACCTGCAGGGCAATATGGACTCACGTCTAGCCCCCGAGGATTTTGATAAGTGGTATGTGCGCAACGCCGAAGGCAAGATGATTCCCTTCGCCTCCTTTGCCACCGGCGAATGGACCTGGGGCTCGCCCAAGCTGGAACGCTTCAACGGTATTTCTTCAGTGGAGATCCTCGGTGAGCCGGCCCCCGGCTACAGTACCGGTGACGCCATGGTAGCGATCGAAGGGATCATGCAGGAGCTGCCCCCGGGTATCGGTCTGGCCTATACCGGCCTGTCCTACGAGGAGATCCAAACCGGTAGCCAGGCACCGCTGCTGTATACCCTAACCGTGCTGATCGTGTTCCTGTGTCTGGCCGCCTTGTATGAGAGCTGGTCGGTGCCGGCGGCGGTGATCATGGTGGTACCGCTGGGTGTCATCGGTGCGGTATCCGCCACCCTGCTGCGCGGCCTGACCGCCGATGTGTACTTCCAGATCGGCCTGATGACCACGGTGGGGCTGACCGCGAAGAACGCTATCCTGATCGTCGAGTTCGCCAAGGACCTGTACGAGAAACAGGGGCGCAGCCTGATCCAGGCTGCCGTTGAGGCATCCCGGCTGCGGCTGCGTCCGATTCTGATGACCTCACTGGCCTTTACCTTCGGCGTCTTACCGATGGCCTTGTCGACCGGTGCCGGCCAGGGCAGTCAGCACTCGATTGCCACCGGCGTGGTCGGCGGCATGATCTCCGCAACGGTGCTGGTGATGTTCTTCGTACCGCTGTTCTACGTGATAGTGGTCAAACTGTTCGAAGGCCGCAAGAAGACGCACGTCGTTACCAAAGAAGGAGAGTCCGCATGAAACTCCAGAGTCTGACAATTGCGGTGGCCTTGACGCTTGCCGGCTGTAGCCTGACCCCGGAGTACCAACGCCCCCAAGCTCCGATTCAGGCTGATTGGCCACAGGGCATGGCCTACGATCAGGCCGGTACTGCCGAAGCTGGTGCAGTTCCGCTCGCCTGGCAGAACTTCTTTCAGGATGCTGAACTGCAGCAACTGATTGGATTAGCACTGGAAAATAACCGCGACTTGCGCCAGGCCGCGCTGAATGTGGAGGCCTACCGCGCGCTGTACCGGATTCAACGCTCGGAGCGGTTTCCCAGCATCGGCGTGGACGGCAGCGGCAACCGTCAACGGCTGCCAAGCGACCTGTCGCCCACCGGTGATTCCGGCACCAACAGCCAATACGGCGTGACCATCGGCACCAGCAG
This sequence comes from Halomonas sp. 54_146, assembly GCF_001507855.1. Lineage (GTDB taxonomy): Bacteria > Pseudomonadota > Gammaproteobacteria > Pseudomonadales > Halomonadaceae > Vreelandella. The sequence goes on from NZ_LGEN01000018.1 coordinate 67,944, forward strand.
CTGGGAACTCGACCTGTTTGGTCGAGTGCGCAGCCTGCAGGGCGCGGCGCTAGAACGCTATCTAGCGACCGAACAGGCCCAGCGCGGCGTACAGATTGCGCTGGTCAGCGATGTGGCCAACGCCTGGCTGACCTGGAATACCGATCACGCCCTGCTGGAGCTGACCCAGGCCACCCTGGACAGCTATCAGGAAAGTCTGGCGATGGTCGAAGCCAGTTACGCTGGCGGCATTTCTTCAGCACTGGATGTGCGTCAGGCACGGAGCCTAGTGGAACAAGCCCGCGTGCAACTGGCTCTGTATACCCGCCAATTGGCTGAAGACAGTAACGCCCTGCAACTGCTGGTGGGCACGTCAATACCACCACAGCTGTTGCACGGCTCCGATCTGAACCAAGCGGTATTGGCAACCCTGCCGACAGGCCTGCCCGCCGATGTGTTGCAGCATCGACCGGATATCCGCTCTGCCGAGCACCGCCTGCTCGCCGCCAATGCCGATATCGGCGCAGCCCGTGCGGCGTTCTTCCCCAGTATCAGCCTGACAGCCGGCGCTGGTACTGCCAGCGCCGAGCTGGACGGACTGTTTGACGGCGGTTCCGGCACCTGGAACTTCATACCGCAGATCAACATCCCGATCTTCACTGCCGGACGGCTCAAGGCCAACCTCGAGTACAGCGAGATCCAGCGCGACATCAATGTCGCCGCCTATGAGCAGAGCATCCAGAGTGCCTTCCGTGAAGTGGCCGATGGCCTGGCCGCGCGTGGCACTTATGACAACCAAGTGCAGGCGCAAAACGATCTGGTCACGGCCACCACCGAGTATTACGAGCTGGCTCAACAGCGCTATGACGAAGGCGTGGACAACTATTTGGTGGTGCTGGATGCCCAGCGTGAATTGTTCGCGTCCCGGCAGGAACTGCTGACCCACCGGCTGCAACAACTGAACAGCGAAGTGGCGCTGTATCGCGCCCTGGGTGGCGGCTGGCAGCCTACAGCTAACACGAGCGCCTGATGACAGGTAAGAACATCAGACATCAAGCATCTGCGCCACCCACTCACGCACGTCAGGGTAGGCGCGCTGCTCAAAGACCGCGAAACCTTCAAGGCTGCGGGCTTTGAGCGGGGTAAACACCGGCATGGTTAAGCCACACAGAAAATGCGCCAGCCGCTGGGCGTTAGGCGGCTGGCCGAACTGCTCAGTGTGGCGCTCAATCAGCGGCGTGGCGTAGCGCTGAAAGTCCAAATCGCTTAATGCGGGCTGCGGCGGCGCATCGGGCAGCCGCACGGGGTGGCCGTAACACACCGAACAGTGCCCGCAGCGGCCTTGCTCGGTGTGTGCTGGCACATTAAAGGTGGCATCACCAAAGGTACTATCACCAAAGTGCATGGCCAACCGCCGCGTCAGGCAGCTCTCCGATTCAAACAGCGCCAGCATGGCCTGAAGCCGCTCGATCTCGATACGCTCTCGATGCAGGCATTCTTCATACAGCTGGCTTGCCAGCGCCTCAATGGCAACATCAGGCTGGCGCACCTCATACACATCGGTCATCCGCTTGCCTTCCAGGGTCAGCCAGCCTTTATCCTGAAAGTACTCAAGGGCAGTGATCACACGAGCACGGGAGGCATCCATCTGCTGCGCCTGCCCTGCATTGTTCAAGCGCTCAAAGTCCACCGTGCCCCAGGTGCGCGCAATGGGAATATTGTCCACCAGCAAACGCACAAACGCCGCTCGTTCGCCTTCAAAACGGCCTACCAGCTCACTAGGCTCAAGGTGATAGCGCAGCCGATACTCGGCTAAAAACGCATAGCGCGGCGCGATAATGCCGTGCATTTCCAGCCGCACCAGCAGCGTTTTTAGCGGCAGCAGGCGGATATTGGTATCCCGGGAAAGCGTGTTGAGCAACACCTCCCATTGGCGATCTGGCGCTTTGCCCGCTGTAGCGATCTCTTCCAGCAGGCGGTAGATGCCCGCATATTCGGGGGTATCGCCGTAAACGAAGTTTTCCAGCACCCGCAGGCCATCACGCCCGGCCATGGTCAGGCAGGTGGAAGGCAGGCCGTCGCTCCCTGCCCGGCCAATTTCCTGGCTGTAGTTCTCGATGGATTTGGGCAGGTCAAAATGCACCACATTGCGGATATCGCCCTTATCGATGCCCATGCCAAAGGCAATGGTGGCCACGATACAGGGCGATTCACCGCCCATAAATTGCCGCTGGATCTCATCCCTTCGCTGGGAATCTAGCCCCGCGTGGTAGGCCTGGGCAGCGATGCCTTGGGCTGTTAACGCTTTCGCCACGCGCTCGGCGGTTTGCTGCAGGGTAACGTAAATAATCGTCGGTGCCTCAAAGCCTGGCTGCATCTGCGGCTTCAGCCAGTTAATCAGCTGCTGCTGACGATCCTCCATGGCCGGTGCCACCAGCAGTTCAAGGTTGGGGCGGTAAAAGCCGGTGGTGATAACGTTATCCGGCGTGATAGCAAACTTCTCGCCCATATCGGCGATGACGGTTGGCGTCGCCGTGGCGGTCAGCAGCAGCACTTGGGGAATGGCAAAGTCGCGCTGGTAGTCCGGTAGCTTCAAATAGTCGGGGCGGAAGTTATGCCCCCACTCGGAGAGGCAGTGGGCTTCATCAACCACCAGCAGCGATATCTGAACCTGACGTAGAAAATGCCGAAAGCGCTCGTTCTTGAGCCGCTCCACCGAGACCATCAATATTTTCAGCTCGCCGCTTTTGGCGCGCTCTACCACACCACGGGTGGCATCGCGGTCTTGAGTGGAATCAATGCTCGCTGCGGCGACACCGTGGCGGGTAAGAAACGCCAGCTGATCCTGCATCAGCGCCAGCAGCGGTGACACCACCAGGGTTAAGTGCGGCAGGTGCAGCGCCGGAAGCTGATAGCAAAGAGACTTCCCCGCGCCGGTGGCAAAAATCGCTGCCGTGGAATGGCCATCCAACACCCTCGACACCACCGCCTGCTGGCCGCCGCGAAAGTCGTCAAATCCAAATACGGCCTTGAGTGTTTGCTGGGGTGTCATTGTGGGCATAACGCTTCCTTGTTAACGAAATGTAGGCTTAGCCTAAAACGCCTTCTCTAAAGCAAAGCGCGGCTGGGTGTGGCCGTCTTTGGTCACGGTTTCCGTAAACATCTCAAGCGGGCGCACCCATAGGCCGTAGTCGCCATAAAGGGCGCGGTAGACCACCAGCGGCGCTTCACTTTCGCTGTGCTGGGCGGTGCCGAGCACTTCGTACAAATTGCCTTTGTAATGGCGATAAATACCGGGAACAGGGGCGCTCATTGGCTCTCCTCTTGAGTGGCGTTTGTAGCAGCGGGCTGGTTAGCTTTCTTGGCCAGGCGCTCTAGCACTTTTGAAGCAGCGACAAAGCCAAAGGTGCCGGTCAGGAAAGTGGCGGCACCGAAGCCGGAAGCGCAGTCCAGCCGCGTAGCGTCACCGCTGCCGGGCTTTTGCAGGCACACTTCACCGTCGGCGCTAGGATAGATCAACTGCTCGTCGGAGTAGACGCACTCCACCGAAAAGCGCCGCTTGGGGTTACGGGAGAAGCCGTAATCCCGGCGCAGCCGCGAGCGCACTTTGGATAGCAGCGGGTCGTGCTCGGTGCGGGTCAAATCCGCCACTTGAATACGCGTGGGGTCGGTTTGCCCGCCCGCCGCGCCGGTCACGGTAATCGGTATTTTGCGCCGTTTGCACCAGGCGATCAGCGCGGCTTTGGCGATCACGCTGTCGATGGCATCCACCACGTGGTCGGCATCGTCGGGAATCCGCTCGGCCAGGTTGGTCGGCGTCACAAAAGCGGTATCAGCGACGATTTCAATCTCGGGGGCAATCAGCCGGCAGCGCTCGGCTAGCACCTCCACCTTGGGCTTGCCAATCGTGCCATCCAGTGCGTGCAGCTGGCGATTAACGTTGGAAACACACACATCGTCCAGATCGATCAGCGTTAGCTTACCAATGCCCGAGCGCGCCAGCGCTTCGACGGTCCAGCTACCCACCCCGCCGACACCCACCACCACTACGTGGGCACGGCGAAACGCCAGAGCGGCACGCTGGCCATAGAGGCGACGAATCCCACCAAAGCGAAAATCATAGTCCCCCGAGGCCGAATCGGTAGAAACTGAGCCGGTAGAAACTGAAAGATGAGTAGCTGAAGTAGCAAAAGACATCGCGGACTCGTTCATAGCGCTTGAAGGGCGGAAGGCGTGACATGGGGTGGCGTGCGGATGCTATCCAGCGGCAAATGGCCAGCCCAGCCAAAGTGATGAAACAGCGCGGCCATGGTGTCATCCAAGGCGCAGCTTAATTGTACACGTTTGGCCAACATCGGATGGTCAAAGGCTAAATAGGTCGCGGCTAGCAGTAAGCGCGGTGCTCCCAGCTGTTCGGCAAAAAAGCGATTGTGGACGCTTTTACCGTGCTTGGCATCACCAATAATCGGGTAGCCCCGCCGGGAAAGGTGGCGGCGAATTTGGTGGCGGCGGCCAGTCAGCGGCCGCGCTTCTACTAGCGAGTAACGCGCTACCGGGTAGCGGTCGACCTGTACCGGCAGTTCAACGCTATCCAGGCGGCGAATGTCGGTCATTGCCGGCATCGCGGGCATTTCTGCCTTGGGGCGTGTGCCGTCCTCTTCCCGCAGCGGGTAATCCAAACGCTCGCTCTCAGGCGCTTTGCCGCGCACTACCGCCAGGTAGCGCTTTTCCACTTGGCGCTCGCTAAAGGCTTCGCTGAGCAGGCCAGCCACCGTTGAAGAGAGCGCAAATACGATGACGCCCGAGGTCGGGCGATCCAGCCGATGAACGGGATACACCCGCTTACCGAGCTGATCCCGCAAACGCTGAAGCAGAAATTCAGTTTCACCACGCGCTAACGCCGAGCGGTGTACTAATAGCCCCGACGGTTTATGCACCGCAACAAGGTATTCATCCTGATAGAGGATGTTGAGTGGCGTCATAACGCTCCCTGGTAAAAGCTGGCGACAAAACGTTCTTGACATCCTCCGACCACTAAATCAGAGATGGTAGTGGCGGATTCCCAGGTCGTTACCTCCCTGGTTCCTGCTTCGTTGTCCGTTGCCTCAATGCCTTGGCATTGCCGGTCTT
>NZ_LGEN01000085.1 GCF_001507855.1 Halomonas sp. 54_146
AATGGTGCATTCAGACTTTTTGCGTACCACGCAAACTGCTGCCCGAGTAGCCGTTAAGTTCGGGTTAGTACCCAGCGTGGATACGCGCTTGCGAGAGCGGAATTTTGGTGACTTAGAAGGTCAGGGAGACGAGCACTATCCCAGCGTGTGGGCGTTAGATGCCGAGGATGCCGAGCATCGTCATTATCAGGTAGAAGCGGTGAGTGCGGTAGCGAGCCGTATGCGGGCGGTAATCGAGGAGTGGGAGCAGCAGGTCAGCGGTGAAACGATTATGTTGGTCAGCCACGGTGATCCGCTGCAAATTCTGCTTACGGCGCTGGTCAATAAGCCCCTTACCCAGCACCGTGAACAGCAAGCGTTACTTCCCGCGAGCATTACCCTGGTAGGTGATTAGGCGCTGTCTTTGCTGGGCGGAATCCAGGCGATCATATCGACTTCCACATCAGCGCCGCCCGCTAAGCCCGTCACGCCAATGCAGGTTCGTGTAGGCAGTGGCTGGGGAAAGTAGCTGGCGTAGACCTTATTGACCTCGTCAAAGTGGCTCATATTGGTAATAAATACCCGGGACTGGACGACATATTCGAACGCACTGCCCACTTCTTCCAGCACAATTGCCAGGTTCTGCATCACCCGGTGAGTTTGTTCGGTGAAAGTGCCTAAAAGCATCTCATTGGTTTCCGGCACGGTCGGCATTTGCCCGGTGATAAAGACTAAATCACCCACGCGGCAGGCGTGGGAAAAAGGCGCAATGGGCTGCGGGGCGCGGTCTATAAACAGCTTTTCAATCATGTTCTTATCCTTTTTATGAAATATGTCGTTGCGAGGAGCGGAGCGACGAAGCAATCTTGTTCGTAGTGGCAATAACCCCCAAGATCGCCGCGCTACGCGATGGCAGCGAGGCCCATGATGGCGCACTTATCCACAGCTACTTTGTCGCTAGGGCTGTGTATTAATGCCCAAGAATCTGGCTTAAGAACAGCTGAGTACGTTCCGACTGCGGGTTGTTGAAGAACGGCTCTGGCGCGTTTTCTTCAATGATTTGCCCCTGATCCATAAAGATCACCCGGTCAGCCACTTTTTTGGCGAAGCCCATTTCGTGGGTGACGCAGATCATGGTCATGCCTTCTTCCGCTAGTTCCACCATAACGTCCAGCACCTCTTTGATCATCTCTGGGTCGAGGGCGGAAGTGGGTTCGTCAAACAGCATCACGTCGGGGTGCATACACAGCGAGCGGGCAATCGCCACGCGCTGCTGCTGCCCGCCGGAAAGTTGCCCCGGGTACTTGGTGGCCTGCTCGGCAATGCGCACGCGCTCTAAATACTCCATGGCTAGCGCTTCGGCCTCTTTGCGGGGTTTCTTTTGTACCCACATGGGTGCGATACAGCAGTTTTCCAGCACTGATAAATGTGGGAACAGGTTGAAGTGCTGAAACACCATGCCAACGCTGCGGCGAATCTGCTCAATACGCTTAACGTCTTGGGTCAGCGGCACGCCGCCCACCACGATTTCACCCTTTTGGTGCTCTTCAAGGTGGTTAATGCAGCGAATCAGCGTCGATTTACCCGAACCCGAAGGCCCGCACACCACGATCCGCTCGCCGCGCTTTACTTCAAGGTAGATATCACGCAGTACGTGAAAGTCGCCGTACCACTTATTAACGTTGCGCATTTCGACCATCAGGTCAGAAGCGCTGGTGCCAGAGATGTTGGAAGCTGCTTGTGTCATGTGGAAATCCTACTCAAAAAAACCTGGCGTTAAAAATTCGGGAAGCGGCGTTAGTGCTTATGGCCGGTGTTTAGCTTGCGTTCCAGGTATTGGCTGTAGCGCGACATGCTGAAACAGAAAATCCAGAACATGAACGCGGCAAACACATAGCCTTCTAGCGAAAAGCCCAGCCAGCGCGAGTCGGAAAGCGCCGCCTGCACAATGCCCAACAGGTCAAACAGCCCGATGATCATGACCAGGGTGGTGTCTTTAAACAGCGAGATAAACGTATTGACGATACCCGGAATCATCATTTTCAGCGCCTGCGGCATCACGATCAGCCCCATGCGCTTCCAGTACGTCATACCCAGCGCGGCGGCGGCTTCCTCCTGGCCTTTGGGAATGGCCTGCAATCCGCCGCGGATTACTTCAGCCATATAGGCACTTTGGAATAGCGTCAGGCCGATCAGCGCACGCACCAGGCGATCAACGCTGAGTTCTGAAGGTAGGAACAGCGGTAGCATCACCGAGGCCATAAATAGAATGGTGATGAGCGGCACGCCGCGCCAGAACTCGATGAAAATCACACAGAAGGTTTTGACGATAGGCATGTTCGAGCGTCGCCCGAGCGCTAACACAATGCCAATCGGCAGCGCGCCAATCATCCCCACGCTTGCCAGTAGCAGCGTCAGCATCAAACCGCCCCAGCGGTGGGTGGAAACACGCGGTAGATCAAAATAGCCGCCGTGGAGCAGCACGTAAGCGATCACCGGGAATGCCAGCAGGGCAAACAGCGCCATCCAGCGCTTAAACGGCAGCCGTGGAATCACCATCCAGGCAATAATGCCCGCGAACATGGCAAACACGATATTGGCGCGCCAATATTCGCTGCTCGGGTAAAGGCCGTAGATAAACTGGGAAAACCGCGCGTTGACGAATACCCAGCAGGCACCCACTCGCGAGCAGTCTTCACGGCTGTCGCCCACCCAGTCGGCATCAATGAAGGCCCACTGAACCGTTGGCACCACCAGCAGATACAGCACATATAGGCCCAGAAGCGTGAACAAGCTATTGATCGGGCCGTTAAACAAGTTGCCGCGCAGCCAGGCAATCGGGCCAATGGTGCCTTTGGGTGCCGGCTGTGCGGGAATCATGTCTTTGTTGTGAATCATAAGATCGCCTCCGGCCTAGCGTTCGACCAGCGCAACGCGAGCGTTGAACCAGTTCATGAACATGGACACCAGCAAGCTGATGACGAGATAAACCGCCATGGTCATGGCAATGACTTCGATGGCCTGGCCGGTCTGGTTGAGCGTGGTGCCGGCGAACACCGAGACAAGATCGGGGTAGCCGATGGCGGTGGCCAATGACGAGTTTTTAATCAGGTTGAGGTATTGGCTGGTGAGTGGCGGAATAATGACGCGCAGCGCTTGCGGGATGACCACGAGGCGTAGGATTAATTTGCGCGGCAAACTCGGCGCCTGGGCAGCTTCCGTTTGGCCATGGGGAATGGCTTGAATGCCCGAACGCACAATTTCGGCAATAAACGAGGCGGTGTAGATGGAAAG
>NZ_LGEN01000019.1 GCF_001507855.1 Halomonas sp. 54_146
TTCCCCTGACTCGCCGAGGATGCCGGTCACGCTCTCCACGTTATGGAAGAGCGATGAAGCCCCGAATCAATGCGCAGTATGATTCGTGGGTGCATTCACGCTCCAGCCTAATAGGGCGATATAGCCCTTATTTGGATCCTTTTGCATGTTGATGACTCCTACTTGGTGTGTGAACAGAATTGCCAAACTACTCGCGCCACCATACACGACCGGGTGCGGTGCCGGCTAACGAGGCATTGTCCGGAGCGTTAACGCACGGTTTGCTGAAGGCGTGCTGGCGTGAATATGGTAAGCTAGGCGGTTCAACTTCATGTACAAATGGCAAGAGGAATAGGCCAAGATGGCGGCCAAGCCGATCTACCGTGTGGTGGTTCACCAGCAGGGTGAAATTTGGGATTTATACGTCAGAGAGATCTTTCAAAGCGAACTCTGGGGCTTTATTGAAGTCGAGGAGTTTGTCTTTGAAGATGCTTCTCGGGTAGTCGTTGACCCTGCGTCGGAAAAATTGCAGCGAACCTTCGATGGCGTTAAGCGTAGCTATTTGCCGTTAAACGCTATCGTGCGTATTGACGAAGTAGAGCGCGAAGGGCCGTTGAAAGCAGTCAAAACCGATGCCCGAGTAGCAGAGTTCCCCCGTCCCTTTCCGTTGCCACCGCGTGGAGAAGGGTAAGCGTATGAGACAAGCGCACCGCTGAAATAAGCGACAAGCGCTGTTGGCTTCGTCCGCCTTGCAGCGTTTTAATCAGGACATGATGTCATGCAAGTAACTAACATTCGATTTCGAAACTACGCCGCTGCGGCTGGCATTTTATTGGCCGTGGCGAGCGGCCATGCCATGGCTCAATCAAACAACCAGGCATGGGTGACCGATGAGCTAAGCACCTATGTACGCAGCGGCCCCACCGATGGTTACCGCATTATTGGCACGCTCAATGCAGGCGAGCAGGTAGAGGTGCTGGAAACCAGCGGTGACTACACCCGTGTGCGCAATAGCGATGGTAATGCAGTTTGGGTGTTGAGCAATGAGCTTCAGCGAACGCCAAGTGCGATTGAACAGCTACCCGCGCTGGAAAGTCAGGTAGAGGAGTTGACCGCCGAGCTTGATGGCATCAATGAAGCTTGGGAACAGCGGGTTTCCTCAATGACGGAAACGCTAGAAGTTCGCGAGCGCCGCGTGGCGGAACTTGAAGCAAGCAATCAAGCGTTGGATAGCCAAGCAGAAGAGGCCCGCCAACAGATTAGAGCACTGCAAGCTCGCTTGGAAACGCAAGAAGAAGATCTCTTGATGCGCTACTTCATGTATGGCGGCGGCGTGGCCGGCGCTGGTTTGCTGGTAGGGCTGATTGTGCCGCACCTGCCGCGTCGGCGTAAAAAGCGTGACCGCTGGTTTTAAAAAAACCGTTTTAAAAAGCGGTTCTAAAAAGCCAAGTCTAAAAAACGTTCTAAAAAAACATCCAAAGGCAGTTAAACGATGAGCGATCAGTGGCGCAAGCGCTGGCAAGAAGGGCGTATTGGCTTTCACTTAAAGCAGGCACACCCAGCGCTGCTGCGCCATTGGGGAGCGCTTGACGTTGCTACAGCTACCAAAGTGCTTGTGCCGCTATGCGGTAAAAGTCTTGATATGCGTTGGTTAGCGGATCAGGGGCATCCTGTTCTGGGTATTGAGTTTGCCCCTGAAGCCATTGAGCAGTTTTTGGCACAGCGCAGCACGTCGGTGTCACGTTACCGCCAAGCCGGCTTTAACATCTCTCGCCAAGGCAATGTTGAGCTGTGGTGCGGGGATTTTTTTCACCTGCATATTCAGCAGGCCGCTGAAATAGGCGCATTTTATGATCGCGCCTCGCTCATTGCACTTCCCCCCGCAGCGCGTCAGCGCTATGCATTCCACCTTGCCCAACTGGTGCCGCCTGGTGCTAAAGGCCTGCTGATTAGTTTGGCGCACAGTGAGGGCAATGCGGGGCCGCCTTACAACGTTCCCGCCAGTGAAATTGAGCGGCTGTTTTCGCCAAATTTCAGCTTAACGTTCCTGGAAGAAGGCAGCCCCGATGAACGCGGTAAAACCGAAAGCGTGTGGGGGCTAGAACGACGCGGGCCGCGCCTGCAAATTTGAAGGCGCGGCCCGTATTAATGGTTTCAGGCAAAATAGTTTCAGAAAAAATAGTTTCAAAAACAGTGGTTTAAGAAGCAATAGTTTCAAAAAAATAGCTTCAAGCAATGTTTGTGGCGAAGCGTTAGCGTGCCAATAAACGGCCTAATTCAGGGTCACTAAAGGCGCGGTTCATCCCATCGCTGAGTAGATCGCTCAGCATACGCGCATTGCTGTCAGCGTCAGGTTTAAGCGCATAACTTTGCGTGCGCCGAGAAGTGTAGGTGCCGGTGTAAGTGGTGCCTTTATTGCGAGCGATAGCGCGGAATACCCCTTCAAGGCGCGCTTCATCCAGCAAAGGTTGGCCGCTGCCACCCCGTGCGTAGTTAAGGCTGGCAAGTTCTAGCGTTAAGCTCGGGCGGCCCTCGGCCTGTTCGGTGGTCGGGCTAAAGCCCATGTCGCGCACGGCGCGCTCCGCTTCTTGCTGTAAGCGCGGAATCAACTCGTGGCTGCTCACCGTAATATGCGCTGTCGACATACCCCCACCAGTACGATTACCGATAATGTCGCTATCCCGCCCATCCTGGGCAATCACGGTGACCTGCTGGCCAGAACCGACCTGCGGCACAGCGGCGCTGCGTTCTGGGTTGAGCTGTAGATATTGGGGGCTGGCACAGCCGACTAGCCATGCGCTGGCAAACAGTACACCTGAAATCCGTAAAAAGTGACGCCGAAGCATGGTCTTCCTCCGCGATGGCTAAAAGGCCAGTATAACGCGGGCAGTGCGTTGGCGGTATGTTCACAGCCCCGCGTTAGCCTAACGTTTAGGCAGCTACGTTTTTGAGCCAAGCACGTTTTTGAGCTAAGTAAAGTAGCAACTAACGCAAACCGCCCCATAGCGGGGCGGTTTGCGTGGGGTTGGGTCTGTCTAGGATTATGCGACGCGGGTTTGCTCAGCGGTTTTCAGCGCTACTTCGGGAAATCGCCGCCAGTGGCGGGGGTGGGCGTATAATCGCTGGCCTCGGCGTAGCGCCAAGTGCTCAAAGTCAGTATGGCGCACGGTGGCCAGCCACGGTTGGGCGAGCCAGTCAGCCTCCAGCTCCACCCGAACCTCGGCACCTACTGGCGAAATAGCGGTGATCGTGACCGGCAGGTGGCTCTCTTTGGTTGGCTGTTCGGTTAGGCGTATTTCATGGGGGCGCAACAACAGTTCTTCATGGCCATCAGGCAAGTCGACGTGCCAATACGCGTCACCGCAGGTCAATACACCGTTACTCACTTTACCTTCCAAATGATTCACATCGCCTAAAAACTCAAACACAAAGCGATTTTTTGGCATGCGGTAAAGCTCATCAGGCGTATCGATCTGCTCAATGCGGCCATTGCTCATGACAACCACGCGATCCGATAGCTCCAGCGCTTCTTCCTGGTCGTGGGTCACGAACACGCTGGTGAAGTTGAGTTCATCGTGCAAATGACGCAGCCAGCGGCGTAGCTCCTGGCGCACTTTGGCATCGAGTGCGCCAAAGGGCTCATCCAGCAGCAACACTTCGGGTTTTACCGCCAGTGCGCGTGCCAGCGACACCCGCTGCTGTTGGCCGCCGGAAAGCTGCGCAGGGTAGCGGTTAGCAAGGTGCTCTAGCTTGACCATCTCCAGCAGCCTAAACACGCGGGCGCGAATTTCGCCGCTGCTAGGGCGCTGTTTGCGTGACAGCACGGTCAGCCCAAAAGCCACATTATCGTAAACGCTCATATGGCGAAACAGCGCATAGTGCTGAAACACGAAGCCAATTCGCCGATCGCGCACGTGCACATGGGTGACATCGCGCTCGCCAAACATTATTTTGCCCGGCTGGGAAGAGCGGTCAGCGTTTTCCAGCCCTGCAATGATACGCAGTAGGGTGGTTTTGCCTGAACCAGAAGGGCCGAGCAAGCCCACCAGTTCGCCTTCGTTAATATCAAGGTTGATCGGCTCTAACGCCTGGGTATTACCAAAGTGCTTGGCAATGTTTTGTAAGCGAATGCTCATGCAAATGCCTCCCGGCGCGATGCGCGCCATTCCAACCCTGCCTTAGCGGCGAGCGTGAGTAGGGCAATGAATGCGAGTAAGGCCGCACAGGCAAAAGCCCCCACGGCGTTATAGTCTTGATAAAGCTGCTCTAAGTGCAGCGGCAGCGTGTTGGTTTGGCCACGAATAGCGCCCGACACCACTGAAACCGCACCAAATTCCCCCACTGCTCGGGCGTTGGTCAGGATGACCCCGTAAAGCAGCGCCCAGCGAATATTGGGTAGGGTAACGCGACGGAAGGTGGTCCACCCAGAAGCGCCAAGGGTCACGGCGGCTTCCTCTTCACGGGAGCCTTGAGCCTGCATCAAGGGAATTAATTCACGGGCAATAAAGGGGCAGGTAACAAAAATGGTCACCATTAAAATGCCCGGCCACGCGAACATGAGCTGAATATCGTGGGTGTCCAGCCAACTGCCGATCCAGCCGTTGCGGCCATACAGCAACAGATAAATCAGACCTGCCACAACGGGCGATACCGCAAAGGGGATATCGATCAGCGTTTGTAAAATGCGCCGCCCAGGAAAGCTAAAGCGCGTGACCAGCCAGGCCAGCGCAACGCCAAACACCAGGCACACCGGAATGGTTAACAGCGCAATCATGAGCGTTAAGCCAATCGCATGCAGCGTGAAGGTGTTGCTGACATTGGCCCAGAATACCAGCATGCCTTGGGAAAATGCCTGGGCAAAAATCGCCACCAGCGGCAGCAGCAAAAAAAGCGCTGAGAGCACAAGGGCGGCACCTATCAGTAGCCGCCTAACCAGCGGTGCATCACCAATTCGACGCATTACCCCTTACCTCCGTGCAGCCGGTTTACAAAGCGGCCCTGCCAGATATTAATCGCCAGCAGCAAAGCCAGGGATACAAACAGCACCACTGAGGCCACCGCCGATGCACCGGCATAGTCATACTCTTGCAGCTTGACGAAAATCATCAGCGCGGTGATTTCTGTCTCGTAAGGCATGTTGCCCGCGATGAAAATAATCGCCCCGAACTCGCCCAGCGAGCGTACAAACGCAAGCCCGGTGCCGGTGACCAGCGCCGGCCACAGGTGGGGCATAATGACGCGGCGAAAGGCTACGCCGTCGGTTGCACCCAGCGACATGGCCGCTTCATCCACTTCAATCGGCAGGTCTTCGAGCACCGGCTGTACCGTGCGCACCACAAAAGGAATACTGGTAAAGGCCATGGCCAGCGCAATGCCCACCCAGGTGTAAGCGACTTGAAAGCCCATGGGTTCCAGCAACTGACCCATCCAGCCGCTGCCCGCGTAAAGCGTGGCTAAGGTAATGCCGGCGACAGCGGTGGGCAGGGCGAAGGGTAGGTCCATTAGGGCATCGAGTAAGCGCTTGCCCGGAAATTCATAGCGCACTAACACCCAGGCCAGCAGCAGGCCAAAAACGGCGTTAACTAACGCCGCCACAGCCGCGGCACCCATGGTGACCATGTAGCTTGCCACCACGCGGCCTTCGGTAATAATCGCCCAGTACTCGGCCAGGCTAAGCCCCGCTAACTGACCAAACAGGCCCGTAATCGGCAACAGCAGCACCAGCGAGATAAATAGCACGCTGATACCCATGGAAAGGCCAAAGCCCGGCAGCACGCGTGCGCTGCCGGTTCGCCTGAGTGTGAGTTGGCTCATGGTTCAAACGTACTCATAAAATAGTTCAAGCGAGAATAGTTCAAGCGAGAATAGTTCAAGCGTGCTCATAGCGTATTCAACCGCGCTTATGAACAGGATTAACGGCGCTGTAACTGGTCAAGCAGTGCACCACCTGCAAAGTGCGCTTCCATCGCGTCATCCCAGCTGCCGAACACATCTTCTACTTGAAACAGCTCGGTTTCCGGGAATTGATCCGCAAACTCTTCAACCACGGCTTCGTTGTGCACCCGGTAACTGAAGCCTGCGAGTAAACGCTGGGCATCTTCGCTGTACAGGTACTCAAGATAGCTTTGGGCTAAATCGCTGTTGCCGTTACGTTCAGCGTTAGGGCCAACAACCGCCACGGGGAATTCTGCCAAAACGCTCATTGGCGGCACGATAACTTCGTAATCGTCGCTGCCGTATTCGCTGCGAATGTTGTTCACTTCCGACTCAAAGCTGATCAACACATCGCCAATGCCGCGTTCAATGAAGCTGGTGGTCGCACCGCGGCCGCCGGTATCAAATACGGCGACATTGGCCAGGAAGGTACGCATGAAGTCTTGGATCTGTTCTTCATCGCCATCGAATGCTTGGTCGGCAAAGCCCCAGGCGGCTAAATACGTGTAGCGGCCATTGCCAGAAGTTTTCGGGTTGGGGAAGACCATTTTTACGTCTTCTTTGGCCAGATCATCCCAGCTTTCAATGCCTTTCGGGTTGCCTTTGCGCACTAAGAAAGCAGTAGTGGAATAGTAGGGCGATGCGTTGTTATCAAACGCCTCCTGCCAATCTTCTGCGACCAAACCGGCATCGGCGAGTACCTGCACGTCGGTGACTTGGTTAAACGTCACCACATCGGCACGCAGACCTTGCAAGATGGCGCGTGCTTGCGCAGAAGAGCCCCCGTGAGACTGGCTGATGGCGATTTCTTCGCCGTGTTCTTCTTGCCACCATGCTTGAAACTCAGGGTTAACGGCGGCGAACAGCTCACGGGCAATGTCGTAAGACGAGTTAAGCAGTTCTCGCTCTTGAGCCATGGCGGCGGTGCTGCTAACACTGGCACCTAAGGCAAGTGCGATCAGGCTACGGCGGAAAAAGACAGGCATTGCCATCGGTAGGCTCCTTACAAACGTTAAGCGCATCAGAGCGCAATACCGGCAAGGTTAAATCGAACATTGTGGAATTACAATCAAGTTTTATATTCTTTTTTAGAATATGAGTGTTCACCCATGCGTAGCGCCAATGCGTGTGGGTGATGGGGCTTAGTGGGCTGCTCTGGTAAGATAGCGACCTGACTCCCCCTGCTAATCTAGGAACGTGCTATGACCGCTGCGCATGATTTTTTAATTGCCCCTTCTATTTTGTCGGCTGATTTTGCTCGCTTGGGCGAAGAGGTAGATAACGTGCTGGCCGCGGGCGCAGATGTTGTGCATTTTGATGTGATGGACAATCACTACGTGCCCAACCTGACGATTGGCCCCATGGTGTGCAAGGCGCTGCGTAAGCACGGGGTGACGGCACCGATTGACGTGCATTTAATGGTTAAACCGGTAGACCGCATGATCAGTGATTTCATTGAAGCAGGTGCCAGCTATATTACCTTTCACCCAGAAGCCTCTGAGCATGTAGACCGCTCGCTGCAGTTAATCCGCGATGGCGGCTGTAAAGCAGGCCTCGTCTTCAACCCCGCCACGCCGCTCTCGTATCTTGATTACGTGATGGATAAAGTCGACATGGTATTGCTGATGAGCGTTAACCCCGGCTTCGGCGGCCAGTCCTTTATTCCCGGCACATTGAACAAGCTGCGCGAAGCGCGGGCACGCATTGATGCGTCCAATTTAGATATTCGCTTGGAAATCGACGGCGGCGTAAAAGTGGATAACATCGCCGAGATTGCCGCGGCAGGTGCCGATACCTTTGTGGCGGGTTCCGCTATTTTCAGCGCCCACCAAGCCAGCGACCCGCACGGCTATGACACGGTCATCAAGCAAATGCGTGCGGCGCTGGCGAGCAATAAGTAAGTTTCGTTTAGTGCAGCTTCATGCGCGGTTTTAGATACTTGTTGAGCTTATCGACTAGCCAAGCAAGAGCCGTTTTCGGTGCCCCATGAATAGAGAGCTGGTGCATGCGGTAGAGCGATGCATAGGCTTGGCGAGCCAGCCAGCCCTCTAAAAAAAGCCCTTTGGAGGCGGAACTGCGCATTAAATTGCCCACCGCGTCATAGCGGGCCAAAGACACCAGCGAGCCATGATCACGATAGCGAAAATTGTTCAGCGGCTTGCCTTCTAGCTGGTTGACCAGGTTTTTGGCCAGCAGCTTAGCCTGCTGGTGGGCGGCCTGAGCGCGCGGCGGCACGGTGCTGTCTTTTCCCATCGGGCTATCTTCTCCCATCGGGCAACTGGCGCAGTCGCCGAGGGCAAAAATCCTTTCGTCATCGACACTTTGCAGGGTGCGTCTCACTTCGATCTGGTTTTTCTTGTTGGTGGAAAGGCCAAGTTCGGTGAGAAACGGCGGTGCTTTAATACCCGCTGCCCAGACGTTGATATCGGTGTCAATAACGTTGCCGTCTTCGGTCACCAGTTGGTGAGCCTGAGCCTCTTTAATAGCGGTACCTGTGTGGATCGTTACGCCCATGCTTTCTAGCTCTATCTGCACGGTTTGACTGACCCGCTCGGAAAGCCCAGGCAATATGCGCGGTGCTGCTTCCAATAAATGGACGCTGATTTGCTGATGATCTAACGCCGTTACTCCATAGGCATTCAGCATGCGTGACGCATCAAACAGCTCAGCGGCAAGTTCCACCCCTGTCGCGCCCCCGCCAACAATACCAATGGTTAGCTGAGTATGCTGGCGCAGCGTTGGGTCGGTGTAGCGCAGGAAGGTGTTGATCATATCGCGCTGAAACGCTTTGGCCTGCTGGGGTGAGTCAATAAAGTGGCAGTGTTCAGCGACGCCCGGTGTGCCGAAATCATTGGAGACGCTGCCCAGGGCTATCACCAGATAGTCATAGGCCAAATGGCGGGCAGGCAGCACTTCTTCACCATCTTCATCGTGAATCGGTGCCAAGTGGACGACCTGCTGCTGGCGATCCACGCCGGTGAGCGAGCCACGCTGGTAGCGGTAAAGATGGGCGGAAGAATGACCTCGGTAGTCCACTTCGTCCATGCTGGAATTCAGCACCCCGGTGGCCAGTTCGTGGAGCAGCGGTTTCCACACATGGGTAGTGTTACGGTCCAGCAGTACAATGTCAGCGCGCTTGCGCTTACCTAATGTGCGCCCTAAGCGGGTAGCGAGGGCAAGCCCGCCTGCGCCACCGCCGACAATCACGATTCTGGGTATGGCCATCTGCCTATCTCCCTGGCTATTTTGGCTGAATGTGCACCAGCATAGAAGTATCTTCTCCTCCTGACTAATGCGGAAGTCGGCTTTGAGCGGGTAAGATAGGTTTTTAACATTAGGTTTCCAACATCAGGTTTCCAGCAATACATGCAGCCAGAGGGCAATACGGTGCGTTCAATATTACATCCTGTACTGAAGGGGAAACGGCTGGTCGCGTTTGACTTGGATGGCACGTTGATTGATTCAGTGCCTGATCTTGCAGCGGCCGTGGCGCGCACACTGAGTGAGCTTGATTTGCGTGTGCCGACTGAACATGAAGTACGCGACTGGGTGGGCAACGGTGCGCCGGTGCTCGTCGAGAGAGCCTTGACCTGGGCATTGCAGAAAGCACCAGAGCCAGCGCTTCAAAAGCGCGCCTTTCAAGCCTTTATGACGCACTACGGTGCCGCGCCCAACACGCTCACGACGCTGTATCCTGGGGTTAAGAACGCACTGCAAACCCTGCACCAAGAGGGTCTGACATTAGTGCTCATTACCAACAAGCCCGAGCGTTTTATTGAACCGCTATTGAAGCACTTCAACTTGCTGGCATTTTTTACCCTATGGATTGGCGGTGATTCGCTGGCCGAGAAAAAACCCAGCCCTTTGCCGCTGCTGCACGCGGCCACTCTATGCAACGTCGCACCAAGCGACTGCCTGATGGTCGGCGATTCCCGCCACGATATTAACGCCGGTAAAGCCGCTGGTTTTGCCACGCTCGCGCTGCCCTATGGCTATAATCACGGCGAGCCCATTGAGCACAGTCAGCCTGATCTTGTGCTCACATCGCTCACTGAATTACTGATGCCTGCTCCCCATGCGACAAGGACCGCTTAATGATGACCCCGGAACGTTTCCACGAGCTTAGCCAGGCCGGCTACAACCGAATCCCGGTTTCGCGTGATGTCCTCGCCGATTTGGATACCCCGCTATCCACCTATTTAAAACTGGCGAACACACCCTGGACCTTCTTGTTTGAGTCCGTGCAGGGGGGCGAGAAGTGGGGGCGCTATTCAATGATTGGGCTGCCCAGCCACGAGCGCATTGAAGTGCGCGGCTTTACGGTACGCCATATCCAAGACGGGGAAACCGTTGGCGTTACCGAAGTGGAAGACCCGTTAGCGTGGATTGAAACATTCCAGAGCCGCTTTAAGGTGCCTAAGTTAGATGACCAGCCGCGCTTTGACGGCGGCTTGGTCGGTTACTTCGGCTACGATACCATTCGCTATATTGAGCCGCGCCTGCGCGCAGGTGCGGATAAGCCTGACCCGCTGAACGTGCCCGATATCTTGCTGATGGTGTGCAATGATTTTGTGGTGTTCGACAATCTTTCCGGGCGGCTAACGATCTGGACCCACGTTGACCCCGCCGAGCCAGACGCCTTTGAACACGCGCAGGCGCACCTGAAACACCTTGAAACCCGCCTGCGCGAAGCCCACATCAGCCCCAATAATGCGGCAAGCAGCACAAAGCTGGTGAAGGAGAGCGACTTTAACTCCGGTTTTACCGAGCAGGGCTTTAAGGCCGCCGTTGATAAAATTAAAGAATACGTGCTGGCAGGGGATATCATGCAGTGCGTGCCTTCCCAACGCATGTCGATTCCCTATCAGGCATCGCCGTTGGATCTTTACCGCGCGCTGCGCAGCCTTAATCCATCGCCGTATATGTTCTTCTTTAACTTGGATGACCACCATGTGGTGGGCTCTTCGCCAGAAATTTTAACCCGCATGGAAGAGGGCGAAGTAACCGTGCGGCCGATTGCGGGCACCCGCAAACGTGGCAAGACCGCAGAAGAAGACGACGCCCTGGAAGCAGAACTGCTGGCAGACCCCAAAGAGCTTGCCGAGCACCTCATGCTCATTGATTTAGGGCGAAACGACGTAGGCAAAATTTGCCAAACCGGCAGCGTTGAGGTGACCGACCAGATGGTGGTCGAGCGCTATTCTCACGTCATGCATATCGTTTCCAACGTGACCGGCAAACTAAAGCCTGGGTTAACCGCGATGGACGCGCTGCGCGCGACGTTTCCGGCGGGCACCGTTTCCGGGGCACCGAAAATTAGGGCGCTGGAAATTATCGATGAAGTTGAGCCCGTTAAGCGCGGTATCTATTCCGGCGCGGTTGGCTATCTTTCCTGGCACGGCAATATGGATACCGCGATTGCGATACGCACCGCTGTCATTAAAGATGGCCAGCTGCATGTTCAAGCCGGGGCGGGGATTGTCGCTGACTCAGTGCCTGAAATGGAGTGGCAGGAAACGCTCAACAAAGGCCGCGCTATTTTCCGTGCGGTGGCCATGGCCGAGCGTGGGTTAGATAACCTTTAATGGTTGCTTGCTTGGTTTGCTTAGCTTTCTGAGCTTTCTGAGCTTTCTGAGCTTTCTGAGCTTGCTGAATCTGAACGAGTGGCGCTACGGCCAATTATTCAGCCCTAGCGCCTCCTAACGCTTTGTGCAGTACTTCAGCATTATGGCGCATCATGGCGAAGTAATTGGCCGCTGGGCCGTCTGCGCGACTCAGTGAATCAACATACAGCGGCCCTGCCAGGGGGAGCCCCGTCTCCCGCGCTAACGCATCCATATGAATGTTAGCGGTGGTGCTTTCAAAAAACAGTGCCGAAGGGCGCGGGCGCTTATCCGCAAGATATTCACTCATCTTAGCCATCGCCTGGGCGCTGCCTTGTGTCTCATGATTAACGCCCCACACCCCCTGCGCTTCAAACCCAAAGGCGCGGGCAAAATAGCCAAAGCCAGCTTCGCTGGTAAGCAGCGTGCGGTTAGTTTGGGGAATGCCTTCAAGCCGCTCTTGCACCGCTTGGCTGAGAATAACCAGCGCTTTGCGCGCTTCTTCGGCGCGGGCATAAAGCACATCGGCTTGTTCGGGCAGGTGCTCGGCTAGCGTTTCGGCAATCACATCAATGTAGGCGGCGGCACCGGTAGGGTCCATCCACATGTGCGGGTCTGGCTGGCCTTGATACTGCCCAGTCGAGATCGTTAGCGGCGCATAATCGGCTTTTTTAGCCACGTTCACTAGCATCAATTGCTCATCTGACATCGCTTCAACATGGCGCATCCAGGGCTCTAAGCCCAACCCGTTATAAAATACGATATGGGTTTCTTCTAGCGCGAGTACGTTAGGCGGTGTTAGCTCCCAGCGGTGAACATCATTTCCAGCAGGGACAATGACATTGACGCTGACCAAGTCGCCCGCCACCCGTTTAACTAAATCCTCAAGAATGGAAAAAGAAGCGATAACGTTGAGCGGTGTGCTGGCATTGGCGGGGGCAGCGCTTACCAGCGCAACGAATAAGAGCGTACTGACCCAGGTAAACGGCTTATACATCCCACGCTCCTAATTGTTATGTAAACTAACGTAAAGATGATAGATGATAAAGACTGTGGTGGCGTGATACCAGCGCCAATGCAGGCCAGAAGCGCGATTGCCAACGGGGGCTCCCATTAGTAGCACTTCCATTAGCAGGACTCACATTAGTAGCACTCCCATTAAAGGCAAATACCGCTATGCGGCCAAGTCGCGCTATGCTGAATAACTATGACTCCCAAGAATAGCGTGCCTTATGACTGACCAACGTGTTTCTTCTTTCCAGCGTGTTTCTTCTTTGCGCCGCCGTGGCCACCCACAGGGTCGTGATGTATCGCCCGTTGCGCTGGTAACACTGCGTGCACTGCTGGGCGACGAACGCGTTCAGCCTACGTTGCGCCAGCGTGACCAGTTGCTTGAGCATTTGCACGCCATACAAGATGCCCACGGCCATTTATCGATGGTAGAGCTGCGGGCGTTGGCGGCTTATATGAACCTGCCCATGGCGGAAGTTTATGAGACGGCCACCTTTTACGCCCATTTCGACGTGGTACACGACGGCCAAGCGCCGCCGCCTGACACCACAGTGCGGGTGTGCGATTCACTTGCCTGCCAGCTAGCAGGGGCGGCCGAGCTAAAAACCAAGCTGGAAGCGGGCGTTGACCCTGAAACGGTGCGCGTGCTGCGCGCGCCCTGCATGGGCCGGTGCGATAGCGCGCCGGTGGTTGAAGTAGGCCATCATCATGTTCAGTTTGCGACCGCAGAAGGCGTTGAGGCGGTGGTCGATACGGGCCACTTCCAGCCGGAAGCGATTTTATGGCAGCGGCTGGAAGCGTATCAGCAGGAGGGCGGCTATCAACTGTTAACCGACTGCCGCGCGGGCAGCGTCAGCGTTAACGAAGTAATGACCACGTTGGAAAACGCAGGGCTAAGAGGGCTCGGCGGTGCCGGGTTTCCCACCTTTAAAAAATGGCACGCGGTGCGCCAAGCGCCTGGGCCACGCTACTGCGTTATCAACGCCGACGAAGGCGAACCGGGCACCTTTAAAGACCGCTATTACCTTGAAAAATCGCCCCACCAATTTTTAGAAGGTGCCCTGATCAGCGCCTGGGCGGTAGAGGCTCAGGCGCTGTATATCTACCTGCGTGATGAATACCCTGGCTTGCATCGCGTGCTGCATGAAGCAATTAAAGAGCTTGAGCAGGCATGGTTGGTGACTGCTGGCTATATCATCCTGCGCCGAGGTGCCGGCGCGTATATCTGCGGTGAAGAGTCAGCGCTGATTGAATCCCTGGAAGGCAAACCGGGTAAACCCCGCCATCGCCCGCCCTATGTGGCGCAACAAGGGCTATTTAATCGCCCGACGCTGGTTAACAACGTTGAGACAGTCTATTGGATCGCACCGATATGGCAGAAAGGGGCTGAGTGGTTTGCCGGGCAAGGCCGCAATGGGCGCTCGGGGCTGCGCAGTTTTTCGGTGTCTGGCCGGGTAAAGCGCCCTGGCGTTCACCTTGCCCCCGCGGGTATTACCCTACGCGAACTGGTCGATGAGTATTGCGGCGGCATGGCACCAGGGCATCAACTGGCAGCTTACCTGCCCGGCGGTGCCTCGGGAGGTATTTTGCCTGCCAGCAAAGCGGATATCCCGCTGGATTTCGATACGCTTCAGGCTCACGGCTGCTTTATTGGTTCGGCCGCGGTGATGGTGCTTTCCCAGCAGGATAACCTGCAGGCGGTGGCGACCAACCTGCTGGCCTTTTTTGCCGACGAATCCTGCGGGCAGTGTACGCCTTGCCGCGTGGGCACAGAAAAAATGCTGTCCTTGTTGGAACGAGATGATTGGGAGGTTGGCCAACTGACCCGTTTGGCGCAGGTAATGCAGGACGCTTCAATTTGCGGCTTAGGCCAAGCCGCGCCTAACCCGGTGTTGGGGCTGCTAAAAGATTTTCGCGCCGAACTTGCCCAGCAGCAGATTATTGTCAGCGATGCGGCAGAAAACAGTGAAAAGGGGAGTGCGTTATGACCGCTTCATTCGCGTTAACGCTGGATGGCGTTGAAGTCACCGCTTACCCCGGCGAAACCCTGTGGCAGGTCGCCAAGCGCGCAGGGGAAACCATTCCCCACCTGTGCTTTAAAGAGGCTCACGGCTACCGTGCCGATGGCAACTGCCGTGTCTGCATGGTCGAGGTTGAGGGCGAACGCGCCTTAGCGGCAAGCTGCCTGCGTGAGGCCGCCCCCAATATGGTGGTGCGCAGCGCAAGCTCGCAACGCGCCCAAGTTTCTCGGCAAGGCGTGTTAGCGCTACTGATGGCGGATCAGCCCTCCCGCGAACAGAGCCCAGATCGCTCCAGCCACTTTTGGGAAATAGCCGACCAGCTAGGCGTTGAAGAAAACGCCGTTAACGCCTGGCTGCCACCGCGCAGAAAAGCCACTGTGCACCACGTATCGACCCCGTCAGCGAGCAGCGAGCAAGACACCAGCCACCCCGCCATGGGCGTCAATTTAGACGCCTGCATTGAGTGTACGCTTTGCGTGCGTGCCTGCCGCGAAGTGCAAAGCAACGATGTGATTGGCCTTGCCCACCGTGGCGCGGCGGCCAAAATTGTGTTCGATTTTGACGACCCCATGGGCGCAAGTACCTGTGTCGGTTGCGGTGAGTGCGTGCAAGCCTGCCCGACGGGCGCGCTCATGCCGGCTGAGCTGATCAATAAGCTGGGGCAGGGCGATTCGAAAGCGATCGACCGTCAGGTGGATTCAATATGCCCTTACTGCGGCGTGGGCTGCCAGCTCACTTACCATATTAAAGACGGGCATATTAAAGACGGGCATATTAAAGACGATGCCATTGCCTATGTTGAAGGGCGCGACGGCCCCTCTAATCATAATCGGCTGTGTGTGAAAGGCCGTTTTGGGTTTGATTACGTTAGCCACCCTGCACGTTTAACCACCCCGCTGATTCGCAAGCCCGGCGTGCCCAAGGCGCTAGACCCCACCTTTGACCCTGCCCAGCCGCTGACGCATTTTCGTGAAGCCACCTGGGAAGAGGCGTTAGCCGCAGCGGCGGATGGTTTGCTTAAACTAAAAGCCGAGTATGGCGCAAAGGCGCTAGCGGGCTTTGGCAGCGCCAAATGCTCCAACGAAGAAGCGTGGCTGTTCCAAAAGCTGGTACGCACCGGCTTCGGCAATAATAACGTCGACCACTGCACCCGGCTGTGTCATGCAAGCTCCGTGGCAGCGCTGATGGAGTGTTTAGGCTCTGGCGCGGTGACCGCCTCGTTTATGCAAGCGTTAGAATCGGATGTGGTAATTCTCACCGGTTGTAATCCCGCCGTAAATCACCCCGTGGCCGCAACGTTCTTTAAGCAGGCCGCCAAGCGCGGCACCGAAATTATTATTATTGACCCTCGTGGTCAGGCGTTGGATGCCTACGCTACCTTGAGCGTCAGGTTTACACCGGGTGCCGATGTGGCGCTGTTTAACGGCATTCTTCATGTGATTATCGCTGAAAGGCTGTATGACGAGACGTATATTGCCGAGCATACCGAAGGCTTTGAAGCGCTGAAACAGAGCGTGGCAGTGAGCACGCCGGAAGCGATGAGCGAGCTGTGCGGCGTTGAGCCTGCCATAATTCGTGATATTGCCCGGCGTTACGCCAATGCCGACAAAGCGATGATTTTCTGGGGTATGGGTATTTCTCAACATACCCACGGCACTGACAACGCCCGTTGCTTGATCTCTATGGCGCTGGCCTGTGGTCATACCGGGCGTCCCGGTACGGGGCTGCATCCGCTGCGCGGGCAAAATAATGTACAAGGCGCCTCTGACGCAGGGCTAATTCCTATGGTATTGCCGGACTATCAGCCGGTAGGCGATGCCCAACTACGCTCCGCTTTTGAAGAACTGTGGAACACGCCGTTGGATGCCGAGCCGGGTCTTACGGTGGTTGAGATAATGAATGCCATTCATGCAGGCCAGGTGCGGGGTATGTATATTCTGGGTGAAAACCCGGCGATGTCCGACCCTGACCTTCACCACGCCCGGGCGGCTCTAGGCAAGCTTGAGCATTTGGTCGTGCAGGATCTGTTCGTGACTGAAACCGCGCAGTTTGCCGATGTGATTCTGCCTGCTTCCGCGTGGCCGGAAAAAGAGGGCACAGTAACCAACACCAATCGTCAGGTTCAACTGGGACGGGCGGCACTGCCACTTCCGGGCGAGGCCAAGCCTGACTGGTGGATTATTCAAGAGATCGCCAAGCGCTTCGGGTTGGCGTGGAATTATGTCCATCCTCGCGAAGTATTTAGCGAAATGCAGCAGGGCATGGCCTCGTTGAATCACATCAGTTGGGAGCGGCTGGCGCGGGAAGGCTCGGTTACCTACCCCTGCGCTGCCGATGACGTCCAGGGGCAGGATGTGGTGTTTAGTGATGCTTTCCCACGTGTCGGTGGGCGTGCTAAGTTTTCGCCCACCCGGCCGTTGCCGCCCGACGAACCGGTGGATGATGCCTATCCCACAGTGCTGACCACTGGGCGGCAGTTAGAGCATTGGCATACCGGATCAATGACACGGCGTAGTGGTGTATTAGATGCTCTGGAGCCTGATGCAGTTGCCAGCCTTTCCCCTGGCGAACTCAACCGCTTGGGCGTTGCGCCGGGAGGGCGGCTTACTATTACCACTCGGCGGGGCACCATTACCCTAGCTGCACGAGTCGACCCTAAAATTCCCGATGGTATGGTGTTTGTGCCGTTCGCTTATGCTGAGGCCGCGGCCAATCTGCTCACTAACCCGGCCCTCGACCCCTACGGCAAAATCCCTGAGTTTAAGTACGCGGCCTGTCGGCTGAGCCGAGGCGACACTTAACCCCTGCAAGAGGGCGCTTGGTTGCGGTATCATCGATGGCATGAAGCAGATGGCAACCATTTACCGGCCTAGGTAACCGCCTGGGTAATAAAAGAGCCATTGCACTGACGAATACAGGAGTTTCAAGGGGTTATGGCTCAAAAAGTCTTAATGCTCGATAATTACGATAGCTTCACGTTTAACATCGTGCAGTACCTGGGTGAGCTGGGCGCGGAAGTGATTACTCACCGTAATGATGAAATCACCATCGAGCAAATTGAAGCGCTAGCGCCGACGCACTTGGTGGTATCGCCGGGTCCTTGCACGCCTAATGAGGCGGGTATTTCCATGGCTGCCATCAAACACTTTGCCGGCAAGCTGCCCATTTTAGGCGTTTGCCTTGGTCATCAGGCGATTGGCCAGGTGTACGGTGGCAAGGTAGTGCGCGCCCCGCAGGTGATGCACGGCAAAACGTCTGCCGTATTGCACCATAACCAAGGTGTATTCGAAGGGCTGGATAACCCCGTTGAGGTCACTCGCTATCACTCGTTGGTGGTCGATAAAGACAGCCTGCCTGACTGCTTGGAAATGACCGCCTGGACTGGCGACGATGACGTCACCCCCGGTTTAGTCATGGGGCTTCGACACCGGGAACTGGATATTGAAGGGGTACAGTTTCACCCTGAGTCGATTCTTACCCGCCAAGGCCATGAGCTACTGGCCAACTTTTTAAAACGCGGCTGATTGCCGGTTTAACACGCTTTAGGGGCTCCACTGCTCATGCAAATGCGAGACGCGATTAATGCGGTGATGCGCCGCGAAGACCTCTCTTTTGATGCCATGCATGCCTTGATGCGCCAGATCATGACCGGCGATGCATCTGACGCGCAAATTGGCGGCCTGCTGGTAGGCCTGGCCATGAAAGGCGAAAGTGCCGTTGAAATCAGTGCCGCTGCGCAGGTAATGCGCGAACTGATGAAGCACGTTGAGCTGAAGGCCGACAACATCGTCGATATAGTGGGCACTGGAGGCGATGGCGCGAACCTGTTTAACGTTTCCACCGCTGCCAGTTTTGTTGCCGCGGCCGCTGGCGCGCATGTTGCCAAACATGGTAACCGAAGTGTGTCGTCCTCATCGGGTAGTGCTGACCTGTTTGATGTAGCGGGTATCTACCTAGATCTTAAACCTGAGCAGGTAGCGCGCTGTATCGAGCAGGTGGGCGTAGGTTTTATGTTTGCCCCGAATCACCACCCAGCGATGCGCTATGCCATTGGCCCGCGCCGTGAAATGGGCGTGCGCACGCTGTTTAATATTTTAGGGCCGCTAACCAACCCTGCGGGTGCTCCCAACCAAGTGTTGGGTGTTTACGCCGCTGAATTGGTACCGCTGATGGCCGAAGTGCTCAAAACCCTGGGTAGTCGCCATGTCATGGTGGTGCACTCTGACGATGGTCTGGATGAGATCTCCTTAGCAGGTCCCACGTTAGTGGCCGAGTTAAAAGAGGGTGAGATTACCCAGTACACTATTACGCCTGAAGAGCTGGGCATTGAGCGCCAAAGCTTGGCAACGCTTAAAGCTAATAGTGCCGAAGACAGCCTGCGTTTGGTTAAGGCAGCGCTTTCCGGTGAAGGCGCCGCTGCCGATATGGTCGCGCTTAATGCGGGGGCTGCGCTCTACTGTTCGGGCGTCGCGGATACCTTAAAAGAGGGTGTGATGGTGGCCCAGGATGCGCAAGCCTCCAAACTGCCGCTTGAGAAGCTCAAAGAGCTTTCGCACTTTACTAGCGTTTTTAAACAGTAAGAGACCAACATGACTCAACAGGCAACGCCGACTATTTTAACGCGTATTCTGGCTCGTAAAGACCAGGAAGTGGCAGAGCGCCGTCAGGCCGTTTCGGAAGCGGATTTACTCGCCTTAGGCGAAAAGCAGAGCGCTCCCCGTGGCTTTATTGACGCTCTCAACGCGCGCATTGCGGCGGGTGATCCGGCGGTGATCGCCGAGGTCAAGAAAGCCTCGCCTTCAAAAGGGGTTATTCGCGAAGAGTTTCATCCCTCGGATATTGCTAAGAGCTATGCCCAGGGCGGCGCTGCCTGTCTTTCGGTACTTACCGACGCTGACTTTTTTCAAGGCCATGAAGACTATCTGATCGCTGCCCGTGACGTATGTTCGCTGCCCGTGATTCGCAAAGATTTTATCACCCACGGCTATCAGGTCAGTGAATCACGCGCGATTGGTGCGGACTGTATTTTGTTGATTGTTGCCGCTCTGGACGACGCTCAACTGCGTGACCTTAATCAACAGGCTATTCAGTTAGGTATGGATGTGTTGGTGGAAGTCCACGATGCCGACGAGCTAGCGCGAGCACTGGCATTGGATCTGAAACTGGTAGGCATTAATAACCGCAACCTGCATACCTTTGAAACCAGCCTCAATACGACGCTTGATCTACTGCCGCGTATTCCTGAAGAGGTCACGGTGATTACTGAGTCCGGCATTCATACCCGCGATGATGTTGCGCTAATGCGTGAACATAGTGTTAACGGCTTCCTCGTCGGTGAAGCCTTTATGCGTGAAAGTGATCCGGGCTTGGCGCTGAAGAAGCTGTTTTTCTAACTGACGGTCTTTAAGACAGCCCTTAAGACAGCCCTTACGACCGTCCTCGCTCGCTTTTTTTCACCACTGTCCTCACTGCAAACAGCGCCCCACTGACCAAAATAAGCCAGTGGGGCGTTTTTTTATCCATCAGGCGCTGCGTATCGCATTGAGCAACGCTTGCAGTGGGTGAGGCAGCACGTGTTCAGAATAGCGTTTCACCTGGCTGCGGCAGGAGTAGCCGGTGGCGAGCAGCTTGCCCGCATTTTCCTCGGCTTCCACTTGAGGCTGCCAGGACTGGGCGTAGATGGTTTTTGACGTGGCCACATTGCGGGTTTCATGGCCGTAGGTGCCGGACATGCCGCAGCAGCCGGTGGCCATCAGCTCAAGCTCTAACCCAAACGCCGCGAACACCTGCTGCCAGGCTTTGGGGCTGCCCGGCGCGTTGGTTTTCTCGGTGCAGTGGGAAAGCAGCTTAAAGCCGGGGTCGGTTAGGTTCAGCTGGCTAGGCACCAGGGTATTGATGCGGGTCGCCAGCCATTCCTGCAACATCAGCACGTCCGGCACGGCCTCATTGCCTAGCGCTTTAACGTACTCCTGGCGATAGGTGAGCGTCATCGCGGGATCGATACCCACCATAGGAATATCAAAGCGCGCCAGGGTGCGCAGCCGTTCAGCCTGTTTGGCAGCGGTGCGCTCAAAAGCGCCCAAAAAGCCCTGTACGTGAAGCGGTTTGCCGTTGGCAGAAAACGGCATCACAAAGACGCGCAGGTTAAGGCGCGACAGCAGTTCCACCACATCCATCACCAGTGTGGCTTCGAAGTGGGTAGTGAAGGCATCCTGCACAATAATCACGCTATTAGCGCGCTGCTGTACGGTTAACAGCGCCAATGACATCGGCGTTGCCTCGGCCACTCCCCATGCGCGTAGCTGCTTTTTCACGCTGGCGCGGGAAAGTGCCGGGGAATCGCTAATGCCCATAGAGCTGCGCATCAGTTTTTCCACCCAGCGCTGGTTGAGCAGGGCGTTATACAGCGGCGCGGCTTTGGCCAGCGTGGGCAGCATAAACTCGGTGCCGCCAATCACGTAATCGCGCAGCGGGCGCAGGTAGCGGCCGTGGTAGACCTCTAAAAACTGCGAACGAAACTGTGGCACGTTGACCTTAATCGGGCACTGACCCGCACAGGATTTACACGCCAAACAGCCCGCCATGGCGTCGTAAACCTCATGGGAGTAGTCGTGGTGCTGCTGGCGGCTAACGGTGTTAATGAATCGCTTGGGGAAGCTTTTAATAAAGCCCCAGCCGCCCTCGGCTTTTTTCTTGCGTGATTCTTCCACCACGTCGATTCCCGCCTGGGATTGCAGCCGCAGCCACTCGCGGATCAAACTGGCGCGGCCTTTGGGCGACTGGCGACGGTCTCGTGTCGCCTTCCAGGAAGGGCACATGGGGTCGTCAACATCGTAGTTGTAGCAGGCACCGTTGCCGTTGCAATACACCGCCGCGTCGTAGGCCTGCCATGCCCGCTCATCAATGGTGCGGTCAAACTGGCCGCGCATGGGCACGCCATCAATAGTGAGGAGATCGGGGTCGCTATCCCTGGCGATTAGCTTGCCTCCTTCGGCGGCCGAGGCAATTTTACCGGGGTTCAACTGGTTGTAGGGGTCAAACGCGGCTTTTACCCGCTGTAGGCTGGGGTAAAGCTCGCCAAAGAATTTAGGCGCATATTCGGAGCGCACGCCCTTGCCGTGTTCGCCCCACAGCAGGCCGCCGTACTTCTGGGTAAGCGCGGCCACCTCATCGGAAACGGCACGAATCAGCTTTTCCTGTTCGGGGTCTTTCATATCAATGGCGGGGCGCACGTGCAGCACGCCGGCATCAACATGGCCAAACATCCCGTAGGAAAGCCCCCGGGCATCCAGCGCCGCGCGGAACTCGGCGATAAAGTCCGCCAGGTGTTCCGGTGGCACGGCGGTATCTTCGACAAACGGAATCGGTCGCTTCTCGCCCTGCACATTCCCTAGCAAGCCCACCGAGCGTTTGCGCATGGCGTACACTTTCTGAATCTGCCCGCGGCCTTCGGCCAGGGTAAAGCCTAGCCGCTCTACGGTGGCGTCTTGGCTTAGGTGTTCGGTAAACGACTGCACGCGCTTGGCGAGGGCGCTTTCATCGTCGTCGTTAAACTCGATCAGGTTGATGCCACGGATCAGCGTGCTGCCGGTGGCGGGGAAGAACTCCGCCACGCTATCCCACACAAAGTCCTCCATGGCCAGCTGCAGTACCGTGTCATCGACGGTTTCAATCGACGTGGGGCGCGCGCTGGAAGCCATGAGTGCCTTGGCATCGCGCAGCGCGTCCATAAAGCTGGGGTAGCGCACATTCACCAGCGTCGAGTGCTTGGGAATGGGCAGCACATTGAGCACCGCTTCATTCAAAAAGCCCAACGAGCCTTCCGAGCCGCACAGCAGGCTGTTGAGATTGAGCTGCCCTTCATCGTCGCGCAGGTGAGCCAAATCATAGCCGGTTAAGCAGCGGTTGAGCGGCGGAAACTTGGCCTCAATCAGCTCACGCTGCTGGTCGATAATCTCGGCGGCGGTGGTGTGCACGCGGCCAAGAATGCCCGCCTGCTGGCCATTAGCCTGTTCTTGTTCAGCGCTAAGCGGGCGGCTGTGCAGGTGTTGGCCGCCCAGCAAAATGGTGTCGAGTTCCAGCACGTGGTTGCGGGTTTTGCCGTATTCACAGCTGCCCTGGCCGCTGGCATCGGTGGCTATCATGCCGCCGATGGTGGCGCGGTTAGAGGTCGAAAGGTCGGGGGCGAAAAACAGCCCATGAGGTTTTAGCGCCGCGTTGAGCTGGTCTTTTACCACCCCCGCCTGCACGCGCACGCGGCGGTTTTCTACGTCGATCTCAAGGATGTGGTTCATATGGCGGGAAACGTCCACCACGATGCCATCCGTCAGCGACTGGCCGTTGGTGCCGGTGCCGCCGCCTCGGGGCGTTAAGGTAATGTCACGGTGGGTGGTTTGCGCGGCCAGCCGAGCCAGGCGCTCTAAATCTTCGGCATGCTTGGGGTAAACCGCCGCCTGGGGCAGGCGCTGGTAAATCGAGTTATCCGTCGCCAGCACCGTGCGGCTGGCGTAGTCGGGGGCGATCTCACCCTCAAAACCACGCGTC
This sequence comes from Halomonas sp. 54_146, assembly GCF_001507855.1. Lineage (GTDB taxonomy): Bacteria > Pseudomonadota > Gammaproteobacteria > Pseudomonadales > Halomonadaceae > Vreelandella. The sequence continues at coordinate 23,093 of NZ_LGEN01000019.1, forward strand.
TTGAGGGCTTCTAGAAAATGTATATACGCATTGCCCAAGCGTTCAAACGGGGCGGTGCGCGTGTCCAAGGATGCAATCATAGTTGATCAAGCCGTCAGTGCCGGGGGCGCAATAAAAGAAGACCGCTACTTTACCGCAGCGGCTGCCTCGCTGCATCTCAAGGTGCATGGCTATTCATGGCTGTTGTTGCGGTGATTCATTTTGTCGTCGAGATGCCCGCTATCGTTTTATGTGCACCGTTTTTTATGTGCATCGTTTTTTATCCACATAGCGCGTTGTAATTTTTTGCCAAAGCGTATTTAATGATTCAATAATTATACAAAAAAAGAAAATCCCCTGACGAAAGTTATACAAGCCACCATAACTAGGGGATACAACAGTGCGCGATAACGGACCGGTTTCTCAACAAGAATTTGTGCTTAGCGATACGGATGTTCTAATATCCAAGACCGATGAAAAAAGCCATATTGTTTATGCTAATCAGGCATTTATTGACGTTAGTGGCTTTTCATACGACGAGCTTTACCACTCCCCGCATAATATTGTTAGACATCCGGACATGCCTGAAGTGATATTCAAGGATATGTGGCAAGACCTTCAGGCGGGTCGATATTGGTCTGGGCTGGTCAAAAATCGGCGCCAAAACGGCGATTTTTACTGGGTGCGAGCCAATGTGGTGCCAATCCGCGAGGGTAACCAGGTGACGGGGTTCTGCTCAATTAGAGTTAAGCCCGGTCGAGACGAGGTTGCGCATGCAGAAAAGGTTTATAGCGACATCCGCAAGCGTGGGAACCGTTACGCAGTAAAGCACGGCGTTGCCATTCGACTGACGCTATGGCGCAGGTTAATCCCGGTTAATTTTCAAAGCATGCGGGTTAAAGCCGCTATTTCTGGTCTTTTTTCATTCTGTTTGTTTGCTGGCTTTGGTATTGCCTCTTCTTTTGCCCTTTCTAGTGCTGCCTCTGGCGTTGAAACCAACACGGTATTGCCTGCTGTTTTCCTTGCTACTGGCGTGGTGGTTGGGGTTTTATTTGCTTTGTATGAGTGGCTTAGCAGTCTTCGTACACGTCATTTTATTTACAAGGCCAATGACTTTTCCTTACAGCTAGCCGCCGGAAATTTGAAGGCTGAAATCCCTCGTATGGGTAAAAGCGAAATGGACACGACGCTTGGCACAATGGATTTTATGCGTCGCTCATTGGAGGTGTTGGTCGGAGACTTAAATACGCGCATTTACAAGGTAGCACCCGCGGTGGAAAGCCTTTCCCAAGGCAACAGTGCCATGGCAGTACGTTTGGAACAGCAGGCCTCGGCGGTGCAACAGACAGCCGCAAGCACCGAGGAAATTTCTTCCACTGTCTCACAAAGTGCGGATAACGCTACCCAGGCAAGCGAAGCGTCACTTGGCAACGTCAATAAGGTTGACCACGCTAGCAATATCATGGGGCTGCTTTCAGCGGCGATGGAAGAAATCACCGAGCAAGCCGACAACATGGTGGGCATTGTTAGCACCATTGATAGCATTGCCTTTCAGACCAATATTTTAGCGCTTAATGCGTCGGTAGAGGCCGCACGCGCTGGTGAGCATGGCCGTGGCTTTGCGGTTGTGGCTGAAGAGGTGCGCAAACTCGCTCGGCAGTCTGCCGATGCTGCTAAGCAGGTGCAAACGCTTATAGAACAAGCACAAAACAGCATTAACGGTGGAAAAACACAAGCCGAAGAAGCCAGCGGTGCCATGCAGAAAATTCGCGAGGCAAGCTACCGTGTCAATGACCTGATGGGCGAAATAAGTGCGGCGACGCATGAACAAAGCCAGGGTATCAATCAAATCAGTAACGCCATCAATGACATTGACCACGGTACGCAAGCTAGCGTTGCCGCCATGGGCACCTACAGAAACACCACGACTGAGCTCAAACAGCAAATTCACGGTTTATCGCACAGTGCGATGGCTTTTTTAAGTGAGACGGAGCGCCGTTTGTCGCTCACTCATACAAAGCCTTCTGCTGAAGCCGAAGCAGGCCACCACGAGCATGCTGGAAATTTTTTACCCTCATCTCCACAGCCTCGCCGTTTACCGCACAAGCTTAGTCAGTCTCAAGCGTCTTGATGCTTGCAACGAAGCAGTCGTCAACAGCCCTTAGTTCAGCTCCTGAACATCATGCTCTTTCAGGTATTGACGTAAGGCTTGATTCATGCGGGTTTGCCAACCTTTCCCTGTTTGGCGGAATGCTTCAACTACATCTTGGTCATAGCGGATCTTTACCGGCACTTTTCGTTCACTTACGGGAATAGGGGGGCGACCCCGTCCACGCTTCACCAGAGTATCGCCGTGGTAGTGATGCGCGGCCTCAAACCACTCGTCTGTCAACTCTGGTGCGTCGTCCGGGTCAAGCCAAGTGCTGTTCGTATCGTTGTCTTTCGCGCTCATTGGCGTACCTCATGGAAATAATGCGGCGCTTTTTTCCGCGTTGTGTCCACACAATCACGGTCACTTTGCCGGTGAGTTTACCCACGGTAATGATGCGTTCTTCGCCGTAGTCTTGGCGGTCGTCCACCATCGCCAGCGTTTTGCCAGCAAAGATGGCAGGCGCATCGTTAAAATCCAGGCCGCGATGTTGCAGGGTGTCTTGCTGTTTGCGCAGGTCGTACTCAATATCACTGCCTGGGGCCATTGGGGTCTCCTTGTCTTATTTATTATTGTACCCCCAATAATTGATTGAGCAAGCGCAATTAAATTAGCCGTTTTGCGAACCCTTGACTAACCGCTTTGGTGCGGGTTCGTATGCTAGGTGATGCGAGAGGACAGGTGAGGTGATCCCCTTACAACTTGATTAGTAATCACCCAATCCTAGAGTGCCTTGTTTCTATCCACGCGCCTCGGGCGAGGCGCGACATCATAGGTAATTGGAATATTCAAAATCTAGGCTGGTTTCTATCCGCACGCCCCGGGCGGGGCGCGACTTGGACGGTATCGGGCTTGCCGTTGATGTCGTAGGGTTTCTATCCGCACGCCCCGGGCGGGGCGCGACCAGGTTATCGATACCGCCCACGTACTCTTGTAGCGTTTCTATCCGCACGCCCCGGGCGGGGCGCGACGATGGGTAGTCAGCAGCGGGCAACGTGCCAAGAGTGTTTCTATCCGCACGCCCCGGGCGGGGCGCGACGACTCTACCAGCATTGATGCCATTGACGCGCTAACGTTTCTATCCGCACGCCCCGGGCGGGGCGCGACTTGGTCATCCTCCGGCGCATAAACAATAGCGGCCTGTTTCTATCCGCACGCCCCGGGCGGGGCGCGACCTCAGTACCAGCGGGCAACGCAGGAGGCCAGCCAGTGTTTCTATCCGCACGCCCCGGGCGGGGCGCGACACTCTCACAGTGCCAGTGCGGTGGTTGGTTTGATGTTTCTATCCGCACGCCCCGGGCGGGGCGCGACCGCGCAACAGTCCCGCTCCATTCGATACCAGAGGTGTTTCTATCCGCACGCCCCGGGCGGGGCGCGACGGGGCAGTAGCGACATAAACATTCGCGCCTTGTAGTTTCTATCCGCACGCCCCGGGCGGGGCGCGACCTGCGGTTCGCAGGTCGTCACCCTGGTGATAGTCGCGTTTCTATCCGCACGCCCCGGGCGGGGCGCGACGGCGTTGGAATGCGCGGCCCCACCTTGGTAATCGTTTCTATCCGCACGCCCCGGGCGGGGCGCGACTGTTCGTCGAGCTTTGTCATCTGCTCAGTAAACCGTTTCTATCCGCACGCCCCGGGCGGGGCGCGACATGGCCCATAGGGGTTGAAGGTTGGTGTAATGCGTTTCTATCCGCACGCCCCGGGCGGGGCGCGACACGTTTGCTCGATGCGCCGAAACTGGCTGTTAATCAGTTTCTATCCGCACGCCCCGGGCGGGGCGCGACTTAAACGTTGCTCGGTGCCCATCACAATCATTTGCTGTTTCTATCCGCACGCCCCGGGCGGGGCGCGACCAATTCCAAATGTAGGGCCTGAAGTAACCTGTGCCAGTTTCTATCCGCACGCCCCGGGCGGGGCGCGACACGGTTTATCACAACGATCTCTATTGGCAACTGCTGTTTCTATCCGCACGCCCCGGGCGGGGCGCGACGCGGCTGCGTTAAGGATATCGCCAGCGTTTGGCGTTTCTATCCGCACGCCCCGGGCGGGGCGCGACGGCGTCGGGATGCGCGGGCCCACCTTAGTAATCGTTTCTATCCGCACGCCCCGGGCGGGGCGCGACGTTCGCAACGCCGGGCACGTTACGCAGTGACTCGATGTTTCTATCCGCACGCCCCGGGCGGGGCGCGACCTCCACTAGCGCACGGAAGCCCTCTTTGCTAGCCGGTTTCTATCCGCACGCCCCGGGCGGGGCGCGACGGTAACTATCGAGTGAGGGTGCTTTAATGGCTAAGTTTCTATCCGCACGCCCCGGGCGGGGCGCGACTACGTTGCTCACGCGCAAGTTCCAGACGGGCGGCGTTTCTATCCGCACGCCCCGGGCGGGGCGCGACAACGCCGTCAGCGGTGCCAATAGCGGGGGTCTCAGTTTCTATCCGCACGCCCCGGGCGGGGCGCGACACAGTGACAGAGGTCACGCCGTCATAAGTAATTTGTTTCTATCCGCACGCCCCGGGCGGGGCGCGACTTCGGCTTCGCCCAAATCATCGTATCATGCAGCCGTTTCTATCCGCACGCCCCGGGCGGGGCGCGACTTGCCATAAATGTAGCCCGTGCCGAGACGAAAAGGTTTCTATCCGCACGCCCCGGGCGGGGCGCGACCCAGGCTTCGAGCAATAAAAACATCAAACCCTATGGTTTCTATCCGCACGCCCCGGGCGGGGCGCGACGCCCTCAATACCTGCATCTAGTGACGATGTGGTGCCGTTTCTATCCGCACGCCCCGGGCGGGGCGCGACGACCGCGCATGCCCTTGGCGATAGCCTCTTGATCGTTTCTATCCGCACGCCCCGGGCGGGGCGCGACCCTCCTCTGTCTTGCGCGCCTGAGTGTATGCCTTGTGTTTCTATCCGCACGCCCCGGGCGGGGCGCGACTCACTCGCTATACTCCTCGCGCAAAATCTGTGGCAGTTTCTATCCGCACGCCCCGGGCGGGGCGCGACCCAGTTAATGGATTGTATTCCATGACTGATTTTAGTTTCTATCCGCACGCCCCGGGCGGGGCGCGACAATGTACTCATACGGCAAGCTAAACGACGCGAGCGTTTCTATCCGCACGCCCCGGGCGGGGCGCGACACCATAATGGCGTTGGTGATGTCTCTTAGTGGGTTGTTTCTATCCGCACGCCCCGGGCGGGGCGCGACAAACAAATAGCCATCGGCTAGCGTCAAATCTATCGTTTCTATCCGCACGCCCCGGGCGGGGCGCGACCATAGCTCGCCAGCTCTGGCACCATTTCACCCCGGTTTCTATCCGCACGCCCCGGGCGGGGCGCGACTCGGCATCAAAACCCATATCCGCCGGGCTGCGCAGGTTTCTATCCGCACGCCCCGGGCGGGGCGCGACAGAGCGTTTGCCGCGCCTATGTCACCAAGTTTGATGTTTCTATCCGCACGCCCCGGGCGGGGCGCGACCTAACAACCCCGGCTCCGATTAAAGAGTTGATCAAGTTTCTATCCGCACGCCCCGGGCGGGGCGCGACACGTCTGTCTCTGAAGAGTACGACCACGCCGTAATGTTTCTATCCGCACGCCCCGGGCGGGGCGCGACCACAGGGTGGTGGGCTGATCTTCACTGGTAGCGTGGGTTTCTATCCGCACGCCCCGGGCGGGGCGCGACGGCAGGTGTAGGGATTCCGCCTTGCTAGGGCATGAAGCGTTTCTATCCGCACGCCCCGGGCGGGGCGCGACGCGCCATGTTTGAGGACGTGGAGCCGGTTAGCGAAGTTTCTATCCGCACGCCCCGGGCGGGGCGCGACCGGGCGCATACGGGTACCGCCAAAGCATTCAAAAGTTTCTATCCGCACGCCCCGGGCGGGGCGCGACTGTTCTGTTTATAACATCATGAAAAACAAAAGCAAAATGGCATTCATCTGCGAAGTGCTGACTTTTTATTGAAAAATGCTGGTTAAATGAGGTGGGTAAATAATTTAGATATATAAATCAAATTGTTAAAGAGCTGCGAACCTAACGGGGTTTGGTAAGACGCTTGTGGTTCGCAATTGAGGGAAACTATTAGAAAACTAACGGGCCATTCATATCCAAGGCTGGCTTGGCCCCTATATGTTCGATGCGGTTTTTCCAATTTCTGCCAAGGAAGTAAAATCGAAGGCTATCTACTTCATCATCAATTAAGTCGATTAAGCGCTGGCGGAAAAGTACCCATTGGTCGGGGTCTACTTCGATTTCAAACACGGAAAACTGTACACGTTGCCCGACATCCCGGCATGCCTTTGCTACTCGCCTTAGCCTACCTTCACCGCCTTCTGAAGAGGTGCTGACATCGTAACTAACCAGTACCATCATGGCATTGTCCTCAGGGTGTTATTTCCAAAGGAAAGGTGGGTAAGCATCTAAATCCCCTCTGAGATGGCGAGCCATTAGCTGAGCTTGCAGTATTGGCAGCATGCCTATGGGGGCTTTTTCATCAATAAATGTATGCAGTAGCTCTTCACGCTTTCGCTCTTGGTAAGCAGTCAGTACCCGTTTGCGGGCATCATCGGTCATAACGACACCATTGCTTTCAGTAATTTTGAAGTCCTTTTCGCGTAACTGGCGGCGGTTGATAAGTGAAAGGGCTAAGCGATCACCTAGCAATGGGCGGAACTCTTCTGCAAGGTCGAGTGCAAGGCTTGGGCGCCCTGGGCGATCTCGGTGTAAAAAGCCAACGGCGGGGTCTAAGCCTACGCTTTCTAGTGCTGAACGGCAGTCATGGGTGAGCAGCGTATAAAGAAACGACAATAAGGCATTAATGCGGTCTCTCGGTGGGCGGCGGTTACGTCCTTTAAACTCAAAAGCATTGCCTTCTTGGCGCACTAATAGATTGAATACGCTGAAATATACTTGGGCGGCCTCGCCTTCCAGCCCCCGTAGCTCATTGGTTGTCGCGGGTTGAAGTAAATTACGTGCGATGCGGCTAAGGCGGTCACGGGCAGCTTCCAGGCGTTGGCGCTCTTGAGGCGGTATTTTGCTGCCATAGTCGCGAATTCCACGGGCGAGAACTGTGCGTTGGTTATGCACTTTACCAATCAACAGGCTGCTGACTAGGCTCGAACAGGACGTTTCGTTGTCGCTGGTGCGATACTGAGTTCGGCGTAGTAATACATTGCCGGATACAGGGCCTTCAATACGCGCCAAAAATTTTCCGTAGGGCGACAGGTGGGTGATCGTAACGCCTTGTTCTGCGCAAAATCCCATTAGCGGTGGAGACACCAGCACACGCCCGAAGCATATAAGTGACTCCAGCATATGAATGGGAAGTCTGGCACGTTCTTTACCTTCTACCTGCATCACAATGTTGGCACCTTCTTTTTTAAGCCAGGCACCTTCGGTGGTGATGTACAACGAGTTTAATTGACGTCGCATGGGCGTTACTCATCCGTAGCATCGAGTTGGCGCGCGAGCCAGCGGCTTGCAGAGCGCTGTTTGCCAAACACCTGAGGTTGGCAAATATCGACAAGGGAGCAGTGATCACACTTTTTGGCATCGTAAGTAGCAGGCGGTGTCTGCTGCCTATCAAAAATAGCGCGGGTTTGCTCTATAATTTGATGAGTTAAAGCGCGCAGAGTGTTATCGAATACGACTTCTTTGCGCCGTCGTGTTTTCCCATAAAAGAGGGCACCAGAGTCGATGTGGGTATCTAGCATTTCTTCCAGGCAGAGCGCTTGAGCGCAAAGCTGAACCTCGTCTGCGCGGTGCGCTTTAGGCCGCCCACGCTTGTACTCAATAGGGCGCACTGTTAGAGGAGATTGACGTTCGTCAAACTCTACAACGTCGGCAATACCGCTTAAGCCTAACTGCTCACTTGCCAAAGGTAATGCCATGGACGTGTGTACGCCCCGCCGACGTTGATGCCCCAGCTGATCAGCACGCTCGTGTAACAAGCGGCCTTCTGCGGTGTAGCGGTTCTCTGCCCATTGCTGTTCTACATGAATTAATGCGCATTGGCGCGGGCAGAACAGCGTATGTTGAAGGGCCGAAAGCGGAATAGGGCGTGCCTCTTCTTCCATGGCAGTTCACCTATAAGAGTTCTTTTACGCTTACGCCTGCTGGCAGCGACTCGCGTGCGATGCTGACTTGATAGTCGCTGTAGTGGCGTGCTGGGGTATCTTCTTCCCCTTCGACCCGCTGCACTTGCACACTATCAAAGAGTACATGGGCTGGTGCGTTACCCATCGGATGATCATGCTTGAAAACCACTAGTTTACGGGTAGACATCTCACCACGCGCTGCAGAGCGATCGTGTTCAAACATATTAATCAGTGAGCGCCAGAGAAGGGCTAAATCGTCTTCAGAAAAGCCGGTGCTTTCAGCTAGCTTCGCAGAAACATAGCCGTGAACACGGTAAAGGCCATAAGGGATAATGTGCTTACGCCCCATGGTGCGCTCTTTTTCAAGATCCTTTTCGTTGGTAACCGCCATGCGGGTAATGGAGACTTCCATGGGTACCACTGGGTCGATAGAGCTGGCAAAGGCTACTTGAACCGGGCCGCGTACTTGCCCAGAATTTACCTCGGTGGTCATGACTGCGCCGAAGGTGCGCACATCGAAAAAGTTGTTGCACATCCACTCGGTTACTTGGCGCGCTTTTTCTTTTTCTTTGGGTAATTTTTTAGATTCAGGTTTGATACCTAGTGCTTCATAAGCTTTTTTATGTTGGTTGTTCAGCACTGACTTCTCTTGCATGTAGATGGCATAGCCAGCGTCTTGCTCTTTTTCAAGAGCGACGTAGTTGCGAATTTTACGTTTTAGGCAAACATCGGTAATAAGCCCTTGATTGGTTTCTGGGTCTAAGCGTGGCAGGTTGCCTGCATCAGGGTCACCGTTCGGGTTGCCGTTAGTCACATCAAATAAAAGGACAAATTCGTAGCGGTTAGCAATGGCGCTCATTCTGAGTCTCCCTGTTCAGATTGTTCATCGCTATTCGCGTTATCTTTTTTGGCGAATCGCGTTTGTGATTGGTGGTAGTAACCGATGGCAAAACGGCCTTGTTCTTCGATACGCAGGCTGCGTGGGAATGTATCGCCCAGCCCGCCAATTATTTGGCTGATTTCCTTTTCAATAGTGTGTGCAATACCGCCTTTGTCTTTTTTGCGCATTGATGAAAGATGGTTCTGCACATTGCGCAGCAGCATAGGAAACACACTGGCGGGCGTGGCGGAGGCGGCACCGTAGTAGCGATCCCGAATAGTGGCATTCACTTCTCTACCAAGCGCGCCACGTTGGGCATTTTCTAATTCGGCAAATAAGCGGCCCAATAAGTAACCTGGATGGGTGGAGCTTTTATCAAGACTCACGGAAACCTCCTGTTTGTTCGAGTTTGGGTGCGTGGCCAAGCGAGCCTCTCGGGCTAACACTGCTTTGCAAAGCGCGACACGCAAACCGTTGATATGACCATCACTGCGAAAACGCATGACAACATTGGTAAGTAAGGGGCGGGGGTAGCGGTGCCCCGTGATGATGGCGCGCATCATCTCGCCTGCGAGCTGGGGCAGTACATCTTCTGATTTCGGGCGTGCGCCATGAATAGGCGCTGTTTGACGGGTTAACCACTCAACGCTGGGCGCAATGCCTTTCCATGGCGCAGGCTGAATATTTAGATCCTGGTAATGTTGAGCATAATGCTTGGTTAAATGCTCCAGGCTATCAACTAACCAGAAGCGTATTGATAGCCTGGGGCCTGAGGGAGCAAGACCTAACACGTAAAATTGCGTTTCGGGTTCAAGTCCCGGTGCAATTTCCTTTAATGGGCGGCCATCAGCTACTTTGGCAAGTAAAGAGCCTAATTTGGTAGCTTCCTGTTCATCGCTGGGTGGTTGGTTGAGTACCGCAAAAAAGCTTTCCGCTGCTTGGGCCGCCTGTGATGTTTGAGCATTTGCCCAGAAAACCAGCGTGGTGTCGCCTATTTGTAGGCGTTGTTGGTTGTCAGATGATCGTCTTAATAGATAGTTCAGAGCAGTTGTGTAGCCAAAGGCGGCATCTTCTGAAACAGGAGCATTCTCGCCTTGCTTTTTTCCATAGGACTCGAAGGCATCTTTATTAAAGGTCACGATAGATGCGCCAGCTGTATGGGCACCATCGACATTTTTGATAGAAGCGTGTAGCCGTGCAATGGGTGCCCACTTACCAGTTACTAAGCAAAGACCTTTAGGTGCCTCGTTTCCAAGAACTAAATTTCTCTGTATTTCTTCAGCCGCTTCTGTTTCGTGAATGTAATACTGATCTCCATCTAGTCGCAGAACGAAGTTTTTATCTAACATGTCGGGTGAAAATAAGTCATCTTCGAACATTTCTGGTTTCCAGTGTTCGAGGAAGGCATTAAATGCAATTAGGTTTTCACTTTCAGTGTGTTGCAATAGTTCTCGATGAAGACTCTTAAAAGCTACGTGTTCTTTTTCAGAAATAATATGCTGTGGCATACCCTCTTTGGCATCATTATTTTTTTTGACACCTAATAAGAAAGACGTTTTATCCCAAAGGAAAAAAGGCTTTGGTGTTGTGCCAGGCCGCTTAAATGATTGAGGCACCTTTAAAGGCCTTGGTATTTGTCTGTTTCTTTCCGATGATCCAATAAAATTAACCTGTAATGGCATACCAAATTGGTTAATTATAATTTCATAGCTTATTTGCTCTGTACTAAAGCCTGGCTGTGGGACTTTGTCTTCCTTAGCCAGCCGCTGATAGTAGTCATTGAGGGCGGTCAGAATCATGCTAATGCCTCCTGAAAGGGAGGCACCTCAATCACGCCATCTTGCATCTTGGCGCGAAAGAAGCGAGATACTTTGCCATTGGCAAAGTCGATATCGTGAAGCATATAGCCAAGGTCGCGATCACCGTTTAATGCTGGATCAACGGGCGGTAGAGGCTGTTCTGGTTCAATTAGCTCAAAATTAGCTGGGAATTCGCGGGTGCCCATACACGGTGTGTGAAAGCACTGACCCTGGCGGGCGCGGCGATTGAAAATATCCAGGTGTTTGCCAGGGGTGTCGCTATCATCCGCACGGGGGGTAAATTCAAAGTGCGCCTCAATAACGTAAGCGACATTGCGTAAAATGGTAGCTGCCCTCTGCTGTCGATTCTGGTCAACAAAATAGGCCACATCATCAACGCGGCTCGCTTTCATAGCTTTTGTTACTGATGCAGCTGAGAGCTTGCCGCCGACTTCATTTCGCCGCAGCGACTCAAATTGAATGGGCTTGAGCACGTGGATACGGTCTACGCACCAGCGAATGGCGGGTTTCCAGTGGATGGCTTCCAGAATGCCGCGTGCCGCCGAGGGTGTGATCACATCATAGGACACACGCTCTACTTTCATCTCTGGCCGCGTAAAGCAGGCCCTGTCACCCCAAATATGCAGTCGAACTCCGTATGACATAACGGTTCCCTATTAATGTTGTATGTTTACCACTGTAAGCTTTCGGCTTGCATAAAGGTTGGGTCGCTCCAGTTCAACCCTAGCGCATCGTGGTAGAGGTCTTCATTGACCAGCAGCATGAATTGGTCATTAAATTTATCCGGCTCGATAGGTGCAATGGCACCGACTTTTTCCAGGGCTCTAAAGCCGTTATGAGGCACTTGTACGGTATAGAGCTGAAGTTTACGGGCAATTCCGCCAGGGCTTGTGGCAAAGGCGAGTTCTTTAATCGCTATGCGTGCGTCAGCGTCTCTGGGAATAATGACACTGCGTTGATTGTTGTCGATGAGGCGAAATTTCTTTTCGAGGGTTTCAAAGGGCAGTCCATCAAGCCCACTTTTTTCTATCAGCGAGAGCAATTGGTGTTTATCGAGTTGATCCGACCCTTGCTGCCAGTAAAGCAGTTTGAAATATGTCTCTATCGCGTCAAGCGAAAGCGGGTCGTGACCATGCTGGCGTAGCACTTCACGGGTGGCTTGGGCGAACTGTTTTAGCTCGGGCGGTGGTGCCCACTCTTCATTGGCGGTTGCAAAAATACGTACTTCGCTTTCTTCTGGAGTCCGCTTACCTTCACGGTTGCAGCGACCTGCTGCCTGGGCGATGGAGTCTAGCCCCGCTTCAGCGCGCAATACCCTTGGGAAATCCACATCGACACCGGCTTCTATTAGCGACGTAGATACAACGCGACATGGTTGGTCTGCTTTAAGTGCTTCACGAATATGGTGCAATACTTGCCGCCGATGAACGGCGCACATGGCGGTAGTCAGGTGAAAAGCACCTGGCTGATCGGCGATGGATTCGTATAAGGCCTTGGCATGGCGCCGGTTATTGACGATGCAAAGCGCTTGTTCGAGGTCTAAAAGTTCGTCGCGTAATTGAGCGTCATCTAAGCTGCCAATATGCTTTACAGACACACGTTTTAAATCTCGATACAGCTTTTTTGGGTCGGGGGCTAATTCCTCAACGCCTTTGAACCCACCGGCGAAGCTGTGCTCTGTATCATCGGTTTCAATGAGTGCTGGTTGGGTAGCGGTGCAGAGCATAATACTCGTGTGATAATTCTGCGCGAGTTCATCCAATGCGGTAACACTTGGGCGTAGCAAGGGCAGGGGCATTGTCTGGGCTTCGTCCAAAATCACGACACTGCGGGCAATATTGTGTAGCTTACGGCAGCGCGATGTCTTGGCGGCAAATAGGCTTTCCAGGAACTGCACGGATGTCGTCACGATAATCGGCGCATCCCAGTTTTCACTATCGCGTCTGAGTTTATCGAGGCTCGTTTTGTCGCCCTTTGACGCTTTTTCAGCATCGAAGGTGCTGTGGTGTTCGAGAACTGCTTCCGCGCCATATTTGCCCAGCGCATGCCGAAATACCGCAGCGTTTTGCTCAACAATGCTGGTAAATGGGATCACGTAGATGACGCGATCCATACCGTGGATGATTGCGTGATCCAATGCGAAGGCGAGGGAGGCCAGGGTTTTTCCACCGCCAGTGGGCACCGTGAGGCTGAAACAGCCGGGTCTCATTTCCGCTTTGTTGCGTACTTCACGCAGAATATGCCCGCGTATCTTATTAATCCCTTTTTTGGTGTCGAAAGTATCTAGGTGTTGATTGAGCGCTTCGCGAAGAAGCTTTAAAGAAGGGCCACCGCCACGACGCTGGACTAAGCCGGTTTCGTGTTTGGCGTAGAAGGTTTCGGTATCAATATAGTCTGCATCGACTAAACAAGAGAAAAGCATTCTGGTGAGAAACGCGAGCTGAAAGAAAGCACGTTCTGGAAGTTGGGTGAATGAGCTTGGGGGACTTGGCTCTTCTGGCAAAGTGAGTGCATCTTGCCAAGCGTTGTCTAGCGCGGGAATATCGGCTTTGAGGCGCTCACTAAGAGAGGAACGTTCACCCGAGTCACGGCCATTGGCAAGACCAGCATGGTGACCTGCAATACAGTAGGCAAGCACTTCAGCCATTCCTTTATTGTATTGTTGTTTGGCCACAATGGCGCCAGCAGTGGAATGGTCAACTCGTTCAGGAGCGCCTTCCAGCCGTCGTTGAAAAGGCGCACTGTATTTGCCTAAATCGTGTAAAAGTCCCGCTGCATAGCCAGCATCTGCCATCCCGAAGCGTTCAGCGCGCGTTGCTGCCATTTCGGCGACACACTTTAAATGGCTGTCTAGCGTTTGCCACAATTGCTTGTTAGTTTCTGGAAGCGAATGAGCATAAAAGGCAGGCGTTTTGGATGGCATTGGCATGGCTCATCATGATTAATAATCTAGTTACCTTAGCCTTAAAATAACCCTTTTATCCATAGCAAAAGGCTTACCCCGTGTAAGCTATTGCTTACCCTCACACTCTAGCCATAGCCCCCCAAGGCGCTTTTGCCTACAATAGGCGCCTTTATGCACGCGCATTGGCGCGTTGCTTTTATTGATTTCAAGCCAAGGGACAGGATTCATGCTCGATCCGAAACTGCTGCGCGGTGATCTTGACACGGTTGCTCAACAACTGGCCCGGCGGGGCTTTGTGCTTGATAAAGCGGGGTTACAGGCGCTGGAATTGCGCCGCCGCGAGCTGCAAACCCAAACCGAGCAGCTGCAAAACGAGCGCAATACGCGCTCCAAAGCGATTGGTAAGGCCAAAGCTAGCGGTGAAGATATTCAGCCGCTGCTGGATGAAGTCAGCGATTTAGGCGAGCGTTTGGATAATGCCAAACGTGAGCTGGCCGGCGTGCAGGCTGAGTGGGATGACACCATCAGCGGTATTCCCAATTTGCCCCATGAAAGCGTGCCGGTGGGTGAAAACGAGAATGATAACGTCGAGCTGTACCGCTGGGGTACGCCGCGTCAGTTTGATTTTACGGTGCTGGATCACGTTGATCTGGGTAAGAAGTCGGGTTATCTCGATTTTGAGCTGGCGGTTAAGATCACCGGTGCCCGTTTTGTGGTCATGCGCGGGCCGGTTGCACGCCTGCACCGTGCGCTGGCGCAGTTTATGCTGGATACGCAAACCGAGCAGCACGGTTACGAAGAGTGCTACGTGCCGTATATGGTCAACCGCGATTCGTTAATGGGTACCGGCCAACTGCCGAAGTTTGGCGAAGACTTATTTAAGTTAGACGATGAGCGTGAGTACCATCTGATTCCTACCTCGGAAGTGCCGCTCACCAACTTTGTGCGCGATGAAATTGTCGAGCAGGCGGCGCTGCCGATGAAGCTTACTGCGCATACGCCGTGTTTCCGTTCTGAGGCAGGCTCACACGGGCGCGACACCCGCGGTATGATCCGTCAGCATCAGTTCGATAAAGTCGAAATGGTGCAGATTGTGGAGCCGGAAAACAGCTACCAAGCGCTGGAAGAGATGCGTGGCCATGCCGAAGCAATTCTCCAGGCGCTGGAACTGCCGTACCGCGTAGTCACGCTGTGCACCGGCGATATGGGCTTTGGGGCGACTAAAACCTACGATTTAGAAGTATGGCTGCCTAGCCAGGAGACGTACCGGGAGATTTCTTCTGTTTCAAACTGCGAGGATTTCCAGGCGCGGCGTATGCAGGCACGTTTCCGTCATCCGGATTCCAAAAAGCCGCAGTTGCTGCATACGCTGAACGGCTCTGGGCTGGCGGTAGGCCGCTGCCTGCTGGCGGTGCTTGAAAACCACCAGCAGGCGGATGGCTCGGTTATTATTCCTGAGCCGCTACGTCGCTATTTGGGCGGTTTGGAGCGCTTGGTCCTGTAAGCACCCACTCAACGCTCACCCCGGCATCTATCCGTAAGGTGCCGGGGCGGTATTCGCTGGCCGCACTCGCTTGGCCAGCACCCGCGGCATCACTCTCTGCGCGCATCGCCATCATGCGTGGTTGAAAGATTGCGGTTTGCGTCTCTTCAATGCGCTGCACGTGACCAAGCTCGGCATCTAAGGTGTCTGCCATTAAGTTGGCCTTATGTTGAGCTTTCTCTAGGGCTTTCACTAATGCTTCGTCGGTGGCCGCGTCACGGTCTTGCAGGTCGAACTGTACGCCGTCTAATGCGTTAACGCCGGCGGCAATCAGTGCGTCTAATACTTCGCTAAGCCGTTCTAGGTCGGTTAGTTCGACGGTGATTGGGCGCTCAAGCCGCGTGCGTTGCAATGTCTCATGCTCGCCGTTTTCGTTGCGCGGCCCTTGGATATGCTCAGGGTAAACATTTAACGAACCCGCATTGATGGCGTTGCGTTCAAGGCCGGTGGCTTCCATTTGCTCAATGAGCTCGCTGGCGCGGGTCTCTAAGCGCTCTCGGGCATCACTAAGTGCGCTACTATCGCTTTCTTCCAAGGTAGAAAGAGCGGGAGTGTTTTCCCATAGCCGCGCGTTTAGCGTAGCTTTATCAGGCTCTACCTCAACCCAAGACTGCGCTTGCACATGCAGGCTGGGCGGCGGGGCGTGTGAAGACAATGGGTGTGAAGACGCTAGATGTGAAGACGCTGCGTGAGCAACAGGCACGCTTAGGAGTGCCAATAAGGCACTGCCTAATAGGAGTCGTTGAGGACTTAGTCTTTGAGGACTTAGCCGTCGAGCGCCTGATCGTTGAGAGATAAGTGATTTTGCTTTCATCAATGGCTTCCTTAGTGAGCGGGCAGTCGTGCTGCAAAGTTAAAAGCGGTTTCAATCAGCTAGGCAGACGCTGTTTGGAAGCGTAATCGAAAAGAAGGTTCAGCAGGCAAGAGTAGACGCTGGCCGGTTGCTTACTATTTGCATGGTTTGTGCAATATGGCGATTGCAGCCATTATAGATGGATAACGTTCTAGGGAAGGGTTATGACGAAGTTATCGGACGATAATTACCGCAGTGTTCCACTCAATGCCACGCTGGCGCTTGCGGCGCTGGTGGTGATTATTGCGGGAATGAAGGTGGGTGCAGACTTGCTAGTGCCGTTGCTGCTGGCGACCTTTATCGCGGTTGTGTGCACCTCCCCCGTGCAATGGCTGAACCGCATTGGTTTAAGCATGCGGATGTCGGCATTTTTAACATTAATGGTCTTGCTGGGGTTTTTATCGCTGATTGGCCTGCTGGTGGTAAATAGCTTCAGTATCTTTGTGGCCGCGTTGCCAGAGATAGAATCGCGGCTTTACGAACAGTATTGGAACATGCTCAATGCGCTCTCTTCACGGGGGCTGGCGATCAATCCTGATCAGATTAACTCGCTCTTTGAAACGGAGGATGGCGGCTCTTGGATGCCGGCGCTATTGGGCCAGCTTGGCAACTTCTTCATGCAAAGCATCATTGTTGGGTTGCTGGTTATTTTCATGCTGTTTGAAACGCTGAACGTGCGTGAAAAAGTCTCTCGTGCGCTGGAAAACCCTGCCCCTAGCTTGAAGCGCTTTAGTGAGTTTAGTGTAACGCTGAAGCGCTATCTGGCCGTTAAAACAGCGATTAGCTTGGCAACGGGCGCGTTGGTGTGGCTCTCTTGTATGGTTGTTGGGGTGGATTTTCCGCTGCTGTGGGGCGTGTTAGCGTTTGCGCTTAACTTTATCCCCAACATTGGTTCTGCGTTGGCGGCAATTCCGCCCGTACTGTTGCTATTGGTTGCCCAGGATGGCGGTGCTTTTCAGGCGTTGTTGCTGGCCTCTGCTTATTTGGTGATCAACTTTGTGCTCGGTAATTTGATCGAGCCGAGGATAATGGGACAGGCGCTGGGGCTTTCCACCTTTGTAGCCTTTTTAT
Organism: Halomonas sp. 54_146; assembly: GCF_001507855.1. Taxonomy (GTDB): domain Bacteria; phylum Pseudomonadota; class Gammaproteobacteria; order Pseudomonadales; family Halomonadaceae; genus Vreelandella. The sequence goes on from NZ_LGEN01000019.1 coordinate 40,381, forward strand.
CGCTGGTGGTGTGGGGCTGGATTTTTGGGGCGGCGGGGATGCTGCTTTCGGTAGTGCTGACCATGACGCTGAAAATAGCCTTGGATAGCCACCCGCAAACACGTTGGATCGCTAGGTTGCTAGGGCCTGGTAAGCGTCGCGTGAAAGATAGTCGGGCTAGTGACGCAAGCCTGCCGCCTTGGAAACGTAAAAACTAATGACAGCCAAACGAGTACAGCCGCCGACAAGGTCGGCGGCTGTATTATTAACGATCAGGGGCAGGGGTTAGGCGCAGTCATCACGCATTTTGTTCGATGAACTGCGTCAGCTGTGATTTAGATTGCGCGCCAACCAAAGAAGCAACTTTGGTGCCGGATTTAAACAGCATGACGGTAGGTACACCGCGCACGCCTTGTTCGGCGGCGATTTCAGGTGCGTCGTCAACATTGACGCTAACCACTTTCAGGCTGTCCTGACGTTCAGCGGCTACTTCATCAACGACCGGGGCCATCACTTTGCATGGGCCACACCAGGGCGCCCAGAATTTCATTAGCACTGGCTGTTCAGCGTTGAGGACTTCTTGCTCAAAATTGGCGTTGGTGACATCAACATTATTAGCCATTTGCTTCTCCCGTTTGCGTTGCTCTTACTGTTTCGTTGCCTCAATTGGAGCAACGGTCATTGCGCGATTGATTAGCGCTACTTCTTCACCGCGCCTCAATATTGATCGCGATAAGCGTAGGCAGATGTTAGCGGGCGCGGAGGTTGCTGGCAAATTTCCCGTGTGGCGAGTTATTTGAATAGCAGAAATTAAAGAATGCTGATAGCAAGATTTTTTTATAATATAAAAGTATTATAGAGGTGTTTTTTATTCCAGCTAGTGCTGCAAGGTGCGGTGCCAGTCAACTAGCCTATCAGAAATATCGCTGTCTGCGGCCTGATCCGCATAGAGAATAAATAAGGTGAGGATATGAAGCTACAACAGCTACGCTACATCTGGGAAGTCAAACGACACAACCTGAATGTCTCAGCCACAGCGCAAAGTCTATTTACCTCACAGCCAGGTATCTCTAAACAGATTCGCCTATTGGAAGACGAGCTGGGGGTGGAGATTTTTGCTCGCAGCGGCAAGCACTTAACGCGAGTTACGCCGGCTGGGCAGTCGATTATCGAGCTGGCGGGGCAGGTGCTGCGTCTGGCCGATAATATTAAGCAGGTAGCTCAGGAGCACAGCGATGAGCGTCGCGGTAGCCTGGCCATTGCCACCACGCATACCCAGGCTCGTTATGCGTTGCCGCCCATTATTAGTGAATTTACCCTGAAATACCCTGATGTGGCTCTGCACATGCAGCAGGGTACGCCAAAGCAGATCGCGCAGATGGTCAGTGAAGGGCAGGCTGATTTTGCCATTGCGACCGAGTCGCTAGAGCTGTTTACCGACCTGATACTGCTGCCGTGCTATCGCTGGAACCGCTGCGTGCTGGTGCCTAAAGGCCACCCTTTAGCAACGCACCCAGGCCCACTCACCCTTGAGGCGCTGGGAGAATATCCGCTGGTCACTTACGTGTTTGGGTTCACCGGCCGTTCTCAGTTAGACGATGCCTTCAAAGCCAAGGGGTTAACGCCTAATGTGGTGCTGACCGCCGCCGATGCCGATGTGATTAAGACCTACGTGCGGCTGGGAATGGGGGTCGGTATTGTCGCGCATATGGCAGTGGATGAGACGCTGGATGCTGATTTAGTGGCACTAGACGCCAGCCATCTTTTCGCCAGCTCCACCACTAAAATCGGCATTCGTCGTGGCACCTTTATGCGCGGCTATATGTATGATTTCTTAGAACGCTTTGCGCCGCATTTAACCCGCGACCGCGTTGATGCCGCGCTGGCGGCAGGCCCGCGAAACGAGCAGTCGTTGTTCGCTGACGTAGACCTGCCGGAATATTAAGGCTTGGTGGCGTTAATGCTGTCGTTATGCAGTTAATATTGTAGTTAATCGTGCAGTTAATGTTGCCGCTAGTGCTGTAAATGCAGCCCACATTCGCGCTTATCTTCCACCTTGGTGGGGTCGAAGTAGTCGAAATTATTGGGCAGGTGGTGCGCCTGTAGGTACTGGTACATCTCTTTCGCGCTCCACTGCAGCAGTGGGGCGACCTTCAGCAGGCCATCGCTGTTACGGCTCACTGGCTGCATTTTGGCACGTTCAGGGGTATCTTCAGCGCGCAGTGCGGTAAACCAGACGTCGGGCTGCATTTGGCGTAGCGCACGCTCAAAAGGCTCAATTTTGACTTCTTGGGTAAAGGCCGCGTGGCGAGGGTCGTCGATGCCAGGCATTGCGCCTTCCAGCGCTTCGCGGTGGGCGCGGGTGCGCTGGGGCACAAAGCTTACTATGTTCAGGTTGAGCTGTTTAATCACTGCGTCGGCAAATTGATAGGTCGCTTCAGTGTTGTAGCCGCTGTCCATCCACACAATGGGAATGTCCGGGCGCACCTGGCTCACCATATGCAGAATTACCGCCTCAAAAGGGCGAAAGTTGGTGGTGCAAATCGGCCGTGCGCCTTGTGCCAGCGCCCACTCAATCAAGCCTTGCGGGTTTTTAGCACTGTTGGCAAATTCGTTATTAATCGCTTCAAGCTCTGAGGACATGTTGCCTCCTATTCGGGTGTAGAGTCATGATTGCTAGGCTACCAAACCCAGACCCTGACCCCCCAATACCGTTTAGTTAGGCTTTTATATTCCTTTTTGATTTAGAAGATGTGCTTCTTATTCCAAAGCGCTAATAAGGTGGCGAATTTTATCCAGTGTCTCGGCGTACTCTTCGTCCGCTTGGGAGTCGGCTACTAAGCCCCCGCCGCCCCACACATGCAGCCTTCCTGCCTCGGCCACCATGGTGCGAATGGCAATAGAGGTATCCATGCTGCCGCGCACGTCTATATAGCCTAAGCTGCCGCAATATACGCTGCGCTGACAGGGCTCCAGTTCATCGATGATCTGCATCGCGCGAATTTTAGGTGCGCCGGTAATCGAACCCCCAGGAAACGCCGCTTCAAGCAGTGCCAGTGGGCTGTAAGCTTTGGCCAGCGTTCCCCGCACGACGCTAACCAGATGATGTACGTTCGGGTAGCTTTCCAGCTGACACAATTGCGGCACGCGAATGGTGCCAGGCTGGCAAACGCGGCCTAAATCATTGCGTAGCAAGTCGACAATCATCACGTTTTCAGCGCGGTCTTTGGCGCTGCACAGCAATTGCTCTGCCAGCGCGCGATCTTCCTCAGGGGTTTTGCCACGTGGGCGGGTGCCTTTAATCGGCCGTGTTTCAACCTCTCTATTGCGGCATTGAATAAACCGCTCAGGCGACAGCGAGAGTACGGCCTTGTCGCCCCAGGCCATAAAGCCTGAGAAGGGCGTGGGGGTCGCTTTTCGCAACTGTAGGTACGCCTGCCACTCCTCTCCTTGGTAATCGGCATAAAAGCGCTGCGCCAAGTTAATTTGGTAGCAGTCACCCGCCCGAATATAACGTTGTACGGCATCAAAGCGCTCAACGTATTGGTCACGGCTCAGCTCAGCCTGAAAAGGGCCTTTTAGCGTAAAAGACGGGCTAAAAGAAAGCGCCTGTGTTGACTGTACTGGCGCTTCAGCCAGCCAGCCTGCTACCTGCTCACGACGCTCCGCTGTAGCGATTAACCACGCCTGGTGCGTTTTGTGGTCCAGCGTAATGCACCAGTCGTAAAGCCCTAGCCGCGCTTGTGGAAGCGTAACCGTACTGGCTTGAAGGCTTGGCGTAGCGGCGGTATGGCGGGCTAAATCGTAGCCCCAGTAGCCCATCAACCCGCCAAGAAAAGGCAGTTCACTGGGCGCATCAGGGATATCAAGCTGATCCAACAGCCATTGCTGCAGGCCAAATATATCGTTGGCCAAGTGTGCCGGGGGGCTAAGCTGACCTGAGGCAATATTCGCCTCAATATTCGCCTCACCATCAAGAGCCACTTCTAGCGTAGCGAGTGGGTCGCTGCTAATAATGTCAAAGCGGCCAGTCGCAATAGGTCGGCCGCTATCCAGTAGCACCGCACCTGGACGGGCACGCAGGCAGGCGAACAATCCCAATGGGTCTGGTGAGTAGGGCAGGGCAGTGATCGTTAACGCCTTGGACATGAAGAAAACGCCTAGCCAGTGAAGGGCGTGACATTTTAGAGGGGCTTCAACCATGACACCAGTGCTACTCGGAAGCCTTTACCGCTTGCTAGCGTTACGTTAGGCGCTCACAACGGCTTGATTGTTGACAAATTGAGTTTTTGTAAAGCGTTAAGTACAACGAAAGGCGAATAAAATCGGCTAACGTGGCTAGTTGACGGCTCAATTAGCACGCGCTAGAGTCTACCTACTTTTCAATTGTCGACAATTAATCATGGCAACACTCGCTACTCATTCACCAAGCGCATCGTCACCACGCTCATCTTCATCAAGCGCCGATGACATTTTATATGACACCGATGGGCCTGATGCTGCAGCACCTGAAGTTCGCACGCTCGCAGAGCGTGTGTTCCATCAACTGCAGGATGCCATTGTCCGCGGTGAGCTTGCACCCGGCAGTAAAATTACTGAGCCGGGGCTGTCTAAAACTTACGGTATTTCGCGGGGGCCTCTGCGCGAGGCGATGCGGCGGTTAGAAGCGCACCGGCTGATTGAGCGCGTTCCTCATGTGGGCGCGCGGGTGGTTCAGCTCTCAATGAAAGAGCTTCTAGAGCTTTTTGACCTACGCGAAGCCTTAGAAAGCATGGCCGCTCGGCTTGCTGCCGAGCATATGTCGCCTGAAGAGATACAAGGGCTGCGCGATGTGTTGGCGCTACATGAAGGGCAGGCCGACCTAAAACGCGGTGAGGCTTATTACCAGCGCGAAGGTGATCTCGATTTTCACTACTGCATCGTTCAAGGCAGCCATAACAAGATGCTCATGAACCTGCTCTGTGATGACCTTTACTACCTTGTGCGCCTTTATCGCACCCAATTTAGTGCCAGCGGTACACGGCCGCAGCGCGCATTCGTAGAGCATCACCGCATTGTGGATGCCATAGAAGCGGGCGACGCGGAATTGGCCGAGCTGTTAATGCGCCGCCATGTCAGTGCTTCTCGGGCCAATGTGGCGGATCGCTACGCTGCAACGCTTGAGCAATCAGTGTCGCAATCAACGTCTCAATCAATGTCTCAAAGACCCGGCTAACGCATCACCAATATGCCAACACTTAGCAACAGGAGAAATTCCCCATGTCGCAGATGACCCCCGGCGCCCGTTTTCGGGCCGCGCTTGAGGCTAACCGCCCACTACCGATTTTAGGCACCGTTAACGCCTACACCGCCTTAATGGCCGAAAAAGTGGGCCACCAAGCCATTTACCTTTCCGGTGGCGGTGTCGCTAACGCCTCGTTTGGTTTGCCGGACCTGGGCATGACCACCATGAATGACGTAGTGGAAGATGCTCACCGCATCTGCGGTGCTACCGAGATACCGCTGCTGGTGGATATCGATACTGGCTGGGGGGGCGCGTTCAATATTGCCCGCACCGTCAAAGAAATGCAGCGCGCCGGCGTAGCCGCCATCCACATGGAAGATCAGGTCGCGCAAAAACGCTGTGGCCACCGCCCCAACAAAGCGATTGTCTCCCAGCAAGAAATGGTCGACCGCATTAAAGCGGCGGCAGATGCCAAGGTCGACCCCGACTTCTATTTGATTGCCCGCACCGATGCGTTCCAAAGCGAGGGGCTTGATGCGGCCATTGAGCGTGCCAATGCCTGCGTAGAAGCCGGTGCTGATGCCATCTTCGCTGAAGCGGTTCACACCCTGGATGATTACAAAGCCTTCTGTGAGCGTGTTAACGCGCCGATTTTGGCTAACATCACCGAGTTCGGCGCGACGCCGCTGTTTACCCAAACCGAGCTTGGCGACGTGGGCTGCCGCATGGTGCTTTACCCGCTTTCTGCGTTTCGTGCCATGAACGCTGCGGCGCTTCAGGTGTATCAAAGCATCTACAACAACGGCCACCAAAAAGACGTTGTACCGCTGATGCAGACCCGCGACGAGCTTTACGATTTCCTGAACTACCACGACTTTGAGCAAAAGCTGGACGCGCTGTTTGCTGAAAAAGGCGAAGAGCAGTAAACCAAGCGCCAGCTTAACGAACGGCAATATTTGAAAGACGGTACGTCAAAAACAGCATTTAAAATAAAAGCAGCAATAGGAGACACATCATGGCTGATAAGCCCGTGACAGGTGCAGGACTACGTGGCCAGAGCGCCGGTTCCACCGCGCTGTGTACGGTAGGCAAAACAGGTTCAGGCCTGACCTACCGTGGATTCGATATTAAAGAGCTGGCTGAGAAAGCCAAATTTGAAGAAGTCGCTTACCTGCTGTTAAAAGGCAAATTGCCTAACCAGGCTGAGCTGGATAACTACATCAGCAAGCTGAAAAGCCTGCGTGGGCTGCCTGAAGCGCTAAAAACGGTGCTTGAGCAGATTCCCAAAGATGCGCACCCGATGGATGTCATGCGCACCGGCACCTCAATGCTGGGCAATCTTGAAACCGAGGAAAATTTTGATCAGCAGCAGGATGTTTCCGACCGCCTGCTAGCGGTGCTGCCATCGATTATTTGCTACTGGTACCGCTTTTCTCACGACGGCGTGCGCATTGATACCGAAACGGATGATGATTCGGTTGGCGGCCATTTCTTGAACATGCTGCGCGGCGAGCCCGCCTCTGAACTGCATGCGCGAGTAATGAACGTATCGCTGATTCTTTACGCCGAGCATGAATTTAACGCCTCAACCTTTACCGCACGGGTATGCGCCTCAACGCTTTCTGATATGCACTCCTGCGTGACGGGTGCGATTGGCTCGCTACGTGGCCCGTTGCACGGCGGCGCTAACGAAGCGGCCATGGCGATGATCGAAGATTGGCAATCACCGGAAGAAGCCGAGCGCGAAATCATGGGCATGCTGGCGCGCAAAGATAAGATCATGGGCTTTGGCCACGCGATTTACCGCGAGTCTGACCCGCGTAACGAGATTATCAAGCAGTGGTCTAAAAAGCTTGCTGACGATGTAGGCGACAAGGTGCTTTACCCGGTTTCCGAACGGGTCGAAGACGTCATGTGGCGCGAGAAGAAGCTGTTCTGTAACGCTGACTTCTTCCACGCCAGCGCTTATCACTTTATGGATATCCCCACCAAGCTGTTTACGCCGATTTTTGTTATGTCGCGTGTTACAGGTTGGGCGGCTCACGTATTTGAGCAGCGCGCCAATAACCGCATTATTCGCCCCAGTGCGGATTACATTGGCCCCGAAAAGAGCGAGTGGGTACCGATTGAAGCGCGCGACTAACCAGCGCTAACACACACCGGAAGCTTAGCTTCCGGTGTGTGCTTCCTTCCTCACGCTTGCTAAGAGCCTTCAGCTTGCTAAAAGCCTTCAGCTTGGTAAAAGCCTTCCGCTTGATACTTGCTTCCGCCTGATACTTGATAAGAGTGCGCCTGCTATGAATACCCAATACCGTAAACCACTGCCTGGCACAGAACTTGAGTTTTTTGATGCTCGTGAGGCGGTGGAAGATATCCAGCCCGGTGCCTATGCACAGCTACCTTACACTTCTCGCGTGTTGGCGGAACAGCTGGTGCGCCGCTGTGATCCTGAGCTGCTCACCGATGCGCTAAAACAGCTGATTGAACGCAAGAGCGACATGGATTTCCCCTGGTATCCGGCGCGGGTGGTTTGCCACGATATCCTAGGTCAAACCGCACTGGTCGATTTGGCCGGGCTGCGTGATGCCATCGCTGAGAAGGGCGGCGACCCTGCCAAGGTAAACCCCGTGGTGCCCACCCAGCTGATTGTTGATCACTCGCTGGCGGTAGAGCACGCAGGCTTTGAAGCAGGCGCTTTTGAGAAAAACCGCGCGATTGAAGATCGCCGCAACGATGACCGTTTCCACTTTATTAACTGGACCAAGACCGCGTTTGAAAACGTCGATGTCATTCCGCCCGGCAACGGCATCATGCACCAGATTAACCTGGAAAAAATGTCACCGGTGGTGCAAAACCGCGATGGCATTGCCTACCCGGATACCTGTGTGGGCACCGATAGCCATACGCCGATGGTGGATGCACTCGGCGTGATTTCAGTGGGCGTGGGTGGCCTGGAAGCCGAAAGCGTTATGCTGGGGCGTGCCTCCATGATGCGCCTGCCGGATATCGTCGGTGTAGAGCTGACCGGCAAACTGCAGCCAGGCATTACCGGTACGGATATGGTGCTGGCGATTACTGAATTCCTGCGTAAAGAGCGCGTGGTAGGTGCCTACCTGGAGTTTTACGGCGAAGGTGCCGACGCGTTGACCGTGGGCGATCGCGCGACTATTTCCAATATGACGCCCGAGTATGGTGCCACGGCGGCGATGTTCTACATCGATGGCCAAACGATTGATTACTTAAAACTGACCGGCCGTGAAGATGAGCAGGTCGCGCTGGTCGAAACCTACGCCAAGCACACCGGCCTCTGGGCAGACAGCCTCAAAGACGTTAGCTACGAACGGGTGCTGACCTTTGATCTCTCTTCAGTAACCCGCACCCTCGCGGGGCCTTCTAACCCTCACGCGCACTTGCCCACCTCTGAGCTTGCTCAGCGCGGCATTGCGGTAGGGCTTGAAGCCGCACGGGAAGAAGAGAAAGCCGGCAAGATGCCCGATGGCGCGGTCATTATCGCCGCCATCACCAGCTGCACCAATACCTCTAACCCGCGCAATATGGTGGCAGCGGGGCTCATCGCCCGTAACGCCAACCGGCTGGGTTTGCTGCGCAAGCCGTGGGTGAAATCATCGCTCGCGCCGGGCTCGAAAACCGTCAAGATGTATCTTGAAGAAGCCGGTTTAATGAGCGAGCTGGAAAATCTTGGTTTTGGTGTGGTCGCCTACGCCTGCACCACCTGTAACGGTATGTCGGGTGCGCTGGACCCCAAAATTCAGCAGGAGATTGTCGAGCGTGATCTTTACGCCACGGCGGTGCTTTCCGGTAACCGTAATTTCGATGGCCGTATTCACCCACACGCGCAGCAGGCCTTTTTGGCATCTCCACCGCTGGTGGTCGCCTATGCTATTGCGGGCACGATTCGCTTTGATATCGAAAAAGACGCCCTGGGTGTGGATCAGGAAGGCAATCCCGTTACGTTGAAAGACATTTGGCCCGCTGATGAAGAGATCGACGCGATTGTTAAAGCGTCGGTGAAGCCTGAGCAGTTCCGCCAGACCTATATTCCCATGTTCGACCTGGATAAGAGCGCACGCGCCCAGGTAAGCCCGCTGTATGACTGGCGGCCTCAGAGCACCTATATTCGTCGCCCGCCCTACTGGGAAGGCAATATGGCCAAAGTACGCACCATGAAAGGCATGCGTCCGTTGGCAATTTTGCCGGACAACATCACGACCGATCACCTATCACCCTCCAACGCTATTCAGTTGAACAGCGCAGCGGGCGAGTATCTGGCAAAAATGGGCGTGCCAGAGGAAGACTTCAACTCCTACGCCACTCACCGCGGCGACCACCTCACCGCTCAACGCGCTACCTTCGCCAACCCCAAGCTGTTTAATGAGATGGTGCGCGACGCTGACGGCAAGGTAAAACAGGGCTCGCTGGCACGGGTAGAACCCGAAGGCGAAGTGACCCGCATGTGGGAAGCGATTGAAACCTACATGGCGCGCAAGCAGCCGCTGATTATTATTGCTGGTGCCGATTACGGTCAGGGTTCCTCGCGGGATTGGGCGGCCAAAGGCGTGGCGCTGGCGGGCGTAGAAGCGATTGCCGCCGAAGGCTTTGAGCGCATCCACCGCACCAACTTGATTGGTATGGGCGTTATGCCGCTTGAATTTGAGCCAGGCACCACGCGCACGACCCTAGGCTTGGATGGCACCGAAACTTTTGATGTGGAAGGTGATGTTTCGCCAGGTGCGGTGCTAACGCTGGTGATTCATCGTAAAAACGGTGACAGCGAGCGCGTATCGGTGAAGTGCCGCCTGGATACTGCCGAGGAGGTGTCTATTTACACCGCCGGCGGCGTACTGCAGCGCTTTGCCCAGGACTTCCTCGAATCGTCAGCTGCCTAAGCGACGTAGCCTAACTGACCAAGAGAACCCGGTGCTTTTAGTGTTCAGACTGTCGTTTTAAGACAACACTGAAAGCACTGGGTTATTTTTCGGAGTAATCATCATGAGCGAGTCAGTTCAAACACACGCCGTACCGCAAATAAAAATCCCAGCAACGTATATGCGCGGTGGCACCAGTAAAGGGGTGTTTTTTAAGCTTAGCGATTTACCTGAAGCGGCCCAGCAGCCTGGGGTCGCGCGGGATCAGCTGTTGCTGCGGGTGATTGGCAGCCCGGACCCCTATGAAAAGCAGATTGATGGTATGGGGGGCGCCACGTCAAGCACTAGCAAGACGGTGATTCTGTCAAAAAGTGAATCGGCTGAGCACGATGTGGACTACCTGTTTGGTCAGGTTTCTATCGACAAGCCCTTTGTAGATTGGAGCGGCAACTGCGGCAATCTCTCCGCAGCGGTCGGCCCCTTTGCGATTACCAATGGCCTCGTAGACCCCGAGCGCATTCCTACCAATGGCGTGGTTGAAGTACGCATTTGGCAGGTGAATATTCAGAAAACCATCGTCTCCCGGGTGCCTATCGTTAATGGCGAGGTGCAGGAAACCGGTGATTTTGAACTAGATGGCGTAACCTTTCCCGCCGCTGAAATTCCGGTGGCCTTTATGGACCCCGCCGACGGCGAAGGAGATATCTTCCCCACCGGCAATCTCATTGACGACCTTGAGGTACCCGGGGTAGGCATGTTGAAAGCCACCCTGATCAATGCCGGTATTCCTACCGTGTTTATTAACGCCGCTGATATTGGTTATACCGGCGCTGAGCTACAAGGTGCTATCAATGGCGACAGCAAGGCGTTGGCAATGTTTGAAACCATTCGTGCCCATGGTGCCGTGCACATGGGGCTGATTAGTGACGTTAGCGAGGCCGCCAACCGCCAGCACACACCCAAAGTGGCGTTTGTTGGCCCACCGGCAGATTACGTCTCATCCAGCGGTAAAAACGTGCAGGCGGCTGACATCGACCTGTTGGTGCGTGCGCTCTCTATGGGCAAGCTGCACCACGCCATGATGGGCACGGCGGCGGTTGCGATTGCTGCTGCCGCGGCCATTGAAGGTACATTAGTGAACTTGGCCGCCGGCGGCGGTAAACGAAACGAGGTGACCTTCGGGCATCCTTCCGGGAGCCTGCGGGTTGGCGCGGAAGCCAGCTTAATAGACGGGCGCTGGCAGATTGAGCAAGCGGTAATGAGTCGCAGCGCACGGGTATTGATGGAAGGGTTCGTGCGTATACCCGGCGATAGCTTTTAGAAACCGCGCTTTGAGCCATACTGAGGAGGTGATTCAACAGTAGGAGAGTTTTATGTCTGCCACAGCATCCGCCACATCGGAAAGCAACGAGCGGCCCGATTACGACCCTGAATTACAGGCCATTGCCGACTACGTACTCAATTATCAGGTGGCGTCACAAGAAGCGTTGGAAACCGCGCGCTACTGCCTGATGGATACCCTCGGCTGCGGGCTGCTCGCGCTACGTTTCCCTGAGTGTACCAAGCACCTTGGGCCCATAGTGGAAGGCACCGTGGTGCCGTTTGGGGCGCGGGTGCCGGGCACTTCGCTGCGCCTTGACCCGGTAAAGGCGGCGTGGGATATCGGCTGCATTATCCGCTGGCTGGATTATAACGATACCTGGCTTGCCGCCGAATGGGGTCACCCTTCGGATAACCTTGGTGCGATACTCGCCGTTGCCGATCATCTATCTCAGCGGCGGGTCGCCCAAGGCGAAGCTTCGCTTACGATGCGCGATGTGCTGAATGCCATGGTGATGGCCCATGAAATTCAGGGCGTGCTGGCGCTGGAGAATAGCTTTAACCGCGTTGGTCTTGACCATGTGGTGCTGGTGAAAGTCGCCTCTACCGCGGTGGCCGCTAAGCTGTTGGGTGCCAACCGCGAGCAGCTGCTGTCGGCACTTTCCCATGCCTGGGTGGATGGCCAGAGCCTGCGCACCTATCGCCATGCGCCCAACGCCGGCTCGCGTAAAAGCTGGGCGGCGGGGGACGCCACCTCACGAGGCGTGCGTTTAGCGGATATCGCCCTGCGCGGTGAGATGGGTATTCCCAGCGCACTTTCAGCGCCTCAGTGGGGGTTCTACGATGTGCTATTCAGCCATGCCAACAAAGATTTGAGCCTGAAGCCGGAAGCTGACCGCCGCCTGCGCTTTCAGCGCGATTTCGGCAGTTACGTGATGGAAAACATTCTGTTCAAGATTTCTTTTCCGGCTGAATTCCACGCCCAAACCGCTTGCGAGGCTGCCGTAGCGCTGCACCCTCAGGTTAAAGATCGCTTGGCAGACATTGATAAAATCGTACTCACCACCCACGATTCGGCTATTCGGATTATTTCCAAAACGGGGGCGCTTGCTAATCCGGCAGACCGCGACCACTGCTTGCAATACATGACGGCGGTGCCGCTTATCTTGGGTGAGCTTACTGCTGACCACTATGAAGACAGCTTTCACGCCGCCCATCCACTGATTGATGAGCTGCGCAGTAAAATGGTGGTAGTAGAAGACGCTGAATATTCAGCGGATTACCACGACCCGGAAAAGCGCTCCATCGCCAATGCTGTGCAGGTCTTTTTCACCGATGGAAGTGCGACCGATAAAGTTGCGGTGGAGTATCCGGTGGGGCATCGCCGCCGGCGTGAAGAGGGGATGCCACTGTTAGTGGAGAAGTTTGAGCGCCATTTAGCGACCCGCTTTCCGCCAAGCCGTTGCCTTAAAATTACCGACCTATGCAGTCAGCAGGCCACACTGGAGGCGCTGCCTGTGCATAAATTTATGGATTTGTGGGTGATTTAAGCGGCTGTTTCAAAAAACTGTTTCAAAAAGCATCCACTTAGAACACCCGGCAGGCTTAGGCTTGCCGGGTTGTGGTGGCTTTAATGGTGGCTTCAACAAGCCTTCATGCTTGTGCTGACTAATCAAACGTCACTTGATCGCGCATACGGTCGACAGTCGCTGGCCCAATGCCGCTGACGCGCTCAAGGTCATCAGCGCTTTCAAAGGTGCCGTTCATTTCACGTTCTTCGATAATTGCTTCAGCTCGGCTCGGGCCAATACCCGGTAGTTCAGCCAGCAGTTGAGCATCGGCGGTATTGACGTTAATGGGCGCTATTTCTTGAGCCAGTACGCCACTGGAAAGTCCTAAACTAATGCTAAGCAGTAGTGCGGCTAACGTTCCTTTCAGTGTCATGTTCATCCTCGATGATCCTTTAGTGACGGATTTAACAAAGGCTGCGATTTCACAAGGTTGCATAGCGAAGTTCAAAGCTGTTTCTAAAATCTGTTTCTAAAAACCGGTTCTAAAAACCGTTGCTACAAGCCTCAGCGTGGCTGATTAGCAAGATGAACGCCGCTGCATGACTAACTTAGCTTTATGGTGAAGGCATTTCTGTCAGCCATGTATGACAGCAGCTGTAAGCTTTTAACGACACAGAGGTGGCAAAAGGCTTACATCTGAAGGGGCGATGAAAGTGAGGAGGCTGATATAATAATGAAACATCTTTATGGAGCAACGCTGTGGCCACCGATTCCCCGCTGATTATTGCACTTGATTACCCTTCCTTAGACGCAGCGCTTTGCATGGCTGATCAGCTAGACCCAAAACGCTGCCGCGTGAAAGTGGGTAAAGAGCTGTTCACCCGCAGCGGCCCCGCCGTGCTTGAGGCGCTACATGGGCGTGGGTTTGAAGTGTTTTTAGATCTTAAGTTTCACGATATTCCCAATACCGTTGCCAGCGCCGTTCAGGCGGCGGCGGAGCAGGGCGTGTGGATGGTTAACGTGCATGCCAGCGGTGGTCGTCGAATGATGGAAGCTGCGATCCAGCGCCTGAGTCAGCACGGGTTAACCACTCACTTAATCGCGGTTACCGTATTGACCAGCATGCAGGCCGACGACTTGGCGGATGTAGGCATAAAGTCTTCGCTTGCTGAGCACGTAGCGCGTTTAGCGCAGCTGGCACAGCACAGTGGCCTGCACGGTGTGGTGTGCTCAGCCCAGGAATCAGCGCAGATTAACGCGCTGTGCGGTGAGTCGTTTCTGAAAGTGACGCCGGGCATTCGGCCAAGCTTTGCAGCAGCAAATGACCAGCAACGGATCATGACCCCTAGCCAAGCAATGCAGGCGGGAAGCACCCACTTGGTAATAGGACGACCTGTCACTCAAGCGACAGACCCAATGGCAGCACTGGACGCGATTGAAACCGAGTTGAGCATTGGCTAAACGCGCACTGCGCCCGCTAGCTTTCTAGGCGAAGCTCGGCCATTGTTGCAGCTCGGCCATTGTTGCAGCTCGGTCATTGTGATTGTGGGCTATTCACCTTCTACGCCAATAATGGGCTTAATGGTGCCCCAGTAGCGGCAGCTGGGGCATTGCCACTGCAGTCCGTCACTGGCAAAGCCACAGCGCTGGCAGCGGTGGCGTGGACGGTTGATGAGCAACGCATCGGTATGGTGCTTGAGTAACAATAGTCGCGTATCAGGTGAAGGTTTACCGCTGAGCCGCTGGCTTTCAATGTATAAATCGATCAAATAATCCAACCCGCCCAAGCTCGGTGCCGCGCTCAAGCGTTCGCCGATCAGCTCAATGGCTTTATCGACACCATCGCGATGGTGTACGAGCTGCCCTAGCGCAATAATGATGCTGGTGTAGGGTGCTTGGTCAAGCAAGCGGTAGAGGTGAGCCTCGTAGCCGGCTTCATCATCATTGCGTAAATAAGCGCGCTTAAGGGCGGGCAGCATCGTCGGAATGTGCGCTGTTTCCTGGTCTGGGATGTTATTTAAGCGCTCAATAGCGCGGGAATAGTGGCCGTTGTCCATTTCGAGTTCGGACAATAGCAACGTGGCGCGCACGCATTTTTCATCGAGCTGTAAGGCTTTCTTAAGGTGTTTTTTAGCCAGTGCTCTGCTGGCTTCGCTAATCTCTTCAAGCGCCAGTTCACATAGCCAATGGGCCGCCGGGCGACGCATCGGTGGGTGCTGTTTAAGAATGGGCTGAATAACGTCTAGCGCCTGTTGCCAGGCTTTTTCCCGCTCAAGCAAATCGACTAACAGCTGCTTTGCTGCGTAGCGATGGTGATCGTCGCTGCTGTTTTCAAGAAGCGTATTGAGCAGGCGTTGGGCGCGGTCATGAACGCCCAGCGCCATAAAATCACGGGCGAGTTCGAGCTGAATCTGTTCGTTGGTATGTTGGGAGATAGCGGGGCGGGCTAACAGGTTTTGATGAATACTAACCGCTTTGTCGGCTTCACCACGGGTGCGAAATAGCTTACCCAGCGCAATATGGGTGTCTACGGTGTCGCTGTTAACCGTTAATGCATTGATAAACGTATTAATGGCTTCATCGGGCTGCTCGTTAAGCAGGTAATTCAGCCCGAGGAAGTAGTCGCGCGATAAAGCCTGCGAAGGCGCTGCTGAGGATTGAGCGCGTTGCCGACGGCGTGTAGCTTGGCGATAACCTAGCCCGTAACCGATGGCAATAGCGGCCAGCAGTACGCCTAGCAGCGCAACATCCAGCATTTATGCCAGTTCCTTAAGCTCCTGGGTACGTAGGCTGTCAAGCTCCTTACGCTGCTGCTTATTCTGACGTTGGCTGCGTGCCAGCGTTGCTTTCAGCCGCACGTATACGCCTAACATAGCGAGCATACCCAACAGGACACCGAACACCAAGGTCGCGAGCAGCCAAACAGAGAGCGATACTGCCGGCAGCTCTAGCCAAATAAGGTTTAAGGCAATGGTTTGCTGGTTATTAACGGCAAACAGAATACCCACCAGCACTACTACCAGCAAAATAACGGCTAAAATCAGCCCTTTGATCCAACGCATGAGAGTTTCCTAGTCTGTGACGTTCACGGCATATTGTGTACGACTCAAGGCGTGACGTCATCCCGCAGAAGGTCGGATAGCGCAATAACCGCTAGCTAGTAGCCAAGCGCGCGACTTGCGTCTACCTGCTCGCGTAGCTCCTTGCCAGGTTTAAAGTGCGGCACATACTTTCCTTCCAAATTAACGGCTTCACCTGTTTTTGGGTTACGCCCTGTACGCGGCTCGCGGTAATGCAGTGAAAAACTGCCGAAACCGCGTATTTCAACGCGACCGCCGCTGGCCAGGGAGTCGGTCATATCGTCAAGAATAATACGCACCGCTGATTCTACGTCTTTAGCGGACAACTCCGGCTGACGCATGGCAATTTGTTCGATTAGTTCAGATTTAGTCATCGGTTGGCTCCCTGCGAACATTGAAGGCCTTATATGCTCTCGGCCTCGATAACATCCAATTCAGCATACTGTGCAATTGGGGATAAAACAATTCAGATAAAACAAGGTACTAGACTCATTAACAGCATAGGTGATGGAGGGCGCTGGCGCGACCCCACAGCTTAGGTATACTAGCTTCTCATTTATGTATAGGAGCGGCTGACGTTGAACGATGACAATTCCCCAGCAGCCATTTTGCGCAAACGGCTTTACTGGCACTCCCGGCGTGGCATGTGGGAGCTTGATTTACTGCTAATTCCGTTCCTTGAACAGCGTTTTGATGATCTCAGCGAAGAGGATCAATTGGCGTATCAGCAATTAATCAAAGGTGAGGATCAGGACCTCTTTGTTTGGCTGATGCATCGCGAATGGCCCGAAGACGCCAGCCAGCGGCGTATAGTGCAAATGATCGTTGAGCATGCTGAAACCACTGATAATTCTGCCTATCGTACCCTCTAGCTATTGGCTGCTAGCCCAATGTGCGTTGTTCGTTGGGCTAGCGGTGCTGAGTTATTGGGTGCTGGGGCTGCTGGCTTGGCTGGCGCTCTTGGCGTTGGGAGGTGCCTTTGGTTGGCGGGTTTTTACACGTCAATTCAAAGGCGTGCTTTATCTCACCTCAGCGGCGTCGCAATTTCATGGGCGTTGGTTGCTGCCGGGCGAACAGCCACCAGTGAGGGTAGAGCCAGTAAAGATAGGGCCAGTAAAGCCAGTAAAGATAGACAGTAGGGCAGTATTACCCAGTGACGCGCTAAGCGAAGAGCATCAGGTGCGCTGTGACTATCTGGGCCCGTGGTTGATTGGACTCTACGTAGGTAAGCAGCGTATTTGGTTATGGCCGGATAGCGCGCCGGCGGAGCACCTGCGCGAAGTGCGCCGGCTATTTCATCGCCCTGGGCGCTAGGTTATTTAGCTAAGTCATCTATTAAAAGCGTAGACGCTACGGCTGAAGGCTGCTGCTGCGGCCAGTCTGTTGAGTAATGCAGCCCTCGTGACTCATGCCGTCGCTGAGCCGCCATCACCGTTAATATCGCTAGCTGCAATGCCTGGTATAAGCGCTTACCTTCGGGGTTTGATAACACTCCCACTTTCTCTTCCAGGCTGCTCTTCTCCAAGCTGTTCTTCTCCAAGCTGTTCTTCTCCAAACCATTCTTCTCCAAGATATTTAGCAGCGCTTTTAATTGCGCCTGTGCGCTGCTTAGCCCAGCACCACTGCGCACAATGGAGACATGCTGGCTCATGATCGCTCGCATGCGTTGGCGGATATCGTTGAGCTCTTTGGTGGGTAGGGCGAAAGCCGCAGGTGGTATGGGGGGGAGCAATTCGTCACTGCCGGTAGGGCGGCTGCCTTGTTCCAGCGCTTGTGATAGTGGTGCTTGCATTAACAGCGTTTGAGCACAGCTGCGCGCAAACACTAAGCACTCTAACAATGAATTGCTGGCCATTCGGTTGGCACCGTGCAGCCCTGTGCAGGCCGTTTCACCGATGGCATATAGGTTGGCAACGTCGGTGGCACCTTCAAGGTCAGTCGCTACGCCGCCACAGCTATAATGGGCGGCGGGAACCACCGGGATAGGCTGTTGAGTAATATCAATGCCCCGAGATGCACAATGCGCCAGGATAGTCGGAAAGTGGTGGCTAATAGCCTGCTCACCTAGATGACGAATATCGAGCCATACGTGCCCCTGCGTGCCGCGTTGGATCTCTGCGTCAATGGCGCGAGCGACTACATCGCGAGGGGCTAACTCTGCGCGCTTATCCAGCGCCAGCATGAAGCGTTGCCCTGCTTCATTGAGCAAGTGGCCACCTTCACCGCGAACCGCTTCGCTAATCAAAAACGCAGGCCCTTCAGGGTCAAACAGGCAGGTGGGGTGAAACTGCTGAAACTCTAAATTCATCAGCCGAGCCCCCAGCTCGGCGGCCATCATCATGCCTTCGCCGCTGCTAGGGGCGGGGGTTGTGGTATGGCGGTAAAGGCCGCTTGCGCCGCCGGTCGCCAAGACGGTATAGCGCGCACTGAGCGAGTGCCACTGCTGGTTAGCATCACTGCCGTAGGCACCGCGGCAGGCACCTTGATCGTCTTGCAACAGGCCGACGACCATAAGATCGTTGTGCTGAGTGATATTGGGATGCTGCGCCACTTTATTTAACAGCGTGTCTACCAGGGCACGCCCGGTGGCATCGTCAGCGTGGATGATGCGGCGGGCATTATGGCCGCCTTCACGGGTTAGGTGATACGGGTAACGTGCCGCAGGGTCTGTTTCGGGGGTAAAGGGCACGCCGTTATCAATCAGCCACTGAATAGCAGCGGGGCCGTGAGTCACCGTAAAGCGAACGGCTTCTATATCGCAGAGGCCATCGCCGGCAATCAGCGTGTCGTTGATATGCGCTTCAATGTTGTCATCCGGCGAAAGAACCGCGGCAATGCCTCCTTGTGCCCAGCGGCTAGCGCCTTGGTCATCCTGAGCGGGCCTAATCAGCGTTACCGACAGCTGATCAGCAATTTCCAGAGCAAGGGTTAGCCCCGCGACGCCGCCGCCAATGATAAGTACATCGGATATTGGCGTGCTCATAGTGCCCGCTCCTTACATAGTGACAGCCCATAGAAGGCAGGCATCATAGCGTGGCGATCAGTGTTTAGCGATATTTAGGCACGAAAAAATAGGCACGAAAAAAGCGCAGCAGAGGGCAGCGTAAACATAACCAATATAGGAAGCTAAATAACTAGAAGGGGTAAAGCGGAGAGTAAAACAGATGATGGTGCCCGGAGCCGGACTTGAACCGGCACGGGGTTACCCCCGAGAGATTTTAAGTCTCTTGCGTCTACCGATTTCGCCATCCGGGCAATACACAAAAAAACATCACATCGCAGTGTTATTTCAAGATTGTTTCAAGACAGGTAAGCATGAAACCTTAGTTGAGACATCACTGCTACACAAATAGATGGAGGCTGGAGTCGGAATCGAACCGGCGTACACGGAGTTGCAGTCCGCTGCATAACCACTCTGCCATCCAGCCTCAAAAGTCGTTGGAGCGGGAAAGGAGATTCGAACTCCCGACCCTCGCCTTGGCAAGGCGATGCTCTACCACTGAGCTATTCCCGCTCGACTCGAGGGCGAATTATACGGATCGCTGCCAACTTGTCAATCAATGAATTAGCGCCTGACCATTATTGAACCATTATTTAGTTATCAGCAGCTTACATGGAGCGGGTAAGGTGCGGCCAAGCGGCTTTCAAATACTGAATCATCGACCATAGCGTAAGAATCGCTGCCGCATACAGCACTACGACGCCTAACAATGCAAATTCGTGGGCAGGGGGCAGCGCCAGCAAGATTAGCAGCGACACCATTTGCAGCGTCGTTTTTAGTTTGCCCACCCAGGAAACGGCCACCATGCCGCGCTTGCCCATTTCGGCCATCCACTCGCGTAACGCGGAAATGACAATTTCACGGCCGATAATGACCAGCGCGGGAAGGGTTAACACAAGCGTGTCGTACCGCTCGATTAATAGCGCCAGGGCAACGACAACCATCAGCTTATCGGCTACTGGGTCGAGAAATGCACCAAATGGGGTTGATTGATTCCAGCGACGCGCCAAATAGCCATCCAGCCAGTCGGTAATTGCTGCTAAGGCGAATAGACCTGCCGCAATGGGCATGCTCCAGCTAAATGGCAGATAAAACAGCACTACCAGCAGCGGAATGAAGGCTATTCTAGCCAGCGTTAGTATGTTGGGTATATTCATCGCAGGGAGCGATCCTTGCCGGAAAATCATAGGGTTCGAAATGTATGGGGTCATTCTATCCCCCTTGGCCGGCAGCATCCATGCCAAGAGGGTGTTTATCCGTTTAAGGCTCGGTAAATACTTTCAGCCAATGACGCATTGATGCCGGGTACACGGGCAAGCTCATCTCGGCTAGCCTTTTGCACGCCCTGCAGGCCACCAAAAAAGCGCAGCAGTTCGCGCCGACGTTTGGGGCCAATGCCGGGGATTTCCTGCAGCGTAGAGGTGCGTCTCGCTTTGTCGCGCTGGGCGCGATGGCCTGCAATGGCAAAACGGTGTGATTCATCGCGAATATGCTGGATCAAATGCAGGGCGGGCGAAGCAGGGTCCAGGTTGAGTGGGTTGTCAGCGGTTTCCAGGAACAGTGTTTCAAGCCCCGCTTTGCGCGTTGTGCCTTTGGCTACGCCCAATAGAATAATGTTGGTGATGTCGAGTTCATTAAACACCTCGCGGGCCATATTGAGCTGCCCTTTGCCGCCGTCCACTATCAGTACGTCAGGGGCTACTGCTTCACCGCTTTTCACGCGTTTAAGGCGTCGTGTGAGCGCTTGCTGCATGGCGGCGTAATCATCACCAGCGGCGACGCCTTCTATGCGGAAGTGGCGGTAGTCACTTTTACGCGGCCCTTGATGATCAAACACCACGCAGGAGGCGACGGTGGCTTCGCCGTGGCTGTGGCTAATGTCGAAGCATTCTAAACGCTGGGGTGTCTCGTCTAACCCTAACGCTTTTTGTAACGCGGCGAAGCGTTGGGTGAGCTGCGTTTGGTTCGCCAGCTGCGAGGCAAGCTGCTGTTCAGCATTGGTAATGGCCAGCTGTTGCCACTGAGCACGGTGGCCCCGCACTTGGCTGGTGACGCGAATGCGCTTACCCGCCTGCTGGGTCAACGCCTCGGCAATAAGTTCGCTGTCATCTAACGGGTGGCTGGTGATCACCTCGCTGGGGACATTATGAGGCTGGCCAAAATAGTATTGGCTAACCACTTCAGTGAGTAGCGTTTCGAGCGGTAGATCCAAATCGTTTTTTGGCGTGTGATGGCGCGCCCCCAGCAGCCGGCCATCGCGAACGCTTAACACGGAAACGCCCAGCGCGCCTGGGCGCTGGGCGAGGGCAAAAATATCGGCATCGCCGCCCTGGGTGTCGACAAACTGGCGCTGTTGCAGTTGACGCAGCTGCTGAACCTGGTCGCGTAGGCGGGCGGCTTCCTCAAAGTTGAGAGCTTTACTGGCCGCTTCCATTGCCTCCACCAACGCCTGAGTGACATGTTCACTTTTGCCTTCCAGGCACATCACCGCGTGTTCAAGGTCGCGCTGGTATTCCTCGGCGGAAATGTAATCGACGCAGGGGGCGCTACAGCGCTGAATTTGATACTGCAAGCAGGGGCGTGATCGGTGGGCAAACACGCTGTCTTCGCAGCTGCGAATATGAAATATTTTCTGCATCAGCGCTAAGCTTTCACGCACGGCACCGCTGCTGGGGTAGGGGCCTAAATAGCGGCCATCGTCGCTGCGCTGGCGGGCGCGCTTGTACTCAAGTGCAGGGTAAGCGTGGCGGTCGGTGACAAACACAAAGGGGTAGGACTTATCGTCACGCAGCAAAATATTGTAAGGCGGGCGCAGCTGTTTAATCAGCGTTTGTTCAAGCAGCAGTGCTTCGGTTTCGGTGCGTGTGACGGTCACCTGGATGTCAGCGATGCGCGCTACCATGGCCTGGGTTTTGGTGTTTAGCTGGCCACGAAAATAGCTGGAAAGGCGCGCTTTCAAGCGCTTTGCTTTGCCCACATAAAGCGTGTTGCTTTGTTCATCAAGCATACGGTAAACACCGGGAGAGGTGCTTACCGAGCTCAAGAACTGTTTTGAATCAAAGGTCATAGCAGCGTGTCGGTACCCGATAACAGCAGGGGAAGAAGGGCTTATAGCTGGCTTGCGTCAAAGCCCTCGACTAGCCCGTGACGCAGCGCTAAGTGGGTAAGCTCAACGTCAGTGGCAACCTGCAGTTTATCAAAGAGTCGATAGCGATAGGTATTTACCGTTTTAGGGCTTAAATGCAGGCGGTCGGAGATATCTTGCACCCGCTGGCAATTAACGATCATAAGGGCAATCTGCAGCTCACGGTGGGAGAGGTGGCTAAACGGATTGTCACCATTGGTGAAGTGTGAAAGAGCCAAGCGCTGGGCGATTTCTTGGCTCACGAAGCGTCGGCCATGAAAAACCTGCCGTATGGCATCGGTCATTTCTACGGCATCAGCGCCTTTGCTTAAAAAGCCAGAGACACCGGCTTCCAGCATTCTGCGCAGTACGCTGTCATCCATGTGCGCCGTTAAAATTAATACCTTAACGTCTTCCATGGTGCGATGAATGCGCCGTGTGGCTTCAAACCCGCCAATGCCCGGCATGCGAATATCCATTAGTACGATGTCCGGCTTTAGTTGACGGCACTGTGCTACCGCACTTTCGCCGTCGTCGGCTTCGCCCACAATATTAATGTCCGACTCTTCGTTTAATAGGTGAGCAATGCTGGTTCTGACTAGGTGATGGTCATCGGCAATAAGTACACTGATCAATGGACAGGCTCCTGCATGTAAGCTTCATGACTCAGGCGTTGGCCTTGTTCGCTGCTCTATTTTACTAACTACTTAATAACTACCTACAGAGTGCCACAGCTAATGACAAAGGAGAATTAGTAAGCAACCGAAGGTGCAAAAACTTGACCAAGGGCAGTGTTCATCGTAGTATCCGCCTCGCTGCAGAAAAGAGCAGTATGTGGGGCCTTAGCTCAGCTGGGAGAGCGCAACACTGGCAGTGTTGAGGTCAGCGGTTCGATCCCGCTAGGCTCCACCACAATCTTAGCAACGCGATCTTAGTAACGAACAGTTTTAGTACAAAAGATCGTATATGAAAAAAGCCTCGTTTTTCGAAACGAGGCTTTTTTTTGGGCTGGCGTTTGCTTTACGCTGGAATTTTGCCGAGCAGTAAAAACTCGATCAGCGCTTTTTGCGCATGCAGGCGGTTTCCAGCTTCTTGCCACACCACTGCTCGTGGGTCGTCAAGAAGCGTTAAGCTAATTTCTTCACCGCGATGAGCGGGCAGGCAGTGCAGGAAAAGTACGTCCTGCTGTGCTTGATCCAGCATTGCTTCGGTCACCTGGAAGCCTGCAAAATCCGCCTCGCGTTTAGCCTGTTCCTCTTCCTGGCCCATGGAAGCCCACACATCCGTCGTGATGAGGTCGGCATCTTTTACCGCCGCCTGCGGGTCATGCAGCAAAGTAACGTTGCCGCCTGCAGCCGCCATGATATCAGCGCGGGGTTCGTAGCCTTTCGGGCAGCAGATGCGCAGGTGGAAATCAAACTGGCGAGCAGCGTTAATCCACGAATGGCACATATTGTTGCCATCACCAATCCATACCGCTGTGCGGCCCTTGACGCTGCCGCGTAGTTCGGTCCAGGTCATTATGTCGGCGAGCAATTGGCAGGGGTGATAATCATCGCTTAGGGCGTTAATCACCGGTACGCTGCTAGCGCTGGCGTAGGTTTCTAGGCCTGCGTGTGAAAAAGTGCGAATCATGACCGCATCCACCATTTCAGACAGCACGCGCGCGGTGTCTTCAATTGGCTCGCCGCGGCCTAATTGGGTGTCGCGTGGAGAGAGAAATAGCGCATGACCGCCAAATTGAGCCATTCCCGTTTCAAACGAGACCCGCGTGCGGGTTGATGATTTTTCAAAAATCATCGCCAAGGTCCGGTTAGATAACGGCGTATAAACAGGGCCCTGCGCCTTTAGATTGGTTTTAATGGTAATGGCGCGTTGGATTAAATAGTCCAGCTCATCCGGGGTCAAATCTAACAGGGTTAGGAAATGGCGTGTCGCCATAGGGGCTTCTCTCCGCGCAAAAACCCTATCCTAGCTATGCTGCAGGGGATGCGCAACGCGAAAGGCATGCGTAGAATAACGCCTACACGTTAAAACCGAGCGCTTTACTCAGGTACTGGTTCCCAATGCCGGGTAGGCGTCGATTAATTAAATGCGAGGAAATTGTATGAGCACCACGGCCGAAAACATTCAGCGTCAAATTAGTGAAAACCCGATCTTGATTTACATGAAGGGTTCGCCTCAGTTGCCGCAGTGCGGTTTCTCTGCCCAGACCGTTCAAGCGCTAATGAGCTGCGGTGAGCGCTTTGCGTTCGTTAACATTTTAGATAACCCGGATATTCGTGCCGAACTGCCAAAGATTGCTAACTGGCCGACCTTTCCCCAGCTTTGGGTAGAAGGTGAGCTCGTCGGTGGGTGCGACATCGTGGTAGAAATGCATCAAAACGGCGAACTGGAAAAATTGGTGAAAGCCGCTGCCCAGCGTGCCGGTACTGCCGAAGGTGGCGATAGCGCCTAAGCATTACCCAGTCGAAGGATAAACTGCTTCATGAGCTATCAGGTTCTGGCCCGCAAGTGGCGGCCTCGCACATTCCACGAACTCGTGGGCCAGGCCCATGTTCAACGCGCCCTGGTCAATGCCCTTGACCAGGGCCGCCTGCACCATGCTTACCTGTTTACGGGTACTCGCGGTGTGGGTAAAACGACCTTGGCGCGTATTCTTGCCAAGTGTTTGAACTGCACAGCCAACGGGCGTGGCGATGAAGGCATTACCTCTACGCCGTGTGGGCAGTGCGATAGCTGCCAAGCCATTGATGAAGGGCGCTTTGTTGATCTGATTGAGGTCGATGCAGCGTCAAGAACCAAAGTAGAAGATACCCGGGAGCTGCTGGATAACGTTCAGTACGCGCCTACCCAAGGGCGTTATAAGGTGTACCTGATTGATGAGGTGCACATGCTCTCCACCAGCAGTTTTAATGCGCTGCTGAAAACGCTGGAAGAGCCGCCCCCCCACGTTAAATTCCTGCTGGCGACCACCGATCCGCAAAAGCTACCGCCAACCGTACTTTCGCGCTGCCTACAATTTACCCTCAAGCACATGCCGCCAGAGCGCGTGGTTGAGCACCTGACCTATGTGTTGGGTGAAGAGGGCGTTGCCTTTGACGAAAGTGCGCTGTGGCTGTTGGGTAAGGCCGCAGAAGGCTCAATGCGCGATGCCATGAGCCTCACCGACCAAGCCATTGCGTTTGGCCAAGGGGCCGTTCGCCATGCGGATGTGGCCGCCATGTTGGGCACCTTGGACCATCGCCATATTCTTGGGCTAGCAGAGGCCTTGGCCGATGTCGATGTGCAGCGTCTGTTGGCCGAAGTGGCCGAGCTAGCAGAGCAAGGCCCTGACTTTGCTGCGGTGCTGGATGAGCTTTCGAGCATGTTACACCGCTTAGCGGTGGCGCAGATGGTGCCCGATGCCGTGGATAACAGCCACGGTGATCGTGACGTTATCTTGCAATTGGCGAGCCGCTTCACCGCTGAAGATATTCAGCTTTATTACCAAATCGGTATTCAGGGTCGCGGGGACATGGTGCACGCGCCAGATCTACGCAGTGCGTTAGAGATGACGCTGCTGCGCATGCTGGCGTTTCGCCCTCAGGGCGTGCCAAAGCCGCCACGTACGCCGCTACCGCTGGTTCGTGAGCCATCGGTGCGCGAACCAGCTGCTGAGCTTGCTGCGCCTGCCGCTCAAGCAGAGCCGCCGCATCAAGCGCCTCTACAGCAAGCGCCTCCACAGCAAGCGTCTCCGCCGTGGGCGGTAGATAACGGGGCAGGCACCCCTCAACCCGCTCCAGAGCCAGAGCCTGTTGCTGAGCCGGAGCCGGAGCCGGAGTCTGTTCCTGCTCCTGAGCCAGAACCTACTCCTGAGCCAGAACCGCCGCCTCGTGCTGCTGTCGCAGAAAAGCATCTAGACCGGCTGGATAACGCGCAATGGCTGCAGTGCTTTGATTCGTTGGGCCTTGGCGGGTTGACGCGTAACCTTGCAGGTAACTGCTTGGTTGAGAGCGACGACGGTACGCTGCTCACGCTTCGTTTAGACCCCAGCCAAGAGGCAATGAAGGCGGAAGTTCACCAAACGCGTATCGAACGTGCGCTGAAAGAGCAGGGTATGCCGCGACAAATCGCGTTTTACGTTGCTGAATTATCCAGCAGTATGGAAACACCCCGGCAGCGTGAAGAACGCCTCGCTAAAGAGCGTCACGCCCAGGCGGTTGATCTACTCAACCACGACCCCCATGTACAAAAGTTACAGCAGGCGTTTGGTGCAAAGCTGATAGAATCCAGCGTCAAGCCTGCTGACGAGCTGCGCTAACCGCTCGCTCGTTGTTTTATATTTATTGTTTATATTTACTGTGATAGACCTACTTTTCAACCACGTTGGAGATCAGACCATGCTTAAAGGTGGAATGGGCAACTTGATGAAACAAGCCCAAGAGATGCAGGAAAAAATGCAGCGCGCCCAGGAAGAGGTAGCCAAAGCCGAAGTGCAGGGTGAAGCGGGTGCAGGTATGGTCAAAGTCACTATGAACGGTCGCCATGACGTTTCCAATGTGACCATTGATCCCAGCGTAATGGAAGAAGACAAAGAGCTATTGGAAGATTTGCTAGCCGCTGCCGTTAACGATGCGGTACGCAAATTAGAGATTAATTCCAAAGCAAAAATGGAAGAGGCAACGGCAGGCTTAAACCTTCCGCCAGGCTTTAAGATGCCGTTTTAAACCATGCGGTTTTCTCCTCTCGTTGAGCAATTAATGGATGCTTTTCGCGTGCTTCCAGGCGTTGGGCCGAAAACAGCCCAGCGCATGGCGATGCACCTGCTAGAGCGCGAGCGCCCAGGTGGGCAGCGTCTTGCTACGATCATTCAACAGGCCATTGAAGAGGTTGGTTATTGCCAGCGCTGTCGAACGCTCACAGAAGCCGACGTTTGTGCGCTGTGTGAAAGCACGCGTCGTGACGATGCCTTGCTTTGCATTGTAGAGTCACCCGCTGACCAGTTGGCCATTGAAGAGGCTGGCGGCTTTAAAGGGCGCTATTTTGTATTGCATGGCCACCTTTCGCCGCTGGACGGCATTGGCCCAGAGTCGATTGGCTTGGACTTGCTGGAAGCGCGCGTCGCAGAAGGTCTGGTTGAAGAAGTGGTATTAGCCACCAATCCCACCATTGAAGGTGAGGCCACGGCTCACTACATTGCCTCGCAGCTGGCTGAGTATGGCGTCAAACTAACGCGGCTTGCTTATGGTGTGCCCATGGGGGGCGAGTTGGAGTACGTTGATGGCGGCACGCTTAGCCGCGCCTTTAATGGTCGCCTGCCCTTTGCCAGTGAGTAAGCCTACTTAATCAGTGGTTCCCTAACCGCAAACGCCTTAGCGATTGTGCCAACTTGGAAGAATGCTTTTGTCCTCCCTCACTCCCTCATTTCAATGGATTGATACCCCCGATGCGCTCGATGCAGCCTGCGAGCAAGTAGCCGATGCCTCTGTTATTGCTTTGGATACCGAGTTTTTCCGCGAAAACACCTTTTTCCCCGTTCCCGCGCTGATTCAATTCACCGCCGGTGAACAGGCTTATTTAATCGACCCGGTGGCCGTCTCGTGTACTGATACCTTTCGTGCCCTGCTGCAAAATAGCGCGATTAAACTACTGCATGCCTGCAGCGAAGACCTGGAAGTTTTCCAACATTGGGCCGGTGTGCTGCCTGTGCCGCTAATGGATACTCAAGTGGCGCAAGGGTTTTTGAGCGACGTTCCCGGTATTGGCTATCAAAAGCTGGTCGAATTTTGGGTCGGCGAAATGCTGCCAAAAGAAGAAACGCGCTCGAACTGGCTAGTACGCCCGCTGTCGCCCGCGCAGTGCCATTATGCCGCGCTGGATGTCATCTATTTATTGAAAGTGTGGACGCTGCAGGCGGAAAAGCTAGCTACCTTAGGCCGCCTTGAGTGGGTCGAAAATGAGTGTCAAACGCTGATTGAACAGGCTGGCCGCAGCGTTGAAAATGATCAGCACTGGTATACCCGCCACCGTCAACTATGGCGGTTAACCCCTCGCCAAATGGAAGCGTACCGGCTAATGACCGTTTGGCGCGAAGGGGAAACCAGGCGGCGCAATTTACCGCGCAACTGGCTGATTAGCGATAAATTGCTGTTTGCCATCGCTGAAAAGATGCCGAGCAACCGCTTCGAACTTGCCGAGGTTGAAGGCATTAAGCCCACGCTGATCAAAAAAGAAGGCGATGCACTGCTGGCAATGGTGAAACAAGCTCAGCACTGCGATGAAGCAGCACTGCCCGAGCGCTGGCCAGACCCGATGCACCCTGCGTTCAAGTCACGCTTTAAGGCCCTTAAAAAAGTGGTTGCCGCCAAAGCCAGTGAGTTAGGCGTAGCGCCAGAGATGCTTATGCGCCGCCGCGAGCTTGAAACGTTGGTGATGCAGGATCTCGCGGAAGAGCCGTTAACCTGGCCAAACGGTTGGCGGGGCGAATATCTAAATGCTGATTTGGCTCAAGCCCTTGAGGAATGCACATCATGAGCGACAAATTAATTTGTGAGGTGTTCAAAAGCTCACGGAAAGATGAGATGTATTTATACGTCGATAAACGCCAAGGGTTGGCCAACGTTCCAGAACAACTGCTGGAAACCTTTGGCAAGCCAGTGCCGGTGTTTACTATGTTACTGACCGCTGACAAAAAACTGTCGCGGGTCAGCGCGGAAGATGTGGTGGAAGGGATTAAAGACAAAGGCTTCTATTTACAAATGCCGCCGCCTAAAGAAGCCTATTTGCTGGATGTGCATCGCGCCCATGTCGCCGCCCGTTCTGACGTTGAATAGCCCGCTTAATGAATTTTCTAGCCCATGCCTGGTTGGCGCGCACCGGCAGCGATGATTTTCTTTATGGCAATCTTATTGCTGACGGCGTTAAAGGCCGTGATTTAAGCGCATGGCCCGCGGCAACGGCATTAGGGATTCAGCATCATCGCCGCGTAGACGTCTGGGTTGATTGTCATCCTAGCGTGGCAGGCGCACGCCGGCGCGCACCACCCGCCCAGCGGCGCTATGCAGGCATTGCCTTGGACATGGTATGGGATCATTTTCTAGCCCGTGATACCGCTGCCCACATCGAACAAGAGCAGTTGGTTGAGCGCTGTTATCGGTTGCTCTCAGCACGTTCAGCGCCGAATCGCCTGGCAGAGATGATGCCTATTCTCGTCGAGCGCGACTGGTTAAGAGGCTACGCTGATTTTGAGTTCACCTGCCGTGCCGTTGCGGGTATTGGGAGGCGGTTATCTGGCCCTAACCAACTGGCGGCGTTAGTGCCCTGGCTGCGTGATGATTATCAAGCGCTTGAGGAAGATTTTCAGTCATTATGGCCAGCGCTATTTCATACGCTCAGCCGTTCAGATAGGTAAGTCGTTCAGATAGGTAAGTCGTTCAGATACGCCTTCATAAAGCGTGCTTTCACGCGGCGGTAAAGGAGAAGATGATGGAGACCACAATGCGCGAGCGTTTCTGGGAGCGCTTTACTCTTGAAGAACTAACGCCCCAGGAGTGGGAAGCGCTGTGTGACGGTTGCGGCCAGTGCTGCCTGTTAAAACTACACGACGAAGATACTCAAGAACTGGCGGTGCTAAACGTTGCCTGCCGTTTGCTAGATATTCATAGCTGCCAGTGCAGCGACTACCCCAACCGCTTTGACAGCGTGCCCGACTGCACTCAGCTTACGCCTGCCTTGGTCAAAGAGTTCACCTGGCTGCCGCAAAGCTGTGGGTACCGGCGCGTAGCAGAAGGGCGCAAACTGGCAGGTTGGCATCCATTGCTAAGCAATGATGCAGAGCGCGTTCACCGCAAAGGTATCAGTGTGCGCAGCTTTGCCGTTTCGCAAGATGAAGTGCCCGAGCAGCAGCTGGAATCACACATTATTGCTGTTCTACCGATGTAACCCTTACGTTTTAGTTTTAGTTTTAAGCGTTGGGCTGGCGCTTAGGCGTATCCCAAATCGAGAAAAACGCTTCTTTTATCGGTAACAAGCGTTTTTCTGCGGGTGCTTGATTAATCGTTTTAGGCTTAGCCGTTTTAGGGCTGGTTTTGCTGGGTGTGTCCCAAATAGTCGGAAAGTTGTCTTGGTATTTCATTTTCATTGACTCCTGCAGCGTGTGCTTAGGTACTGAGCTACATACGTTGGTTTATGTGACTAAGGTCTAGTATGGCGCAGATTGAGTCGCGCGGGAATAGTTTATGGAAAATATTTTCATAAAATGGATGAGGTGCCTCACTTTGCCTGCACCGATGCATAGGATGCGCGGCTTAAATTGCTCACAAAACGGCTGAATGTAATGCTTGGTAGGGTTTTGTACGGCTTTTAATTGTTTTGGCTATTTTTTGTTTATTAAACGTTGGTCGGATAGCTAACAAGTAACGGTACTGCGTGAGGTAAGTTTCGAGACTAATCCTCAACAGAGCTTAATATAATAGCGGCACACTTTATCGAAAAGCGCGCAATACCCCGCCCAAGCCATGCATTGGGTGGGGATGGATAGCGCGGCACCCGCCAGGGTGCCTAGCTGGCACTTGCACTTGAGAACTTACATGACACGAG
>NZ_LGEN01000086.1 GCF_001507855.1 Halomonas sp. 54_146
AATTAACTATATATCTATCCAGCTATACCTGCAAGGCTGACGCCTTGCGCTGCCTTGACTGCCGATTCATTCGGAGAATCGAATCGCAGAATGCGGCAGGTTTTTTGTTCAAAATCATATGAGGCATGTATGCAGCAAGCGGTTAGCACTCTCGATATAGTCACCTGCATATCAAACGAATATGAACGCCAGGACCAGCGGCTCAATGACAACTACCAGCAGCTTCGTAGCCAGTTGAGCAGTGAACGGCGCGACCAGTTGCTTACTGCCCAACGCGCATGGATTACATACAAGGAAGCCAACTGCGATTTCTATGCTGACCCGGAAGGAGGAACAATGGCGCGCATCAACGCCAATTCATGCTTGCTCAGCGAAACCACCAAGCGAGCAGATGAGTTGAAAAGCCTGATGCAACCCTATTAGTCAGGCTAACAGGCATGATGACCTTTATTACAGCACTGACGATAAACTAGCGCTTATAAGCTGTACTGAATTGCTAGATCATCAAATAAAAGAACCGCACTAAGCACGAGGTAGGTATCCGAGCAGATCAAGAGCTTGCTGCTATTGAGTTAAGGCTATCAGAGCTGGAGAGGGAAAAGGCTGCCCTTCTTTCCCGGAAGAGCGAGCTGTATCATGCTGCGCACCGTCCTCCAGTACCGCTGCTAACCCCCGATCAAAAAGTCGAGCTGTTCCGGAAGCTTTTTCGTGGCAGGCAGGATGTCTATGCGATTCGCTGGCAGAACTCCAGTGGCCGTTCCGGCTATGCCGTCGCTTGTGAGAATGAATGGGTCCCAGGGCTCTGTCAGAAACCCCAGATCAAGTGCGGGGAATGTCCCCACCGACAATTCAAATCCCTGAACGTCAATGCAGTGTACGACCATCTTTCTGGCAAGCAGGTGGCTGGCCTTTACCCTTTACTACCGGATAGCTCCTGCTATTTGCTGGCAGTCGATTTTGATAAAGAGAATTGGAAAGCTGACGTTCTTGCGCTTGCTCAAGCCTGTCGTGATGAAGATATTCCTTATCTTGTTGAGATCTATCGGTCAGGAGCGGGTGCCCATCTATGGATATTCTTTTCAGAAGCCGTGCCGGCTTGGTCAGCGAGGACGTTGGGATTCAAGTTGCTGGATAAAGCCATGAATCTCCATCCGGGCTTGTCCTTCAATTCCTATGACCGGTTATTCCCCAATCAGGACACTATGCCCGCTGGTGGATTTGGCAATTTGATTGCTCTTCCGCTCCAATACCAGGCGCGCAATCGCGGATGTACAGTATTCGTCGACGATGACTTGATTCCTTATCCGGATCAATGGGCATTGCTCAGTCGGCAAGAGTCTCTTTCACCGGTTCAGCTCGGAGAAAAGATCGGCAAGGAGGCTGATTCCGATGCTAACGCAGACGTTACAATGCCGTGGGAGCAAGCGTTACCAGTTGAGACAGAGAAAATTATCGGTTGTCCTGAAACCATCACGCTCATCTATCGCAGTACGCAGGCAGGATCCACCGAGCAGTTGAAGGCAAACAGGAAGTCACTGTCTATGACTACCTTGATACTGGACTGCCAATGCTTGAACGCATGTTCCGGAAACGCGAAAAAGGCTACAAAGCCATGGGGTACCAGTTTACCGCTTCAGGGCAAACCAAGCTGCTTTAGACATTGAGAGCACAACTAATCAAGCGATGCCTTGGCGACGCTCTTTCTGAGCCCAGCTTTCAAGATTTTCTGCCAGCACACCTTTATCCCCCACCAGACTGTTGGCGAGTTACTGCTTGAACATTTCGTCAGGATTGCTAGTTCAGTGACCTTCTTGATTGAGAGGCTCGCAATAAAAATACGCCACGTGGTGCATCATATTGCGATCCACTGATGGCTAATGCTCAAACACGGCACGCTGAGCTGGTCACTCTCAGGCAGCAACCTCTTTCTCGTCTTCAATCTCTAGTTCGAGATGGAAGTGAGCCGGCCCTGTCAGGTTGACCAAGGCATCAAGGCTGAACTTGTTAATGCGACCGTTCAGCAGATCATTGAGGCGCGGCTGAGTAATTCCTAATCGGTCGGCTGCTTCTTTCTGAGTAATGTTCCACTCCCTGACACGGCCAGCAATTTTTGCCATGAGCTCGGAACGGAGCCTCATATTCAACGCCTCCTCAGGCGTATCCTCAATGGCATCCCACACACTGTTGTAATATTCGATGGCCATTATCTCACCTCACTTAGTAGCTGGACTCAGGGCAGCTCTTTGTATCGCTGTTTGCCCAAATTGATGTCTTTTTGGGACGTCTTATGGGTTTTCTTCTGGAAGCAGTGGAGAATAAATACCACATCATCTCGGTTGGCCACGTAAAAAACCCGAAAGGCACCGTTATTTTCTCGAACACGGATTTCCATCACACCAGAGCCAACGCTTGGCATCGGACGAAAATCGTCTGACTGACCTCCAGACTGAATTTTGTCTATCTGAAACCCCGCTTCTCTCTTGGCATCCAGAGGGAAGTCGCGCAGCCTATCCTTAGAGTCTCCGACGAATGCAACAGGTTTCTTGCGCGCCACGCTGACTCCTCAATTTTCATAATGCTTATATCAATACCGATATAATAGACTCATAAATCAAATGGCTCAAGCTTGATGTCGAAAACTACGAGGTGCCAATGCTCCATTAGGTTCCGTTTATCCATGAATCACGTCTATCGTGAGCCTTGGTCTTACCCAGCAACAGTGGCGACATCAGACCGCCCGACGAGGGAAAGCCGCGAGTTGTTTCATGCCACACAAGGACTTCGACAGCTGTGGCTGTAAGGGTTACGCCTACCATAAAGCCGACGTCATGCTCCTCGACCTTTCTCCCAAAGCCAACTGTTAACTTACACTAACGGAAACATCGCAAATAGAAGCCGAAGCAAAACTCAGCACCGGCTGATGGCCACTGTCGACCAGTTCAATCGTGAGTTAGGACAAGGGACAATACAGCTAGCCTGGATTTCTCATAGCACCTCAGCCAGTACCGCACTCAGGCTAACACCGCTAAACACCTATTGGCTCGACTTACATCGGCTACTTTTTAACCACTTTCCGTCGTTAAGACACACTTCCCCCTTTCCCCCATTGCGTCGGGCCGGGGGAGCCCGAGCATTCAGTTCGGCACCAACCGCC
>NZ_LGEN01000087.1 GCF_001507855.1 Halomonas sp. 54_146
GTCAGCATCTAGCAAGCTAGATCTGTTACCGCTCGACTTGCATGTGTTAGGCCTGCCGCCAGCGTTCAATCTGAGCCATGATCAAACTCTTCAGTTTAAAATCATTGTGATCCTTACTCGTTACTTACGGACTAGCCGAAAGCAACAAAAGCGAATCAAACTTGGCTCAAGGTTCAAACGAATTCATTTCAATTTACATTGCCATGACCGCTTGCCTTGATATTTGGTGATTTGTCTCACCATCAGCAAGCGCCCACATGAATTACCTGATCAAATTGTTAAAGAGCGTTTCGCTGTTGATTGCTGTGAAAGCAACCGGGCTGCCGTTGAACTGGCTTGCCTCAGCGAGGAAGGCGTATTCTACGCACTTCCTGGTGGTTGTCAATCGCTGTTTTTTAGCGAGTGAGGCGAGCGATACAACTTACTCTAACCTCCTGACAAACCAAGGCTTTTACACCTTATGCACCGCTGGTAACGCTTGGCGTCCCCGGCAGCGGATGCGTACTTTAAGGCCTGACAATTAATATAGCAAGTAAAAGAAGTTATTGCGTATAAAAAAGCGGCACAAGGTTGCCCTTCCACCGCAAACCACCGATCAGAACGCCTGACCACGCAGCCCATTGGCGTAACTTAACTCACGCTATCAGCAATCAACGTTTCAAATTTCAAAACCCAAGCCAAAGTCTTCGCTGGAGATAGCCATAAGGCTAGAAGCTCCCGACTGAATCATCTGCGCATGAGCCCTGGTGCGCGGCAGTAGCCGCTGGTAATAGAAGCGGGCAGTATTCAATTTAGCGGCATAGAAGGCTTTATCATCACTTTCGATAGAAGCAGACGCCTGCTTGGCCGCGCGTGCAAATAGGTACGCCAGCGTGACGTAGCCGGAGTACATAAGGTAGTCAACGCTCGCTGCACCTACCTCCTCGCGGTCTTGCATGGCCTTCATCCCTACGCCCATGGTCAGCTCGCCCCACTCGGCATTGAGTTTGGCCAGCGGCTCGACAAACTCTTTGAGAGCCGGGTTGTCAGCTTCAGCTTTGCAGAATTGGTGGATCTCTTTAGTGAATACCTTCAGCGATTCACCCTGGCTCATGAGCACTTTGCGGCCCAGCAGATCAAGCGCCTGAATGCCGGTAGTACCTTCATACAAGCGGGTGATACGCGCATCACGCACCAGCTGCTCCATGCCCCACTCTTTAATGAAGCCATGGCCGCCATAAATCTGCACACCTTCATTAGTGCTTTCAAAACCTACTTCAGTCAAGAAAGCCTTAACAATAGGCGTTAGTAAGCCAAGCAGGGTTTCAGCTCGCTCGCGCTCTTCACCCGGCTCACCGTGCTCAACGACATCAAGCATCTGAGCGGTATACAGCACCAGCATACGCCCACCTTCAGCGAAGGCTTTCTGCGTCAGCAGCATACGGCGAACATCAGGGTGGACGATGATCGGGTCGGCAGGTTTCTCGGGTGCCTGTTTGCCTGACAAACCGCGCATCTGCAGGCGGTCGCGCGCATAGCTCAGTGAATTCTGAAAACTGGCTTCAATCAAACCCAGCCCCTGAATCCCCACGCCGAGACGCGCAGCGTTCATCATGGTGAACATGCACGCCAGCCCTTTATTGGGTGCACCCACCAAGTAACCGGTTGCACCATCGAAGTTCATCACGCAGGTGGCATTACCATGAATGCCCATTTTGTGCTCAAGCGAACCGCAGGTGACGCCATTCCGCTCACCAACATTACCCTGGGCATCGGGCAAGAACTTAGGCACTACAAATAGCGAGATGCCTTTCGAGCCTTCTGGGGCACCGGGCAGTTTTGCCAATACCAAATGGACGATATTTTCAGCCAGGTTATGTTCGCCAGCGGAAATAAAGATCTTGGTGCCAGTAATCGCGTAGGCGTCACCATCAGCGGGCACCGCTCGGGTTTTGATCAAACCGAGGTCAGTACCGCAATGAGGCTCAGTTAAGCACATGGTGCCGGTCCACACACCTTCCACCAGTTTGGTGAGATAGGTCGCTTTCTGCTCATCAGTTCCATGGTGGCGTAGCGCATCAGCAGCGCCATGGGAAAGACCTGGGTACATTCCCCACGCCAAGTTAGTGGCACAGATCATTTCTGAAAGCAGCATGGCCAACGAATGGGGCAAGCCCTGGCCGCCATGCTCAGGGTCAGCGGCCAAGCTCGGCCAACCGCCTTCTACATACTGCTGATAAGCCTCTTTAAAGCCGTTAGGTGCTTTGACTTCGCCACCTTCCAACAAACACCCCTCTGCATCGCCGCTTTGATTAATCGGCAGCAACACGTCGCGAGCAAAGCGCGCACCTTCTTCCAAAATGGCACTAACGACATCGGGCGACGCCTCGTCACCGCTTGGTAGGCGCGCGTAGTGTGCGGGGTAATCAAGCATTTCGTCCATGACGAAACGCATATCACGTAGAGGGGCTTGATAGCTGGGCATGTCACTTCTCCTAGAACACTCTCTCCTGCAACCAGGGGGTTTAAAAGCCGATGCACACTTTCAAAAAAATGGCTTTCAAAAAGAAAACGACTTTCAAACACATGTTTGAAAGCTATCGCGAGCGACCAGCAGAGTCAAGCGAGCGTTTGAATTTAGCCTTTAAACTCACTACAACTTTGGTCGCCCAGCCTGTAAACCCTTGGTACCCATAATAAAAAACTCGCCAGCCGGTAGCTGACGAGCCTTTTTTTATCACTATGCCGCTTACAACCTCCGCAGGGTATAAATGCACAGAAACGCTTATCCAAAAAGCGCGTAATACCTCTTCCTGAGTCGCATAGCGCGAAGGGAGAGGATATAAGCGCGGCATCCATCGGATGCCCTTATGCCCTTGCTGGCTGTATGCACAGTGCTATACTGGCTATGTCGACACGACC
>NZ_LGEN01000020.1 GCF_001507855.1 Halomonas sp. 54_146
TGAGTTAGTGCGCCAGCTTGAGTACAAAGCGGCTTGGGCAGGGCGGCAATTTGTCCAGATCGACCGTTTTTACCCCAGCAGCAAGCGCTGCCATGGCTGCGGCTTTGTGATGGCATCGCTGCCGCTAAATATTCGCACCTGGGACTGCCCAGACTGCGGTACCCAAGGCATAGATCGTGACCTCAATGCCGCCCGCAACATCCTACAAGCCGGCACCGTGCTATTAGCCGGTGCCGAGAGTTGACGTCAATACCGAGGGGCACTCGGAAATTAACGCCTGTGGAGTTTGTGTAAGACCGGCAATGCCAAGGCATTGAAGGCAACGGACGACGAAGCAGGAACCAGGGAGGTAACGACCTGGGAATCCGCCACTACCATCTCTGATTTAGTGGTCGGAGGATGTCAAAGCCACATTAATTCAGAGCTTTAAATAATTTAGCGCTTAAATAAAACGAGGAGTGCGATTGAATGGATGGGGTTAAGCATATTATTGCAGTGGCATCGGGTAAGGGCGGCGTAGGCAAATCCACCGTTACCGTCAACCTAGCGTTAGCGCTGGCGGCACAGGGTTACCGTGTGGGCGTTCTTGATGCCGATATTTACGGCCCTAGCCAGGCACAAATGCTCGGCGTTAAAGAAGGTGTGCGCCCGCAGGCGGCGGGTAATGACAAATTTCTGCCGTTAGAAGCACATGGTATTCAAGCTATGTCGATGGCGTTTATGGTCAACACCCGCGAGCCGATGGTATGGCGCGGGCCGATGGTCGTGGGTGCGTTTCAGCAGATGCTGACGCAAACCCAGTGGGATAATCTTGATTTTCTGTTGATCGACATGCCCCCAGGCACTGGTGATATCCAGCTGACGCTGGCGCAGAAAGTGCCAGTAGCCGGGGCGGTGATTGTGACTACCCCGCAGGATATTGCGTTACTAGATGCCCGTAAAGGGATCGAAATGTTCCGCAAGGTTAATGTGCCAGTGCTGGGTGTGGTGGAAAATATGAGCCTCTACCACTGCGAAAACTGTGGCCATGAAGCGGCTATTTTCGGCACTGGCGGTGGCGAAAGCATTGCGCAAGAATACGATACCCAAGTGCTGGGTCGGCTGCCACTGACGCTTTCTATCCGTGAACTAACGGATTCGGGGCGCCCGAGTGTGGTGTCTGAACCTGATGGGGCGGTGAGTCAAACCTTTGCGGCGATCGCCAAAAAAGTCGCTGAAGCGGTTAGCGCGAACCAAGACGACGGCCCAACTATTTCCTTTAGTGAGTGATAACGACATAAATGAGTATCAAATCTGATAATTGGATTCGTCGCATGGCTAAAAGCGACGCGATGATCGAGCCGTTTGAAGCCGAGCAAGTGCGTTATGTGAACGATCAGCGCGTAATTTCCTACGGCACCTCAAGCTACGGTTATGACGTGCGCTGCGCGGATGAATTCAAAGTCTTTACCAATATTCACTCGGCGATTGTTGACCCTAAAGCATTTGATGCAAAAAGCTTCGTCGATATTAAGGGCGATGTGTGCATCATTCCGCCCAACTCATTCGCTTTGGCGCGCACGGTGGAGTACTTCCGTATTCCCCGAAATGTGCTGACTATTTGCCTGGGTAAATCCACCTACGCACGCTGCGGCATTATCGTTAACGTGACGCCGCTGGAGCCCGAGTGGGAAGGCCACGTTACTTTGGAATTTTCTAATACCACCAATTTGCCAGCGAAAATCTATGCCCACGAGGGCGTTGCGCAGATGCTGTTCTTAGAGTCCGATGAAGTGTGCGAAACCTCCTATAAAGACCGCGGCGGGAAGTACATGGGCCAGCGTGGCGTTACCCTACCGCGCACCTAGCGGTACGAGATGCCCTGCTAAAAAACGTCTTACTAAAAAAGCGCCTCACGGCAAAACCGTAAGGCGCTTTTTGGTGCTTGCTATGACGAAATCGCTTTAGCCCTATGGCTCTTCGTCGAGCTCCTCATCAAGCTCTTCAGCGGCATCGGCGTGGGAAAGCCGCATGCCATGTTCCGGCAGCAGATGACCGTCCATTTTGGCGCCTTCGGCGCTGAACTGCAGTCTGCCTTCCAAAAACCACTGCACCGCAATGGGGTACAGCAGATGTTCCCGTGAGCGCACTTTTTCTTGCAGTGTTTCCACCGTGTCGTCAGCGCTGACCTGCAGCTCTGCTTGCAGTACCACCGGGCCGCCGTCTAGCTCTTCCGTCACGAAGTGAACGCTACAGCCGTGGCGTTCAACGCCGTCTGCCAGTGCACGGGCATGGGTGTTGAGCCCTTGATAATCCGGTAGCAGCGAAGGGTGGATATTCAGCAGGCGACCCAAAAAGCGCTGCACAAAGCGAGGCGTCAAAATACGCATAAAACCTGCCAGAACAATCAGGTCCGGCTCGTGGCGTTCAATCACTTTGATCAACGCGCCATCATAGGCATCGCGGCTATCGTATTCCCGGTGGGGCAGCGCGACCGCTTCGATGCCCGCTTCATGGGCGCGCTTCAAGCCATAGGCGTCAGCGACATTGGAAATCACTGCGACAATCTCACCGCCGCCTAATCGGTCGTGGGACTGAGCATCAATCAGCGCCTGTAGATTGCTGCCACTGCCTGAAATAAGCACCACGATACGCCGTGCGCCGAGGGGTTCTGGGGTAATGTCTTTAATGGTGTCGCTTTGATAGTCCGTATTAAGATAGTCCGTATTGGTCATGCCGAGAGGTTCTCCAGAATAACGGCTTCCTCTTGACGCTTAACGATCTGGCCAAGGCGATAAACGGATTCGCCTTCGGCGTTCAGATGAGCGATGGCTTGCTCAGCTTGATCTTGTGGCACCACAACGACCATGCCAATACCGCAGTTAAGTACGCGATGCATTTCGGTTTCGTTAACGTTGCCGTGGGCTTGCAGCCAGTCAAACACGGCGGGGCGCTGCCAGCTGTTAATATCAATATGCGCCGCGAGATCATCGGGTAGCACGCGAGGGATATTTTCCAGCAGCCCGCCACCGGTAATGTGCGACAGGGCGTGTACGGCGATATCGCTACCGCGCATCAAAGAGAGCAGTGATTTCACATAAATGCGGGTAGGTGCCATGAGCGCATCGCCCAGAGTGCTGCCTTCGATGTCGGTGTCTAACGATGCATTGCTGACCTCGAGGATTTTACGAATCAGCGAATAGCCGTTGGAGTGTGGCCCGGATGAAGCAAGCCCCAGGATGACATCGCCTTCAGCGACTTTGCTGCCATCCAAGATGTCTGCTTTTTCAACCACACCGACACAAAAGCCAGCCAAATCATAATCGCTGCCTTCATACATGCCTGGCATTTCGGCCGTTTCGCCGCCTACCAAGGCGCAGCCAGCCAGCTCGCAGCCAGCGCCAATGCCGGTAACAACATCAGCCGCAATATCCACATCAAGCTTACCCGTGGCATAGTAGTCAAGAAATAGCAGCGGTTCGGCGCCGGCCACGATCAGGTCGTTGACGCACATGGCGACTAAATCAATGCCAATGGTGTCGTGTTTGCCAAGATCCATGGCCAAGCGCAGTTTAGTGCCTACGCCATCAGTACCTGAAACAAGCACGGGTTGCCGATAGCCAGTTGGTATTTCACATAGCGCACCAAAGCCACCTAGCCCGCCCATTACTTCAGGGCGCGTAGTGCGTTTGGCAACGTGTTTGATGCGGTCAACCAGGGCGTTACCGGCATCAATATCGACGCCTGCATCCTTATAGCTGAGGGAAGGAGTAGCCGAAGAAGAGGAGGTCTCGGTCATGACAGATCCTGTGAAGCAAATAGCGGTGCTGGTAGTGCTGGCGACATAGGCCAGTGCTGGGCTTAACTTCAGCGGATTGTAACACTCAGCGGCGCAGGTCGCACCGCTGTCACGCATAATGCAAAGCTTACGAGCGAGTTTCGTTCATATCCGGCATAGTAAGTAAAAGCGATCGGATTAAATCTTGGGTTGAGAGGGAACTATGCGGAATTCTTGGTGGGGTGTCCTTTTTTTAGTAGTGATTGGCGGTTTGATCTATTTGTTAGATGCGGTACTGATGCCTTTTATTGCTGGGATGATTCTCGCTTACCTAGCTGACCCGCTGGCTAACCGGTTCCAACGCTGGGGCATGAACCGGCCATTGGCGGTGAGTAGCGTGTTTTTAGTGCTGTTAATCGTACTGGTAGTGAGTTTACTGATATTAATACCGCTGCTTGTTCAGCAGCTTAAACAGCTGGGCGAGGCAATCCCGGGTATTTTCACTTGGGTCGAAAGTACCCTCGCCCCGCAAGTGCAGGTGTGGACAGGTTATGACTTAACCGCAGAGTTAACCAACGCGCGCGAGACGCTGGTCGAAAACTGGCGCGATGCTGGCGGATATTTAGCCCAGGCGCTAGGCCAGATTGGCCGTTCAGGTATGGCCTTTGCGTCATGGATCACTTATGTGGCGTTAATTCCTGTGGTGACGTTCTATTTGTTGCTGGACTGGAACCGGCTGCTGACCAATATCGGAAACCTGGTGCCACGCCAGTGGACCAGCGATACCTTTCGGTTGGCGCGCCGCTGCGATGAAGTGCTGTCGTCATTTTTACGCGGACAGTTGCTGGTAATGATGTGTTTAGGGATTATTTATGCGGTCGGATTAACGCTGATGGGGCTTAACTTTGGCCTATTAATTGGTGTTGTGTCTGGCTTAGTGAGTATTGTGCCGTTTTTGGGCTTTATCGTTGGGCTGATTATTGCCGTTGTTGTTGCGCTGTTTCAATTTGGAACGTGGTGGGGCGTGGTTGGCGTTATCGCCGTTTTCAGTGTCGGACAAATCGCAGAAAGCGTGGTGCTGCAGCCTAAACTGCTAGGCGATAAAATTGGCTTGCACCCTGTTGCGGTCATTTTTGCCGTGCTTGCGGGGGGCAGTTTGTTCGGGCTAACCGGTGTACTGCTGGCACTTCCAGTCGCTGCTGTCATTCTCGTGCTGCTTAAGGAAGTAAAAATTCGCTACCAGGATAGTGAGCTATATAACGATAGGCGCACGAAAATACTTGAGGATAGTTCTTCGCACTATGATGAGCGCGGACACCATGATGAACGGGAGTCTCCATGAGCCGAATACCGGCACAGCTTCCCTTAGGGATTGGGCTGCGTGACGATGCCACCTTTGATAACTACTACGCAGCGCGAGCGAATGCGCCGCTGGTAGAGCACCTGACGCAGCAGTTAAAGCCTCAGGGTGAGCAGTTCTTATACCTGTGGGGTGCGCCAGGAGTGGGTCGAAGCCACTTGCTTCAGGCGGCCTGTCACGCAGCGTCAGATGTAGACAAACGAGCGCTCTATTTACCGCTGAATGACTTAGGCCACTTCCCGCCATTGATGCTGGAAGATATAGAGCGTTTGGATCTTGTGGCGATTGATGATTTGGAGTGTGTGATTGGCCGTAAACGTTGGGAGGAGGCGCTTTTTCACGCCTTTAACCGGCTAAGAGATGCGGGTAAAAAATTGGTTATTGTTGCCAGCGCCTCGCCGCGCCAGTTAAACGTGGTGTTGCCTGATCTAGCCTCGCGTTTGACCTGGGGAGTGACGTTTCATGTTCATCCGTTAGCAGATGATGAGCGTTTAGAAGCTCTGAAGCTGCGTGCTAGCGTGAGAGGAATGCAGCTGCCCGATGACGTGGGGCGCTATATTTTGCATCGTGGCCCGCGTGAGTTAGGAGAGCTGTGCCGGGCGGTAGAAACCCTGGATAGAGCATCGCTTTCGGCCAAGCGTAAATTGACGATTCCGTTTGTGAAATCTGCCCTCAATTGGTGAAATAGCGAGTGTGATACTGACGAAAACGCCCCTGTCAGCGAGGGCTGACAGGGGCGTTGGTTATCCGCTTGTTAGGCGAATTAAGCTGTTTTGCTCATCTTGCTAGCGGCAGTTTGCGCTTGCTTGACGTTGGCTTCGGTAATTTTCTGGCTTTGCTGGATGAAGTCTTGCTGTAAAGAGACTACTTTATCGGTATCGCCTTTAACACGCTCAACCAGTTCTTTAGCCACTTTTTGCTGGCCTTCCATGTAGCTGCGCAGACCTTCAGCGTCTTTCACTTCCATCATTTGACGCATTTGCGCAATGCCGGTATCAACGTAGGCTTTGCTGGCATCCATTTGGGCGTTAACCATTTTTTCAGTGTAATCAACGCTGAGTGCCATGTAAGCACGTACAGGTGCCATAAACATGTTGTCAAACTGCTGAGTCATTTCGTTAGTATTTAATGTGCGCATCGTCATACCCTCCAGGGTTGCATCAGTATTGCGATAAGCAGCTATCCAGAGGTTTGGCGCTGCTTTGTAAGTGGTTAGCTTTATTAGCTATCTTGCGGTGCAGCATAACAAGGTTATTTGTGCAGTGCAATATATTTGTGCGGTGCAACATATCTGCGCGGTATTTGTCTCATTGATGGGAGGACGAACAATGGCTACACGTATAGAGCGCGATAGCATGGGCGAACTGGAAGTGCCGGCAGAGGCGCTTTACGGCGCACAGACCCAGCGCGCCATCAATAACTTTCCTGTTTCTCATACCCCCATGCCCACGGCCTTCATTCATGCGGTTACCCGGATTAAGCTTGCGGCAGCGCGTGCTAACCAAACCTTAGGCGGGCTTGATAGCGCGCGCGGGGAGGCCATTCAAAAAGCTGCTCGTGACGTATTAACCGGCAGGCACGACCAACAATTTCCCATTGACGTATTTCAGACAGGGTCGGGCACTTCGACCAATATGAATGTCAACGAGGTATTGGCGACACTGGCCAGCCGTGAGGGCGTTGAGGTAACGCCGAATGACCACGTTAATATGGGCCAATCGAGCAATGATGTGATTCCTACGGCGATTCATCTTTCGGCAGCTATTGCCGTGCATG
Organism: Halomonas sp. 54_146; assembly: GCF_001507855.1. Taxonomy (GTDB): domain Bacteria; phylum Pseudomonadota; class Gammaproteobacteria; order Pseudomonadales; family Halomonadaceae; genus Vreelandella. Next base: position 6,894 of record NZ_LGEN01000020.1, read on the forward strand.
AGACCCTGCGGCCAGCGCTTGTTCATCTGCGCGATACGATTAATCATCGCGCCAGCGAGCTAAGCCATGTGGTTAAAACCGGCCGCACGCACCTGATGGATGCCATGCCGCTACGGATGGATCAAGAGCTGGGCGCTTGGTCGAGCCAGTTAAATCAAGCCATTGAACGATTCGATAGCGCTATGAAAAGGCTGTGCCGTTTAGCGCAGGGCGGGACCGCTGTGGGCACCGGTATTAACGCACCGAGCGGGTTTGCAGAGCAGGTCGCTCAAGAGCTAAGCGAACAAACAGGGCTAATGTTTACGCCTAACGATAGCTTTTTTGCCAGTCTCTCTTCACAAGATGCGGCGGTGGAGCTTTCAGGGCAGTTAAAAGGCTTGGCCTGCGTGATGATGAAAATTGCCAATGACCTGCGCTGGATGAATTCCGGGCCACTGGCAGGGCTGGGTGAGATTGAGCTAGAGGCGCTGCAGCCCGGTAGCTCGATTATGCCCGGAAAGGTGAACCCAGTGATTCCTGAGTCAGCTGCTCAGGCGGCTGCGCAGGTCATTGGCCTGGACGCGGCGATTACCGTGGCAGGGCAAAGCGGCAATTTTCAGCTTAATGTCATGCTGCCACTTGTTGCCTCCAATTTACTCACGTCAATCAGCTTGATGAGTAATACCGCTCGGTTGCTTGCTGACCGTGCGATTGCCACCTTTAAGGTGCGTGAAGACAACCTGAAAGCCCCGCTGGCGCGTAATCCTATGTTAGTGACAGCGTTAAATGGCGTGATTGGCTACAACGCTGCCGCCGCCATTGCTAAAGAGGCGTATCAGGCGGGGCGGCCAATTATTGATGTGGCAGAAGAAAAGACAGAGCTAGGCCGAGAAGCCCTGGAACGGTTACTCGACCCGTCAGTGTTAACTCAGGGAGGTATCCCCAAGTAACACGGTTTAGGTCTCTTGCTGCTTAGGTCTCTTGCTGTTCGGTTTTACCTTGCTGAATGGTTTCGCTAGCTTCACTGCGTTCTTCGGCATTCGCTTCGGGTGTTTCATGCTCATCTTGGCGTGAAGGGCGATAGCGAAACGTCGCCAGAATAGGGAAGTGGTCTGAGCCGAAGTACTCAAGGCGCTTCATGCCCACCAGAGTGAAGTGTTCGGTCACAAAAACGTGATCAAGAGGCCAGCGTAACATGGGGTATTTGGCATGGAAAGTGCTGAAAAAACCTCGCCCACGGCGTGGGTCAAGCATGCCACCAATACGGCAAAAAAGCCGTGTCGTGCGTGACCACGCCACATCATTGAGATCCCCAGCCACCAGCGTTGGTTGAGGGTCTTGGTGAATCTTCTTGCCGATTAATAGCAGTTCAGCATCGCGCCAAAGGGATTTCTCACTTTCGCTAGGAGCAGGAGGGCGCGGGTGAAGGGCGTAAAAACGAATGCTATCGCCGTTAGCCAGTGTCACGCGGGTATGAATAGACGGAATGTCATCCTGAATTAGCCACTCAACGGAGGTGTTACTAAGCTCCAGATGCGAGTAGAAGTGCATGCCATAAAGGTTGTCTAGCGGAATTTTGACGCTGTTTGGCCATTGGGCTTCCAGGGCGGGGTCGAGCTGGTCTTGCCACCACTGATCAGACTCTAGTGTCAGGATAATGTCAGGCTGATGCTGTTTAATCATATCAATGAGCGGTTGAGCCTGCCGGTTTGGCGTCAACACATTGGCGATCAGCAGTGTAATGGTGCTGTCTTCGCTATCGCCCTTGGCTGCCTGAACTTGAACAGGCCAAAGCGGTGTCCAGGGCAAAATGTAGCTGATTTGAATGAGCAGGGTGATGCCCGTTGCTCCCAGCGCTACCCATTGCCATACCCCAGGTTCTACAAAAATTATGGCTAGCAATAAGTCAGCTAAAGCAAGGTACGCGATTTGCAGACGTGGAAATTCGAAACTGCGTATCCACCACCAGTGTAATTCGATGCGCGCGATGAGCGTGGCTAATAACAGCACGACGGCGATGCTTCCTAGCACAGGACCGAGCATGGTTTACCTCTCTAAAATGACGCCAACGTGCAGAAAGGCTTAGCCTAGCGCTATAGAGAGGTAGGTGTCGAATTAAGATGCTTTATGTCGCTACCTTCTCAGCGCAGAGCAAGGCGTTAGTGAAGGGGAAATAGCTTGCAATTCAGTAGTAAGGGGGTAAAATACGCATCCGTTGCCTGGGGTGAAAGTGCCTACAGCAGGACCATAGCTCAGTTGGTTAGAGCGCCACGTTGACATCGTGGAGGTCGGCGGTTCAAATCCGCCTGGTCCTACCAGATTTATGACAGCCAAGTTTTATGACAGCACAGCTTCAGACGACTTAGATGCGTTAGCCCAGTTTTGTAACACAAGCTTCTAGGACCATAGCTCAGTTGGTTAGAGCGCCACGTTGACATCGTGGAGGTCGGCGGTTCAAATCCGCCTGGTCCTACCAATTCTATTTGAAAGCGCCCAATGCCTACTGCATTGGGCGCTTTTATTTGCGCGCTAAACTGGCTCGATGGTGAGATCTGGCAGGTCGGTTTGACGCATAAAGGTGGCAACCAGCGCTTCAATACCGGCTTGATCCTGCTGGGTGAAGCGCGCATGAAGCGGGCTATCTAAGTCAAGCACGCCCCACAGGCGGTCATTGACCACGATGGGAACCACTAACTCAGATTGGGAATTGGCATCGCAAGCAATGTGGTCAGCCACTGCGTGTACGTCATCCACTCGCTGTGTGGTTTGCTGGCGAGCAGCCGCACCGCACACGCCTTTACTAAAGGGAATGGGGTGGCAGGCTGGCAGCCCTTGAAACGGCCCCAGGCTAAGCACATCAGGCTGGCGATGAAGATAAAAGCCAGCCCAGTTTAGGTTGCTAAGCTGCTGCTGAATAAAAGCGCATGTTTGTGCGCTGTTGGTCAGCCAGTCCCGTGTGTCGAGTAATGCTTCAAGCTGGCGATTAAGCAGCGGGTAATCCACGGTAGCTTGCATATATGTCCTTAGCTATACAGCGCAACAGGCCGGCGCTTTTTATGAGCGCCGGCCTGATTGGTTTTTTACAGCGTTTCCACTCACTAGCGTTGCTACTAGGTAGTCGTTACTCAGCGGTTATTACCCAGCAGTGGTTACTCAATCCAGCCGGGAACCGCAGCGCCTTTAAATAGCTCTTCGGCTTTTTCGATGACTTCATCGCGCTGGTAAGCATCGACCAGTTGGCGAATCTCTTCACGCTCTTCATCACCACCGCGTACAGCGATTAGGTTGACGTAAGGAGATTCGGGGCCTTCCTTGATCAAGGCGTCATCTAGGCTTAAGCCCGCTGGTTGAGCAAAAGTATTGTTGATGAACGCCATATCGACATCGGGCAGCACGCGGGGCAGCTGGGCTGCTTCAATTTCGCGGAAGCGGAAATCGCGTGGGTTCTCGGCGATATCAATCGGGGTGGCTTCCAAGAACTCGGGATCATTGAGGGTGATCAGGCCTTTGTTGTGCATCAGAATGAGCGCACGGCCTTCATTGGAAGGGTCGTTGGGCAGAGCGATCAGCGCGCCGTCAGGCAGATCATCAATGCTGTCATACTTTTCTGAGTAGGCACCAATCGGGTAAACGAAGGTGTAGCCTGCAATGGCTAAATCATAACCACGGTCATTGACCATTGATTGCAGGTAAGGCTCATGCTGATAAGCGTTAGCGTCTAAGCTGCCATCCGCCAAGGCGGCATTGGGGGTTACATAATCAGTGAACTCGATGATCTCGACGTCCAGGTTATATTCTTCTTTGGCAATGCGCGCAGCCACTTCCATGACTTCTGTTTCAGGGCCGGCAACGGTGCCCATTTTGATACTGCGCGTTTCGGCGTTGGCAACGTTAATCGCCAGAGCTAAGGCGGTAAAGCTGCCAATAATCAATTTTTGCATGGATTCTCTCCAGTGGCGTTGTTCGTGAATCGCTCAATAGTGCAGTAATAAAAAATAGATGTCTAATGCGTTTTGGTTATATTCAATAGAAGCCACTGAAAGGGCTTATTTGCGGTCACTTTTGCGAACCAAGTAGTCGCCCAGGCTCTGAAAGCCTTGCACCATCACTACCAAAATGACGACGGTAATTAACATAATAGTTGGGTTAAAGCGGTTATAGCCGTAGCGAATGCCTAAGTCACCCAGGCCACCGCCACCCACGGCACCCGCCATCGCGGAGTAGCTGACCAGCGTAACAACGGTAATGGTTAAACCTGTGATAATACCGCCCCTCGCTTCTGGAATCAGCACCTTGCAAATGATTTGCCATGGGGTTGCGCCCATGGATTGGGCGGCCTCAATTAACCCCGGCGAAAGTTCATTAAGCGCCCCTTCAACCAGCCGAGCAACGAAGGGAATAGCCGCAATAGTGAGCGGAACCGATGCAGCGTTAATGCCAATCGAGGTGCCGACTAACATGCGGGTGAAGGGTATGATGGCCACCATCAAAATAATAAACGGAATCGAGCGGCCAACGTTGGTGATAATGCTTAGTGCCTGGTTAAGCACGGGCTTCGCTAATATTTGCCGTGGGCGAGTAACGTAAAGCATCACCCCTAATGGTAGTCCCACCAGCGTCGAAATCACCCCAGAAACCGCCACCATATAAAGGGTATCCAGCGTGGCCTGTAAAACAAGATCAAACATTGCGCTGGACATGGCCAAGTACCTCTACCTGTAGTTGATGTGATTTAAGATAGCTCATGGCCTGCTGAGTTTGAGTCGGCGTGCCCAGTAGCTCAGCAATCATTAGCCCCAGTGTGCGCTCTTGAATCGACTCTACTTTGGCTTGCAGAATGCTGACATCAACGCCGCACTCGCGAGCTAGGCGCGAGATTAAAGGAGTAGAAACCGCATCACCGGAAAAGGTTAACCGCACGACAGGATGGGTGTTTTCGCCCGCTTTATCGCTCAGTCTTTCTATGAGCTCTTTAGGCGGCGTTAACTGCAAAAAGTCGTTTAGAAACTCCCGGCCAAGCTGCGTGCGCGGGGCGGTAAAAAAATCGCCAACTTCGGCATCTTCTACCAGTTCGCCGTCTGAGATCAGGCTGACCCGATGGCAAATCGATTTAACCACCTCCATCTCATGGGTAATCAGTAAGATGGTAATGCCAAGCTGATGATTAATGTCGCGCAAAAGCTCCAGTATTGAACTGGTGGTTTGCGGGTCTAGCGCGGAGGTCGCCTCATCGCACAGCAGTACCTGAGGCTCGCTTGCCAACGCTCTGGCAATCGCCACCCGCTGTTTTTGACCGCCAGAAAGCTGAGCAGGGTATTGATTCGCTTTATCGGCAAGGCCAACCAGCTCCAATAACAACGTGACGCGATCACGAACCGTGGCGCGCTTTTGCCCCATTAGCTCAAGCGGTAGGGCAACGTTGTCGAAAACGGTACGTGTGGTCAGCAAATTGAAGTGCTGAAAAATCATGCCAATGCGGTGGCGCGCCCGATTAAGGGCGGCATTGCTCAAGCGCGTCATTTCTTGGCCATCGACTTTAACGCTGCCGCTGGTAGGGCGCTCTAGCAGGTTAACGCAGCGAATCAGCGTTGACTTGCCTGCGCCTGATAGGCCAATGACGCCATGAATAGTGCCTTTAGGGACGATGAGGCTGACATCTTTGAGCGCATGAATAGCGTTTGAGCCATTATCGCTGTCTTTACTAGAAGCGGCGTTACTAACACGGGTGTTACTCGAGCGGGTATTGCTAAAATAAATTTTACTGACGTTGCTAAGTTCAATCATAGCGTCTGCCTTGCAGGTAGGCCGAAGACGGGGTGCGAGAGTGCAAGTATGCGAGAGTGCTGGTATTGGGAAGTGCAAGCATAGAGCGGAGGGTATAAAAAGGCCATCCTTGCAGATAACCACCAACGCTGTGCAGGCGCTTTTAGCTGTAACAATTAGCTGTAAAAAACAGGCGCGTGACTCTAAAGATAGCCACCTGGTTTGTCAATTAATGGCCGCTATTTTTATCGCTGATAGGTTGTTGACGGGCAGTGTTCACCAATATAGATGATGTTTAGGGTGCACAATGATGAGGTGCCGGTAGTAAGCTTGCCGCACTGAAGGCTTGATTTTAAGGCTAATATTTAAGGCTGATAGGAGAAGGGCGTTATGTTTACCGGTATTGTGCAAGGCGTGGCTCAGGTAGTGGCAGTTCACGAGCTAGAGGAGTTTCGTACTCACGTAATCGAAATGCCACCTTCGATGCGAGAAGGGCTGGAAATAGGTGCATCGGTTGCCCACAACGGTGTCTGTTTAACGGTAACCGCGATTGAAGGCGATCGCGTTAGCTTTGACTTAATGCGTGAAACACTGCGACTGACCAACCTGGGTGACATCACGCCAGGGGAGTTCGTCAATATTGAGCGTGCAGCGCGTTTTGGTGATGAGATTGGCGGTCATTCCATGTCAGGCCATATCATTGCTATGGCTAAAGTAGTGGCTATTGAAGAAGCACCGAACAACCGTCGGCTATGGTTTTCGCTGCCACAAAAATTTGGTCGGTTCGTGTTTGAAAAAGGCTACATCGGCGTGGATGGTATTAGCTTAACCATCGGCGACGTGCGCAAGTCTGCGGGTGAAAGCGTTGAGTTTTGCGTCAATCTGATTCCAGAGACGCTGTCGCGTACTACCCTTCAAGACCGAACGCTGGGGAGCCAGGTTAATATCGAAATTGATCCACAAACTCAGGTAATTGTTGAAACGGTTGAGCGCATACTGGCGCAATAAAGTGGTCGCTATGCTGAGGCGCTCGCATCATGGGAAGCCTTTCGGTAATATGTGCGGCTTTTCTCGGCACCAGGTCGCCTGCAAACGCAGCGTTAGCGCGAAGGATAATAAGTTTCATGAAACGTCTGGATAACTATTTCAAGCTCACCGAGCACAATACCGACATCAAGACAGAAGTTATCGCCGGGATCACCACGTTCCTGACGATGGCCTACATCATTTTTGTTAACCCCAGCATTCTTTCAGAAGCCGGCATGGACTACGGCGCCGTATTTGTCGCTACCTGTTTAGCCGCCGCGCTTGGTTGTTTGATAATGGGGCTGTGGGCTAATTATCCTATTGCTCAGGCGCCCGGCATGGGGCTTAACGCTTTTTTCACCTACGGCGTTGTGCTGGGCATGGGCTATACCTGGGAAGCAGCGTTAGGGGCGGTTTTCTTCTCTGGCCTGACCTTCTTCGCATTAAGCCTTTTTAAGATTCGGGAGTGGATTATTAACTCTATTCCCATGTCGCTGCGCTTGGGTATTGCTGCCGGTATCGGCCTGTTTTTGGCAATGATTGCGCTGAAAAATGCCGGCATTGTCGTCTCTAATCCGGCGACCTACGTTTCGCTGGGGGATCTTTCCCAACCGTCTGCTATTTACGCACTGCTAGGGTTTTTCGTGATTACCGCGCTTGCGTACCTAAAAGTTACCGGCGCGGTGATGATTGGTATTTTGGGCATCACGGTGATAGCCATGGTGCTTGGCCATAACGAGTACGGCGGCCTGATGTCGATGCCCCCCTCCATTGCGCCGACCTTTATGGCCATGGATTTAGTAGGCGCGCTTGATATTGCCATGCTCAGCGTTATTTTTGCGTTCTTATTTGTGGACCTGTTTGATACCTCGGGCACGCTAGTGGGCGTTGCTCACCGTGGCAAACTGCTGGATAAAGATGGCAAGTTGCCTCGTATTGGCCGCGCAATGATGGCCGACAGTACCGCCTCTATGGCCGGTGCGGCGTTGGGTACCTCTACCACCACCAGTTATATTGAATCAACGGCAGGCATTGCCTCTGGCGGACGCACCGGTTTAACGGCGGTTGTTGTTGCCGGCCTGTTCCTGGTCAGCCTGTTCTTTTCCCCGCTGGCGGGTTCTATTCCGGCTTATGCGACGGCAGGTGCGCTGCTTTATGTGGCGGTTTTAATGGCAGGCAGCTTGGCGCACGCGAATTGGGAAGACCCGACAGACGCAGCGCCGGTGCTGATTGCTGCGCTAGCGATGCCGCTGACGTTTTCGATTGCCGAAGGGATTGCGCTGGGCTTTATCAGCTATGTGGCGATCAAAGCGCTTTCAGGCCGGTTCAGTGATTTGAACCCCGCGGTGATTGTGCTGGCGCTGCTGTTTGCGGCGAGATATCTATTTTTAGGGTGAATATCTTTTAGGGTGAATGTCCCTTACCACTTTTTACTCAATGAGAGACGCGATGAGCATCTACGGCGACTACATTAAGTCTGTTATTCGCACGGTTCCAGACTGGCCTGAGCAGGGCGTGAACTTTCGTGATATTACGCCTTTGTTACAAAATAGCGCGGCTTTTCGCAAGCTGATCGATAGCTTCGTACACCGCTATCAGGAGATGAACCTGGATGCTATCGCGGCCATTGACGCGCGTGGCTTTATTATTGGCGCGCCGCTCGCTTACGAACTGGGCTGCAGTTTTGTCCCCGTGCGTAAGAAGGGCAAGCTGCCCTTCAAAACCATCAGTGAAACGTACACCTTAGAGTACGGCCACTCGGCAGTGGAGCTGCACTCTGATGCCTTTCAGCAAGACGACCGTATTTTGCTGATGGATGATTTGATAGCGACCGGTGGCACGATGCTAGCCGCAGCCAACCTTATTCAGCGTAGCGGTGGCCATGTTGTAGAAACCGCGACGATTATTGATCTGCCTGAATTGGGCGGTTCGCAGAGAATACGCGATGCTGGTTACAGCGTCTTCGCCGTTTGTTCCTTCAACGAAGACGAGTAGCTTTTCGGCAAAGCCAACTAGGTTTTCAGCGAAGACAGCTAACTCCCCATGGGCTGGACTGCTATCCCAAAGAAAGAGGTAATGATGGCCAATCCACTTCCCGATGACTGGCGTCAGTGGCTGGGTAATGAGTTTCAGGCTGACTATATGCGGGCGCTGAAGGCGTTTTTGGCGGAGCAAAAAGCCGCTAAGAAAATTATTTACCCGCACTCTTCACAGTGGTTTCGTGCTTTTGAGCTGACACCGTTGAGTGAAGTGAAAGTGGTTATTTTAGGGCAAGACCCTTACCACGGCCCGAACCAGGCTCATGGGCTGTGCTTTTCCGTACAGCCTGGCGTGCCCGTTCCGCCTTCGTTGGTCAATATCTATAAAGAGCTGGCGACTGATGTCGGCTTTACCCCCGTGCGCCACGGCAACCTAGAGGCCTGGGCGAAGCAGGGCGTACTGCTATTGAACACCTCACTGACTGTGGAACAGGGCAATGCGGCGTCTCATCGCGGTAAGGGGTGGGAGCCGTTTACTGATCGTGTCATAGAGACCGTTAGCCAGCATGCTGCCCCCAGTGTTTTTCTGCTGTGGGGCAGCCATGCTCGCCAAAAGAAAGCACTCATCGACCAGACGCGCCATTTGATACTGGAAGCGCCACACCCTTCACCGCTCTCCGCGCACCGAGGCTTTTTTGGGACGCGGCATTTTTCTCAAGCAAACCAATTTTTACAAGCGCATGGGCGAACGCCAATTGAGTGGCAATTGCCGGAAACTCTTTAACCTCGTAAGTAGTTGCGGGTAGAATGTGCGCAATTTTATGCCTAGCCAGTGCAACCGTAGTTGCCATTCTGAATCTCCTGCAGTGAGGAAGTCCTATGAGTGTTTACGCCATTAACCACCCGCTTGTTCAACATAAGCTGGGTCTGATGCGCGAAGCTGATCTGAGCACTAAGAGCTTTCGTGAGCTGGCAGGTGAAGTCGCTAAGCTGTTGACTTATGAAGCCACTAAAGGGCTGGAGCTGGAAGATCATCAAATTCCAGGATGGAACGGTGAGTTGATTGCGACGCAACGGCTAAAGGGGAAAAAAGTCACCATCGTGCCGATTTTGCGTGCAGGCTTGGGTATGTTGGAAGGCGTGACAGATCTAATTCCCAGTGCGCGGATAAGTGTGGTGGGCCTTTACCGCGATGAAGAGACGCTTCAGCCGGTGCCTTACTTCTCCAAGTTTACCAACGATATCAACGAGCGCATGGCGATTGTGATTGACCCGATGCTGGCCACTGGCGGCTCGATGGTGGCAACGCTTGACATGCTGCGCGAGCGCGGCTGTGAACATATGAAAGTGATTGTGTTGGTAGCAGCGCCAGAGGGAATTAAGCGCGTGCAGGAAGCCTACCCTGATATTGAAATCTATACCGCATCAATTGATGACCGCCTCGATGAAAATGGCTATATCGTCCCCGGATTGGGTGACGCTGGCGATAAGATTTTTGGAACGCGTTAAGCGTTCTTCCTTACCTTGCCCCTTGCGCTTAGCGTCGGGGGCATTTTTTTGTCCCTTTACTTCCCAATCCCCAGGAGTTCTCTGATGAGTGAAACTGCAAGCCAAGCTGAGCCATGGCCAAAGGTGCTGTTAACCGGCGCACAAATGTTGTTTGTTGCTTTTGGCGCGCTTGTATTAGTACCGCTGCTGACCGGGCTTGACCCGAGTGTTGCACTGTTTACAGCAGGCGCGGGTACGTTGGTGTTTCATGCGATTACCAAACAGACCGTGCCGGTGTTTTTAGCCTCCTCCTTTGCCTTTATTGCCCCCATTCAAGGTTCCATTGCAAGCTTCGGTGTTTCTGCCACCATGGGGGGGCTGATGGCGGCAGGGTTTGTCTATGTGGCGATCTCACAAGCGGTGCGGTTAAAAGGAACAGCGTGGCTGAACCGTTTGCTGCCTGCCGTGGTGGTGGGGCCAGTGATTATGGTGATTGGCCTTGCGCTGGCACCGGTGGCGGTGAGTATGGCAACGGGTGAAACCAGCGACAACATTGGTTACGGCGTGGCTATTTTCGTATCAATGGCCAGCTTGCTGGTGACGTTAGTGCTGGCGGTGTTTGGGCGCGGCCTGCTACGCCTGGTGCCCATTATTGGTGGCATTACCACTGGCTATATTTTATCGCTACTAATGGGTGTCGTGGACTTTACCCCGGTGCAAGAGGCAGCGTGGCTATCGGTGCCGAATTTTACAGCACCCACGTTCCACTGGGCCGCGATCCTATTTATGATTCCGGTCGCCATTGCCCCAGCGGTAGAGCACATTGGTGATATGGTCGCCATTGGCTCGGTGACGCGTAAAAACTATCTGGAAAAGCCAGGCTTGCACCGCACCTTGTTAGGCGATGGGCTGGCGACTACGGTGGCTGCTTTGTTTGGTGGTCCCCCGAATACCACTTACTCGGAAGTGACCGGTGCGGTAACGCTAACCCGCGCTTTCAACCCTAAATATATGGTCGTCGCGGCGGTTATCGCCATTATATTGGCGTTTGTTTCCAAGTTGGGTGCGCTACTGCAAACCATTCCTGGCCCCGTCATGGGGGGGATTATGACGCTGCTCTTTGGCTCTATTGCGGTGGTGGGGATGAATACGCTAGTGCGTGCGGGGCAATCGCTGACCGCGCCGCGTAACTTGGTGGTCGTGTCGCTGATTCTGGTGTTTGGTATTGGTGGGATGCAATTCGGCGGTGGGCAGTTTACCTTGCAGGGCGTGAGCTTGGCCGCACTGGTGGGGATTGCGTTAAACTGGCTATTACCCCGCGAGCAAGAGGGCGAGTAAGCCCAGGCGCAGTGCGGTAGCATCCAGTGATCATCAGGAGTATCGGCAGCATGTCTAAACAACTGTCTAAACAACTCGCCGCCCCTTTTCCCGTGTTAGGGGTCGCAGCTTGGAGCGGCACGGGTAAAACCACGCTGTTAGAGAAGCTGCTGCCGCGTTTGGGCGAGCAAGGCCTGCAAGTGGCCGTGATTAAACATGCTCATCACTCTTTCGATGTGGACCAGCCAGGTAAAGATAGCTATAAGCTGCGCAGTGCTGGCGCGGCCCCCATGCTGATTGCTTCCCGTGACCGGTTTGCGCTAATGCAGGAAACGCCCGGCCAGGAAGAGCCTGATTTAGCCCAGTTGCTGGCCATTCTGGTACCGCACAATCCGGATCTGGTCATTGTCGAAGGCTTTAAAGCGTGGCCAATTCCCAAGCTGGTGCTTTACCGCGAGGGCATTGGCGATGCGTCGATTTTATCAGACCCCTGGGTTGAGGCAGTGGCACTCAGTGCGCCTTTGCCCGCTGAGGCCACTGGGTCTGCGGTGTCATTAGAGCTGGATGACAGTGAAGCGATCGCGTGCTGGGTAATCGAGTGGGTACGCACGAAGAATGCCGCGCTGTCTTCACGAACGACTTCAGAACATGAAAGGTAACAACATGCATCTAACCCACCTTAATACCCGCGGCGAAGCCAACATGGTCGACGTTGGCGATAAACAAGAGACTCGCCGAGAAGCCGTCGCTTCAGGGCGCATTGTGATGCAGCCCGAAACGCTAAAACTGTTAAGCGAAGGTGGATTACCCAAGGGTGATGTGCTTGCCACAGCACGTATTGCGGGTATTCAAGCGGCCAAGCGCACCCATGAGCTCATCCCCTTATGCCACGCATTGGCGCTGTCAAAGGTGTCGGTTGAGTTTGACATTGACCTGGCTGAGTCCTGTGTCCATGTCACTTCCCTGTGTCGGCTGAATGGTCGTACTGGGGTAGAAATGGAAGCGCTTACCGCCGTGTCGGTGGCTTGCCTCACGCTTTACGACATGTGCAAAGCCGTTGATAAAAACATGTGTATTGAGGCTATCCAGCTCGACAGTAAGCAGGGGGGGCAGCGTGGCGATTACCAGCGTATTAACGCCCAGGCACCCATTGTGACCGGGGAGGGCGCGGCGGGAGAGGTCAGCGTAGGCGAGCGGTGTACGTCTCCCTGCGTGCGCGTCAAATTCCTTGCAGAACTGCGCGAGCGTTTGGGCGAAAGTGACGCGGTGGTTGGCTTAGACGATTTAGCTAGCCGTGATATCCGCGGATTAAAAGCAGCGCTTGCCCAACGCGATGCGCGTTTTAGCGTGCTGACTGACCAGCGCACGCTGTGTGCTATTAACCAAGTCATGGCCAACGATGATGCATTAGTGACCGATGATGACGAAGTCGCTTTTTTCCCACCGGTCACTGGGGGTTGAGCATGGATATTAACGTAGCGGTACAAGCGGCACCGTTCTCGATGAACTATGGGTATGACGAGACCCTGGCTGGGCGCAGCGATATTGGCGCAGTGGTGAGTTTTACCGGATTAGTGCGCGATTTTAACGAAACGCCTGACGTGACAGGGTTAACGCTGGAACACTACCCTGGCATGACCGAGCGCACGCTGAAAGAAATAGGCGAACAGGCGTGGCAGCGCTGGTCACTGCAGGCGGTGCGGATTATTCATCGCGTTGGATACCTGGCACCGGGTGATCCTATCGTGCGCGTGCTGGTGGCTAGCGCCCACCGCCGCGAAGCCTTTGAAGCCTGTGACTTTATTATGGATTTTCTAAAAACCCAGGCACCTTTTTGGAAGAAAGAACACTCCAACCAAGGCGAGTATTGGGTGAAAGAGCGCGCCTCCGATCAGCAAGACGCCGGGCGCTGGGGTTAAGGCAGCAGCAAAAGCCTAACGATGGGCAGCGCTGTCGAGGGTGAGTGCCTCTGGCATTTCGGCGGCCATTATCTGCAGGTGCACCTCAGGCAGGTGCTGCATATGGTCCGCCAGCCAGCGAATTAACCGCGGCTGTAGCGCCTGGCGTAGGTCGGCGAGGGTTTCTGCAGCAATCTCATCAAGCTGCTCGTCTAGCCAATCGCTAAAGCTATCTTCATCCAGCGGGCTGGTGCCCGAGGCATCCAGCATTAAGCGTCCAATGCGCGCCCAACCAGTGTCTGTGGCGGTAACTGGCAGCGCTAGGTATAAGCTGCCACGACGCGCCTTGTTGGCACCGCTCACTTCCAAGCCTGGGTGGGGCACCACGCTGTTTTGACTGACAATGCAGGGTGGCTGCGGGTAGCGCATTTCGCAATGAAGCCCATGGTTATCAAAGCTGATTAAATCACCGTTGACCGGCGTTAGCGGGGCGCTAATGCCCAGTTGTTGGGCGATGGCTTGATGGGCTTGTTGATGCCGCGCTTCACCATGAACAGGCATCAAATATTTTGGTTTAACCCACTGATAGAGCTTAATTAACTCTTCTTGAGCGGGGTGCCCCGTGGCATGTAGTTCGGGGTGATTGACTTCGTCGAAAAGGCGCACGCCTAGCTGACTTAAGCGTTTTTTCAATTGCTCAATAGGGCGTTCGTTACCCGGAATGGCTTTGGCTGAAAAAATAACGTTATCGCCTGGCTGTAAATCCACAAAGGGATGGCGACCCTGGGCGAGGCGTTGAAGAGCAGCGCGGGGCTCTCCCTGGCTGCCGGTGGCAATAATGACCACTTCATCTGGCGGTAAATAACCGAGGTCGTGATTGGGCACTAATGGCGGTAAATCATCCATATAGCCGAGCCCGCGTGCCACGCTGACCATGCGCTCCATGGAGCGGCCCATTAAGCTAATGCGGCGGCCACACTGCTGCGCTGCGCGGCCAATGGCGAGTACCCGCGCTAAGTTACTGGCGAAGCAGGAGATGACAACGCGGCCCTGGCAGCTGGCGAGCGTTTTCGCCAGTGCGCGGGCGACATCGCCCTCACTGCCGGAGTGGCCGGGCATGGGGGCATTGGTCGAGTCACCGACGACTAAATCGAGCGGCGCAAGCGCTCGGAATTGAGCAGCACTCATCGGTGTGCCGATCAACGGCTCAGGATCGAGTTTCCAGTCGCCGGTGTGTAACACGCGGTAGCCACCGGCCATCATCAATATCGCACAACTTTCGGGAATAGAGTGCGTTAAGGCCAAGTAGCGGAGCGTGAATGGCCCACTTTCCAGCGCCTCGCCAGGTTCAATGACCTGAATGGCCGCGCTGCTCAGCCCGTGCTCAGCGAACTTTAGGCGTAACAGCCCAGCAGCGAGCGGCGTAGCATAAATCGGGCAGTTCCATGTTGGCCATAGCCAGGCAACCGCGCCAATATGATCTTCATGGCCGTGGGTAATAAAGAGTGCTTTAGGGATGATGCCGAGCGCTTTTGGCGTGTCTAGATTAGGCACCTGCAGAGGCGAATTAGGAAGATCCTGGCGAATCATCATGCCGCAATCCACGGCAATCCAATGCTCGTCGTACCCGTAAAGCGTTAGATTCATTCCGATCTCACCGCATCCGCCAAGCGGCAATAAGCGAAGCGGTGGGCGACGACGGGGACGAATTTGAACGCGTGGTGAATGCATCAGTTATGAAAAGCCTAAAAAGTAGTGGCTTAACTATACGGGAAGGCGGGGGCGGCTAACAATCATCTGTGGCCTTCCGATACACTATGCAGCCGAATTATCATGCTAAACCACTGGTTTGTCGTCATTACCGATTCAATAGGTCAAGAGTAGCTAACATGTCGCATTATTATCGTTTGGTGGTGTCCTGCCCTGACCGGGTGGGGATTGTTGCAAGTGTCTCAAGTTTTATTGCCCAGCAGGGCGGCTCAATCACTGAAGCAAGCCAACATTCTGACCTGGAAACCGGCTGCTTTTTCATGCGTTACGAAATTTTAGCGGATTCGGTGGGCATGTCGGCACAGGCGCTGCGAGCGGCCTTTGAGCCCGTGGCCAAAGAGTTCAATATGCAGTGGGCACTGGTTGATACCCAACAGCGCCGCCGGGTTGTGCTGATGGTGTCGCGAGAATCGCACTGTCTCGTCGATTTGCTCTACCGTTGGCAGGCCGGTGAGCTTGACTGCGACATCGTCGGTGTTATTTCCAACCATGACGATATGCGCTCGCTGACCGAGTGGTACGGCATTCCTTACCACCATGTGCCGGTTGACCCTGACAACAAGCAGGCGTCGTTTGCCAAGGTACAAGCTGAAATCGATAGCGCGCGCGCTGACTGCGTGGTGTTGGCGCGTTACATGCAGATCCTTCCGCCGGAGCTGTGCGAGCGCTATGCGGGCAGAGTGATTAATATTCATCACAGCTTTTTGCCCTCTTTTGCTGGCGCGAAGCCTTATCATCAAGCCTACCAGCGGGGCGTCAAACTGATTGGGGCTACCTGCCACTATGTGACCGAGGAACTCGATGCCGGACCCATTATCGAGCAAGATATTCATCGCGTCAGCCACTGCCATACGCCGACTGATTTAGTGCGCTTTGGCCGCGATGTCGAGAAAGCCGTTCTGGCGCGGGGCTTGCGTTGGCACTTAGAAGACCGTGTACTGGTTCATGGTAATAAAACCGTCGTATTCAGCTAACGTATTTAGCTAACGCTCGATAATCAGAGAGGCCGTCATGTCATTTGCGCAAAGCGTACTCGCGCCCTGGGCGCTAGTGCTCACCTCGTTACTCTCGTTAAGCGTAATGGTGTGGGCGCTTTGGCGGCGGCCTTGGCAAGTATTACTAGAAGATACTGCGCTTCAGCATCGCTGGTTGGGTGCAACGCTTGCGGTGGTGCTGATGTGGCAGCTGCGCGCTCAGGCGGTGGACTGGCTGACGCTACACCTTGTTTTTACGGTGTTGATGACACTGGTGTTTAAAGCGCCACTAGCGCTCATCAGCAATGTACTGATTAACGTGGCCATGGTGGTAATCGGCCGTAATGAATGGATGCTGCTGGGTGCGAATGTGCTGGTGACCGGGGTAGTCCCTGCTGCCGTCATTGGCACGGTATGGCGGCTGGTAGATCGCCGCCTGCCGGATAATTTGATGGTGTTTCTATTTGCCTGCGGTTTCTTTGGCGCGGCGTTGGCAACGCTAGGCGGCGGGCTGGCGGCTGTCATGCTGATCATTGTGGCAGGCACAGACCCTGACGCTATTTATTTAGCCCAAGAGTACGCGCGCTTCTTACCATTACTAATGCCGTCAGAGGCATTTATTACCGGCATGCTGCTGAGCATATTGCTGGTTTACCATCCGAGCTGGGTGGCCACGTTTAATGACCACCGTTATATCGACATGCAGTAACGCCTGGGTTGGCTTGCTGAGTTTGTTGGTTGTCTAAGCTCAGCCCAGCGCCTGGCCATTGCCGCCACGAATAACACCGACGCCTACCCCTTCGATATCAAGGGTCTGTGAACGTAGATCAATTTCGATTGGCGCAAAATCAGCATTTTCCGCCAATAGCATTACCTGGTTTCCCCGGCGCTGGAAGCGTTTGACGGTCACTTCATCATCTAAGCGAGCAACCACAATTTGGCCGTCGCGCACGCGCTCTGTGCGATGAACGGCAAGCAGGTCACCGTCTAAAATGCCGATATCCTTCATGGACAGCCCACGTACACGCAGCAGGTAATCGGCTTTAGGAGTGAAGTACTCGGCGGGCAGTGGGCAGTAACGGTCAATATGCTCAGCAGCTAAAATGGGGCTTCCAGCGGCGACTTCGCCAATGATTGGCAGGCCGGCGGAAGGCTTTTCTACATTGGCGGGTAGTGCCGCAGTTGCGGAGTTTAAGGCGTCTTGCGGCTCTTGGCTGGGTAAGCGTATACCCCGTGACGTGTTGCGGATAATACGAATGACCCCTTTGCGCTCAAGGGCGCGCAGGTGCTCTTCGGCTGCATTGGGCGAGCGAAAACCAAGTGCTTTGGCTATTTCAGCGCGTGTGGGCGGGTAGCCAAGCTCGTTCATGGTTTTAACAATAAAATCATATACATTCTGTTGTCGAGCGGTGAGTGGGCGAGACATACCAGGCTCCAAAATAGTGAATAGACGCTAACAAAATTAAAGGTCGACTTAATCGATAAGTGGTTAAGTATACAGTATGTCGCTCTGTCCAGTATATGGCTTGTCAATAGCTCTTGATGCCCGTCACGGTAATTTCGCTCATCGTTTGAAACTACGTTTCTGCTTATGTAGAAACCCTTATTTCGTTAACAAATCAAGCGTTGAGCCTGCCGGGGTTATCGAATAGTATTTTGTTATGTTTTAAACACCCGTTTCCCTGGAGAGCACCATGGCTCAATCTGATACGGTGACACGTATACTCGATACCGCTGAAGTACTGTTTGCAGAGCGTGGTTTTGCTGAAACCTCGCTGCGCAACATTACGAGTAAAGCGCGCGTTAACCTAGCCGCCGTGAATTATCATTTTGGTTCCAAAAAAGCGCTAATTCAGGCGGTGTTCTCGCGCTATCTTGATCCTTTTACCCAGCGCTTTCACACCGCGCTTGATGACCTTGAAGCACAGTATAAAGGGCAGGTCATCCCCCTTGAAACTTTGCTCGAAACCATGGCAACCACGGTGTTGGCAGTGCCTGCCGAGCGCAATAGCCTAAAAGTCTTTATGCGCTTACTGGGGCTTGCCTATAGCCAGGCTCAAGGGCACTTGAGGCGCCATATTCAGCAAGAGTATGGCGATGTGTTTACGCGCTTTACGGAGTTAGTGCGCCAGGCCACGCCGGATCTACCCGACGCTGAACGCTTTTGGCGGCTACACTTCATGCTCGGCACGGTGATTTTTACGCTATCGGGTCTTGATGCCCTGCGCGATATTGCCGAAAAAGATTATCACGAGCAGGTAACGGTAAAGGATTTAGTAAGGCGGCTACGCCCGGTTGTAGTCGCGGCCATGAACGCGCCCTTACCCTTGGCCCCTGACGACGCCAAGCTACAAGAAGGAAACCATGCGAACGCCTACGCTAGCTGAATTGCCCCCCACTGAGAATATCTGGCTGGAAATTGACACCACCCAGCAGCAGCTGCGTTGTTGGCGAGGGCCAAAAGTGCTGCGGGAGTGTGCCATTTCAACGGGGTTGGCGGGGGTTGGGCAATACACTGGCAGCGGTAAAACACCCCATGGTTGGCACTATGTGCGCGCCGCTATTGGCGAGGGAATGCCAGAAAACGCAGTATTTCGCGGCCGTCGATGGACCTCTGAAATATTTACGCCATCGCTAGCCGAAGCCTACCCGCAGCGCGATTGGATTTTGACGCGTATTCTTTGGCTTTGCGGATTAGAAAAAGGGGTTAATCGAGGCGGGCAGGTTGACTCACAGCGGCGCTATATTTACCTGCACGGCACGCCGCCTGATCAACCGATGGGCGTGGCTGCTTCCCATGGCTGTATCCGTTTACGCAACAGTGATTTGCTGTATATCTTTTCGCTAGCGTTGCCAGGCACGCCGGTTTGGTTGCACGGTGGCCGGCAGTGCTTTGATTGAGCAGATTTTGACACCGCTAGACGATCGTCTAAAATCACCGCCCCCTTTTCAGGATCTATCTTCATGGACCTATCTCGATGACTCAACCGTTAGGCCCGGTCATGCTCGACCTTGAAGGCCCACAACTGACAGCCGCAGAAAAGCGCTTGCTGCTTGAACCGGCGGTAGGGGGCGTTATTTTATTTGCCCGCAATGTCGAAAATAGCTACCAAGTGCGCAAGCTGTGTAGCGAGATTCGCCGCGTACGTGCGGATTTATTGCTGGCAGTTGACCAAGAAGGTGGGCGAGTTCAGCGCATTAAAGAAGGTTTAACTCGTCTTCCCGCCATGGCCAGCATCGGCGAATGTTATCGCGCTAATCCTGACGATGGTTTGGCATTAGCCAGAGATACTGGCTGGCTGTTAGGCATGGAAATGGCCGCCTGCGGGATGGATTTAAGCTTTGCCCCAGTGCTGGACGTGGAAAGTGGTGTATCCAGCGTGATTGGTGACCGCAGTTTTAGCAGCGACCCCCAGCACGTAGCTCAGCTGGGTAGCGCTTTTATTCAAGGGCTTCACGATGCTGGAATGGCCGCGGTTGGAAAACACTTCCCCGGCCATGGCGGTGTCGCTGCTGATTCCCACGTAGCGCTGCCGGTAGATGACCGCCCGCTGGAGGTCATTAAGCAGCACGACCTGGTGCCTTTTGCTCACCTAGCCAAACAGCTAGAAGGCGTTATGCCCGCTCACGTTATATACAGCGCATTTGACGTGCGGCCCGCTGGTTTTTCGCCTAGTTGGTTAGGCATGCTGCGCGAGTCGCTAGGTTTTAAAGGCTGTATTTTTTCTGATGATTTAAGCATGGCGGGTGCCCATGAAGCGGGTGAACCCAAAGAGCGCGCCCGTGCCGCATTGGCGGCAGGCTGCGATATGCTGCTGGTGTGTAATGACCGAGCCGCCGCACTAGACGTGATAGACGCGTGTAAAGGTATCGAAACTAAACGCCCTGGCAAGCTGCGCTATAGCCGTGCGCGACCAGACCTGGATGCGCTAAGCGCGTTAGGCCGCTGGCGTCGCACCCACGCTAAGCTAGAAGCGCTGGCGGATAAATCGCCGCCAAACGCTTAGATTGCACGCTTCTCTACGATTGAATAGCCAAGTGTTGAAAAACTAAGTGTTGAATAGCTAAGACGTAAATAACTAAAAGTATTAAATAACTAAGTATTGAAACCTTTAACCCGCCGTGGAGTTGGTAGATGTCAAAGCTGGATAAAAAAGCGTTAGCGTCATTGGATTCTATGCGCGAACTGATGGATAACGCCGACTGCTTAATTTCTCAGCAAGAGGTAGAGCGGGCGCTTGATCGCATGGCGGAAGCAATCACCAAAGATTTAGGCGATAAACTGCCGGTGTTTTACTGCGTGATGAATGGAGGCTTGATTACCACCGGCCACTTACTCACCCGCTTAGGTTTTCCGCTGGAAGTGGATTATTTGCACGCCACGCGTTATCGCAACGAGCTGCGCGGCGGCGAGCTTTTTTGGCGCGTTTCGCCGGAAGTGCCAATGGCCGGGCGTCATGTTGTGATTGTCGATGACATTTTGGACGAGGGGGCAACGCTGGCGGCAATTCTGGCTTACTGTGAAGAAGCGCAGGCCGCCAGTGTCACCACGGCAGTGCTGGTAGATAAACAGCACAACCGCAAAGCGGTGCCGGGTCTAAAGGCCGACTACTGCAGTTTAACCGTCGCCGACCGTTATGTGTTTGGCTTCGGTATGGACTACAAAGGCTACTGGCGAAACGCGCCGGGTATATTTGCCCCGAAAGGCATGTAACGGATCGCCTAGCAGCGGTTAGCGGGGCGAAAAACGTCTCGCTAATCCTGTCTCGGCAATCATCCGTGTGGAAATTTCTTCTACCGAGAAGCGCGTCGCATCAATAAAGGGAATGTGCATGGTGCGATAGAGCGACTCTGCCTGTTCCACTTCCTGAAGGCATTGATCCATCGAGCTGTAACGGCTATTGGGGCGTCGCTCGTTACGAATCGCCGACAAGCGTCGCGCATCAATGGTTAAGCCAAACAGCTTTTGACGGTGGGGTACAAGTGCCTTAGGCAGCTTGAGTATGCCATCTTCGTCTAAATCATCTTCGGTTAGCGGGTAGTTAGCGGCTCGAATACCAAACTGCAGTGCTAAATAGAGCGAAGTAGGGGTTTTACCACAGCGCGAAACGCCTACCAGGATAATATCCGCTTTATCGTATTGATGGGTGCGCGCGCCATCGTCGTTATCCAGTGCAAAGTGTACTGAATGGATGCGATCCATATACACATCATCGCTGCCAATCGAGTGAGTGCGGCCAACGCTATATGATGAGTGGGTATCCAGCTCCTGTTCCAAAGGCTCCAGGAAGGTTGAAAAGATATCCACTTTGAAGCCAGATGCCTGACGAATAACGTTACGAATTTGCTGGTCGACAATCGTGTCGATGATGATAGGGCGCTTGCCGTCACGATCAGCCGTTGCTTCAATAATGTGCGCCAGCGCTCGGGCTTTTTCAACCGTATCGATATACGGCTTGGTCTGCATGTCGATCTCAACATCGCTGAATTGAGCCAGCAAGCTACGCCCTAAGCTTTCCGCCGTAATCCCTGTACCATCAGATATAAAAAAAGCCGTGCGCTTCATAAACAGATCCGCCTGTGAGTGATGCCACTATTGTGTGCCGAGCCGTTTACCAGCACAACTTATTGCCAGCACAACTTATCTGAACATGCTTGACTACATAACAGCGCTAAAAAGTCCTTCTGTTGTAAAAATCCTCCACTCTCTTCGCTATTAGACCAATGGCGAATATGTTGGCGCGGTGCTAGTGTGTCTCAGTGAATTATCCGTGGTCGTTAAGGCCATGCCGATATCTATGAGCGAGGGGGTTACGTGGAAGAGTACATTCTGTGGTTCGATCAGTTGGGTATGACGGACGTCGAACGCGTAGGTGGTAAAAATGCCTCGCTTGGCGAAATGATTTCTAATCTCTCAGGTGTAGGCGTAACCGTCCCCGGCGGCTTTGCAACCACCGCCCACGCTTACCGCGAATTTCTCTCCCACGAAGGGTTAAACGAGCGCATTAACGCCACTCTGGCGCGTTTGGACGTTGATGACGTCAAAGCGCTGGCTGAAGCAGGCCGCAATATTCGTCAATGGATTATTGATACGCCATTGCCGCCTACCTTTGAAGCCGCTCTGCGCGACGCTTATGGCCAGCTACAGCAACAACACCCTGAGCTGAAAGTGGCCGTGCGCAGCTCAGCTACCGCTGAAGATTTACCCGATGCCTCGTTTGCCGGCCAACAGGAAACCTTCCTCAATATTGAAGGCTTCGACAACATCAAACGTGCCGTGCACGAAGTCTTTGCCTCGCTGTTCAATGACCGCGCTATTTCCTATCGCGTGCACCGTGGCTACGCCCATGAGAACGTTGCTCTTTCGGCAGGCGTGCAGAAAATGGTGCGTTCAGAGACGGGCGCTGCGGGCGTTATGTTTACCCTAGACACAGAGTCTGGCTTCCGCGATGCCGTTTTTGTTACCGCCTCTTGGGGCTTGGGTGAAACGGTGGTGCAGGGTGCGGTTAATCCTGACGAATTCTATGTTCATAAACCGACCCTGGCAGCGGGTCGTCCGGCGGTGCTGAGACGCAGTTTAGGCTCTAAGCTGATTAAGATGGTTTACGGCCAAGATGCCAGCGCTGGAAAATCAGTAGAAACCGTCGACGTGCCACATAAAGATCGTGGCCGTTTTTGCCTGAATGATCAGCAAGTGATGGACTTGGCGCGCCAGGCAATGACCATCGAAGAGCACTACCAGCGCCCGATGGATATTGAGTGGGCCTTGGATGGCGACGATGGCAAGCTCTACATTGTTCAAGCACGCCCTGAAACCGTGGTTTCCCAGCAGGAAGGGGGCAAACTTGAGCGCTTCCAGCTGCGTGAAAAAGGCCGTACCTTAATCACCGGTCGTGCTATTGGCCAGCGTATTGGCCGTGGGGCGGTGAAGGTGGTACTAAGCCCTGACGATATGGACAAAATCCAAGATGGCGATGTGCTGGTTACCGACATGACCGACCCTGATTGGGAGCCGATCATGAAGCGCGCTTCTGCCATCGTTACCAACCGCGGTGGGCGTACCTGCCACGCAGCGATTATCGCTCGCGAGCTGGGCATTCCTGCCGTGGTAGGCTGTGGCGATGCAACCACTCAGTTAAAAGAAGGTATCGACGTCACGGTTTCTTGCGCGGAAGGCGATACCGGTAATGTTTACGAAGGATTGCTAGAGTTTGACTGCAAGGTTTCTAGTGTCGACGCTATGCCGGAAATCCCGTTCAAAATCATGATGAACGTGGGTAATCCTGACCGCGCTTTTGGCTTTGCCAGTTTGCCAAACGCGGGCGTTGGGCTGGCGCGCCTGGAATTTATTATTAACCGTATGATCGGTGTCCACCCTAAAGCGCTGTTGGAGTACGACACGCTGCCTGTGGATTTACAGCAGGTGATTGATTTGCGCACCGCGGGTTATGCCGACCCCGTAAGCTTTTATGTCGATAAGCTGGTTGAGGGTATTTCAACGCTAGCAGCCGCATTTCACCCGCAGCGCGTTATCGTCCGGCTGTCAGACTTTAAATCGAACGAATATGAAAACCTGATTGGCGGCAAGCTGTATGAGCCGGGCGAAGAGAACCCCATGCTGGGTTTCCGGGGGGCATCGCGCTACATTTCCGAGGCGTTCCGTCCCTGCTTTGAGCTTGAGTGCCGCGCCCTGAAGCGGGTGCGCGAAGAAATGGGTTTTGATAACGTTGAAGTGATGGTGCCTTTTGTGCGCACCACCGATGAAGCACGTGAGGTCGTTGAACTGCTAGCGGCGAACGGCTTGGAGCGGGGCGGCCCTTCAAACCTAAAAGTCATTATGATGTGCGAGCTGCCTGCTAATGCGCTGCTGGCCGATGAGTTCCTTGAGTATTTTGACGGTTTCTCGATTGGCTCTAATGACCTGACCCAGCTAACGCTCGGTTTGGATCGCGATTCGGGCATCGTGGCGCATCTGTTTGACGAGCGTAATGAGGCGGTTAAAAAGCTCCTCGCTATGGCAATTCAAGCCTGTAAGGCGAAGGGCAAATATGTCGGTATTTGCGGGCAGGGGCCATCAGACCATCCCGATCTGGCTAAATGGTTGATGGAGCAGGGTATCGATTCTGTATCACTCAACCCCGATGCGGTATTGGAAACCTGGTTTATGCTCGCAGGGCAGAAAATCGAGTAGTTACATTTATTTTAACTAATTTACGCCCGGCCATTGTGCCGGGCGTCGTTGTTTTTATAGGCTACCCTTTTGGAGTGGTTTTTTTATTTGTCGCGGAGAGCGCTGAGATGTCACCAAAATCAGTTAAGTTTGCGCTACCTGTTCTGCTGGTAGCGCCGTTGTATAGCTGGGGGTTTAGCTATGAGGCACCCTCGATTTCTCCTGAAAGCCAGTCGGGCTATGAAGAGAAACCCGGCTGGGCGGCGGCGTCGTTTGCGGTCGCTGCTGCCAACCCCTTGGCAACGGATGCGGGCTATCAAGTGCTGAAAGCCGGTGGCAACGCTATTGATGCGGCCATTGCGGTGCAAATGGTGCTGAATTTGGTTGAGCCACAATCCAGCGGAATTGGTGGTGGCGCTTTTTTGATGCACTACGATGGCGCTGAAGTACGCGCTTATGATGGTCGTGAAACGGCACCCCAAGGCGTTACTGGTGAGCTATTTATAGAAAATGGCCAACCGTTGGCCTTTGCGGACGCCGTTGCAAGCGGCCTTTCGGTGGGGGTGCCAGGTACGCTTAAAATGCTTGAAAAGGCTCACGCTGAACATGGTGAGCTAGCTTGGGCTGAGTTGTTCAAGCCCGCGATTACCTTGGCAGAAGAGGGCTTTGCCGTTAGCAATCGGTTGCATACCAGCCTGGCTAACGACGCCTTTTTACGACAAGACCCACTTGCTAGCCAGTTTTATTATGACGCTGAAGGCGAGCCCATTGCCGTAGGCGAAACGCTTAAAAATCCAGCGCTGGGTGAAATTTTCCGCCGTGTAGCGGCACACGGTAGTGCAGCTTTTCATGAAGGCGCCGTGGCTGAAGATATCGTTGAGCGAGTACAAAACCACCCCGAGCGCCCAGGCAGTTTGACGCTTGAGGATATGAGCGGCTATGAAGCCGTTACCCGCGAGCCGCTGTGCACGCCCTGGCAGCAGTGGGAAGTGTGCGGGTTTCCGCCGCCTTCATCGGGCCATCTTACTATCATGCAGATATTGGGCATGCTCGATCAGCAGCCGTTACTCGAAGCGCCGTTAGACAGCGGCGCTGCAAGCAGCGGATGGCTGCACCAGTTTTTAGAAGCCTCGCGCTTAGCGTTCGCAGACCGTGGCCGCTACATTGCCGACCCTGCGTTTGTCGAGGCACCGGGCGGCGACTGGTCATTGATGTTAGCCCCTGAATACCTAGCCCAGCGTAGCGCGCTTATTGAAGCGATGAGCATGGGTGATAGCGCGGAGCCGGGTAATCCAGGCGAGCTGGACATTAGCTGGGCCAGCCAGCCGGAGCAGCCAGAGTATGGCACTAGTCATATCAGTATTATTGACGAAGAGGGCAACTCGATAGCGATGACAACCAGCATTGAGCAGGCGTTTGGCTCGCGGATTTTGTCTGACGGTGGAACAGGGTTAGCCGGTGGTTTCTTGCTCAACAACGAGCTTACTGATTTCTCCTTTGCACCTGAGGTGGATGGTGAGCCCGTCGCCAACCGGGTAGAACCTGGCAAGCGGCCACGTTCCAGCATGAGCCCGGCGCTGGTGTTTGACCAAGAAAGCGGCGAGTTGGTGGCAAGCCTTGGGTCACCGGGTGGTGCTGCCATTATTCACTACACGGCTCGAACGTTAGTAGCGCTACGTGACTGGGGATTAAGTGCTCAGGAAGCCTTGAATCTACCCCATGCGATTACCCTGGGTGGCGATGTGTTCGTGGAAACAGGGCGTTTTCCTGAGGAAACGATCAACGCGCTGCGCGAGCGTGGTCATACCGTCAGCGAACGCGAACTTACCAGCGGCCTTCAGGCGATTATGCGTCTTAATGACGGCAGCCTGTTTGGAGGCGCTGACCCGCGTCGTGAAGGTATTGTGATGGGTGAGTGATAGGTGAGTGATAAGCGATTAAGCCAGGCGCTATTGGCGCAGCCAGTTGCGCAGTTTCACTAGCATTAGCGCGCCGTCGCTTAATTCGCGGCGATCTTGAATGAGCGCCGTTAAACGGTCTGGGTAGTCGGTGATAATGGCATCGACACCCAGATCAATCAGTGTTGACATTCGGGCACGGTCATTGACGGTCCAGGCGTGTATTTCGTAGTCAAACCGCCTAGCCAGGTTGATTTCTCTTTCGGTAATTCGGTTATGGCGCAGCCCCAGCGCATCAAAGTCGCGTCGATTTAAAGTGCCTGGAAGAATCAGCTGTGCCAGTAGCGTAACGCGCAGTTCGGGGGCTTGCGTCTTAATGTGGCGCAGTAACGACGGTGACATCGTTGCCACGCGCATCGCTAACAGCGCATTGGGAAAACCGCACGCGGTGTAGCCATCAAAGGCGTTTTGTTGGGTGGCCCAACAGCGATAGCGCTGGTCACTCTCAGCATGTAAGGCATCAATGACGGCGTTGGCTAATGCTTGCTCCTGGCCTGGTAAGGGCTTCATATCAATCATTAACCCCGCCTTGCTGCGTACAGCATTGAGCGCTTGATCTAAACCAGGGATGGTTTCATTTTGAAAAGCATCGCCAAACCAGCTTCCCACATCGTAGTGACTCAGTTCCTCTCTGGTTAGATCGCCAAACTCACGATTATCACCCGTTAGCCTTGCTAGGCTTCGGTCATGGTAAAGCATTACCTGTTGATCACGGGCTAAACGAACATCAATTTCGATGTAGTCGGCACCATCAATTAATGATTGCTCTATGGCTGCCAAGGTGTTTTCAGGGGCGACCATGGAGCTGCCGCGGTGGGCAATGACCGTTACATGGTCGCGTATCTCAAAGCTATTGAGTATCCACCATGCTTGAAGGCCGGCAAAAATCAGCACGCTGAGTTCCACCACCCAGGCAAGCCTGCCTGCATTGATGTTTTCAGGTGGTGACGCTGGGCGAGCTTCTCGGTGAGCCAGCTGCATATAAAGGCATGCAGAAAGTAACGCATTGGTGGCAATACCCACAAACGTAATGGCAAGCGTAATCAATACATAGCCCAGCAGGTACGCCAGCATTGCGGGAACAAGGACGGCATTGTGTTCAGGCAGCCACCACAGCAGTGGGGTAAAGAGCCGATCAAACAGCAGCGTAGCCAGCAGCGGAAGGCTGACAATGATCACGAGTAAGAAAAGCACGGCTGCACCAATGGAACGCCGCCAGCCTCGCGTTAAATGAACGCTGCGCTTCAATGCTTGCCAGGGGCTGCTGTTTTCCAATGCAACTAACGGTAGCGCTAACAGCCAGCGTAAATAAAGCCAGGCGGCTGCCCATGCCCACATAGCGATGAGTGGCAGCGCGCAAGCCAGGAAATACCACAGCGCTGGGGGGCGTATGCGCTGTAAATAATAGGGGTCGATGCCGCTCAGCCAAACGCTGTATAACCAGGCAAGTGCTGCCATCAGCGGCGCAAGCAGCAATAAGTGGGTGCCCACCTGAAGAATCACTAAGCCTGCTAACGCCGGTAGCCGTTGCGTGCTCAGCCAGAGTGCTTCAAGGGCCAGTCGGTAATGGTTGTCTCGCGGCCTGACGGCAACCTGAAGCATACCCGCCTGCTGCCAGTAAATAACCAAAAAGGTAAACCCAAGCCCTACTAACATGCCCGCTAACCCCAATGGGCTAAACAGTAGGGTGATTAACTCATCATTGGTGACCACCGCGCGGTTGAGCTGAGCAAGCAGCCCACGAATGACCCAAGTGATCGCTGGCAGCAATAAGGCTGAGGCGAGCAGGGTAAAAAACAGGTGGTAGGCGATCAGCGGGCGAAGGTGATCGCGCAGCGTGCGCAGTAAGGCCGAGCCAAGATAGGTCAAAGGCTGCATCGTCATTAAACGGTAAGAATGTGCCGCCAGGGTGGCAGCAACCGCCACACCTGGCAAGGGGCTCTTTTAGTACAAGCTTTGTAGATAAAGAGATAAAGAGATAAAGAGTTCTTATTAAGAAAGCGGCAGCTCATGTTCGGCAATAATGATGCCGTTATTATCCGCGTAGAGCCATTGGCCTGGCTGAAGGGTGACGCCGGCAAAGGTGACGTCGACATCGCGCTGTCCTTCGCCGCGTTTTTCGCTTTTGCGCGGGTGACTGCCCAGCGCCTGAACGCCAAGCGGTAGGGTGGCGAGTATCTCTACATCGCGCACGCAGCCGTACATAACAACGCCTGCCCAGCCGTTTGCTACCGCTTGTTCAGCGAGCATATCCCCCAGCATGGCACAGCGGTACGAACCCCCTGCATCAACCACTAATACGGCACCGTTGCCAGGTTCGGCGACCGCTTGTTTGACCATGGAGTTATCTTCAAAGCACTTTATGGTGCGGATAGGGCCATAGAAAGCTTCATGCCCGCCAAAATTGGCAAGCTGGGGGTCGAGCACTGCGACCTCTGGGTGCGCATCGCATAGATCGGGTGTCACGATGTGAGTGTGAGTGGGCGTCGTCATTACCTGCTCCTGTGGCCTTAGCGGTCATGTAGAAAAACGCCCCACCCTGTAAAACAGTGGCGGGGCGTTCGGTCATCGACTCAGAAACCGTGAGGAATCACATTTTCTGCGATGGTGCGAGCATCGGCGATGGGGCGGTCTATCTCATCAAGCGCTTAACGAGCGTTACGCTTCTTGAGCGACCGGAATCACGTTTGAGGCAACTTTCTGATATTCCTCAATCTCGTGAAAATTCATGTAACGATAAATCTCACCCGCCATGGCGTCAAATTCACCCATGTAACGCTGGTATTCTTCAACGCTGGGCAGACGTCCTTCTACTGCGGCAACGGCAGCCAGCTCCGCAGAGGCGAGGTAAACGTTAGCACCATCGCCCAGGCGGTTCGGGAAGTTACGTGTAGACGTAGACACCACCGTGCTCTTGGCAGCAACGCGGGCCTGGTTACCCATACACAGTGAACAACCCGGCATTTCCATCCGCGCACCGGCGCGGCCATAGATGCCGTAGTAGCCTTCTTCGGTCAGCTGATGCTGATCCATTTTCGTTGGTGGTGCCAGCCACAACCGAGTTTTTAGACTGCCAGCAGGCTGCTTCTCAAGCAGTTTGCCCGCAGCGCGGAAGTGACCGATGTTGGTCATGCATGAACCGATAAAGACTTCGTCAATTTTCTGGCCAGCTACTTCAGACAGCAGGCGCGCATCGTCTGGGTCGTTCGGCGCACACAGAACTGGCTCTTTAATTTCAGCCAGATCAATTTCGATAATTTCAGTGTACTCGGCGTCTTGGTCAGCACGCATCAAGCTTGGGTTGGCCAGCCACGCTTCCATACCTTCGATGCGACGGCTAATGGTGCGCTCATCGCCGTAACCGTTGCCCATCATCCATTTTAGCAGCGTGATGTTGGACTTCAGGTACTCAGTAACGCTCTCTTCTGACAGCGTAATCGTACAGCCTGCAGCTGAACGCTCGGCAGAGGCATCAGAAAGCTCAAAGGCTTGCTCAACGGTGAGGTCTTCCAGGCCTTCGATTTCCAGCACTCGTCCAGAGAAGGCGTTGATCTTGTTGGACTTATCAACCGTCAACAGACCCTGCTTGATGGCGTAAAGCGGAATGGCGTGAACCAAATCGCGCAGCGTAACGCCCGGCTGGCGCTTGCCTTTGAAGCGTACCAATACCGATTCCGGCATATCCAGCGGCATAACGCCGGTGGCGGCGGCAAACGCTACCAAGCCTGAGCCGGCTGGGAAGGAGATGCCTAGCGGGAAGCGGGTGTGCGAGTCACCGCCGGTGCCGACCGTGTCCGGTAACAGCATGCGGTTCAGCCAGCTGTGGATAATGCCGTCGCCCGGGCGCAGTGAAACACCGCCGCGATTCATAATGAAGTCAGGCAGGGTGTGGTGAGTATCCACATCCACCGGCTTCGGGTAAGCGGCAGTGTGACAGAACGACTGCATGACCAGATCAGCCTGGAAGCCCAGGCAGGCAAGGTCTTTTAGCTCATCACGGGTCATCGGGCCAGTGGTGTCCTGTGACCCTACGGTAGTCATCTTGGGTTCGCAGTACATGCCGGGGCGAACGCCGTCCAAACCACAGGCCTTGCCGACCATTTTCTGCGCTAAGGTGAAACCTTTGCCAGTATCTTCAGGCTGGTCTGGTAGGCGGAAAACATCAGAGGTCGGAAGACCCAGTGACTCACGCGCCTTGCCGGTTAGCCCGCGGCCAATGATCAAAGGAATACGGCCGCCAGCGCGAACTTCATCCAAAATCAGCTGCGTTTTAAGTTCAAACGTCGTCAGTACGTCATCGCTACCGTGCTTGCACACTTTACCTTCATAGGGGTAAACGTCGATGACATCGCCCATGTTCAGGTTGGTAACATCCATCTCAACCGGCAGAGCGCCTGAATCTTCCATGGTATTAAAGAAGATAGGGGCAATTTTACTACCGAAGCAGAAGCCACCGGCGCGCTTGTTGGGGGCGTAAGGGATGTCATCACCGAAGAACCACAGCACCGAGTTAGTCGCTGATTTACGTGATGAGCCAGTGCCGACGACGTCGCCAACGTAAACAACCGGGAAGCCTTTCGCTTTAACGTCTTCAATTTGCTTTAGCGGGCCAGTGGTGCCGGGCACGACGGGCTCGATGCCGTCACGCTCGTTTTTGAGCATGGCATTAGCGTGCAGCGGAATGTCTGGGCGCGACCAGGCATCCGGGGCAGGAGAGAGGTCATCCGTGTTAGTCTCGCCCGGCACCTTAAACACGCTCAGAGTGATCTTTTC
Source organism: Halomonas sp. 54_146 (assembly GCF_001507855.1). Classification (GTDB taxonomy): domain Bacteria; phylum Pseudomonadota; class Gammaproteobacteria; order Pseudomonadales; family Halomonadaceae; genus Vreelandella. Next base: position 37,989 of record NZ_LGEN01000020.1, read on the forward strand.
AGCCAGTGCTGGCTTAGAAAGGAACCACTCGGCGTCAGCCCAGGACTGAATCACTTCTTTAGCAACGCTGTTACCGTTCTTAGCGCGCGTTTCCACGTCGTGGAAGGCGTCGAACATCAGCAGCGTGTGCTTGAGCTGCTCGCCTGCTTCGCGGGCAAGTTCTTCATTATCAAGCAGTTCAACCATTGAGACGATGTTATAGCCACCTTGCATGGTGCCCAGCAGCTTAACGGCATGAATCTTGTCGATAAGTGGCGAAGTCGCTTCACCTTTAGCAATGGCGGTCAAAAAGCCTGCTTTTACATAAGCGGCTTCGTCAACGCCCGGTGGTACCCGGTTGGTGATTAAATCGAGAATAAATTCCTCTTCACCTGCCGGCGGCGCTTTGAGTAGCTCAACTAATGAGGCTACTTGTTCGGCGGTTAGAGGCTTGGGCGGGACGCCCTCAGCGGCACGTTCCTCGACATGTTGGCGGTAAGCTTCAAGCACGTTGGGGCCCTCTCATTTACGTTCTCATTGACTTTATGGTGACGGCCTACACATAGCACGGTGGTAGCCGCGTGGTGTCGGACTGCGGGGCCGATCACATATGGCATACGCTTGACAAACAGCGTGTGGTTGGATGGCTGAGATTCTACGCCAAACTGTCGACAATGTTAAGTTGGCAAACGAGGCACTCCCTTGTACTTTGTGCTGATGCTGTGACATAAGTGCATCAATAAAGCGCTTTTAATCAACTTTTTGGGGCAAACGTTAGGAAAGTTTTTTCCAATTCAGCGATTACCTTGAGCTGGACGGGTGTGATTGGCGTTACAGCGCGTTACCATGGTTCTCAATTGATAACCTTAGCGACATGCTGTTTCTGTCGTGCTGGTAATCATGCTGATGTAAGCGTATTGACTAAAAGTGTGTGGAGCATTTTTAGGCTAATAACGATATTAGCAACGATAAATAGCTACATTAGTAATGATAAGTGCAGGGTGTAAATAATCTGCGGCAACTGGGAACTAAGCGCCATCGGTGCTTATATGTTGTACAATAGTGTTATACAAGATCGGTAATGGTGTTATGTCGATACAACTAAATGCTCTTCCAAAACAATTAAGTGCTCTGCCAAAGGCCAATCATACGATTGATGCCGAAGACCTTTTGCCTGAAAGTTTGTGCCAGTTTTTGGCTTGTACAACGCCCGATGCCTGGCTGCAGTGGGCGCTGGAAAATCCTGAAACGCTGCTGATCGATCATGCTCAGTGTGAAAAAAAGGCGGCGTCTACCGCCATGAGTTTGCTTTATCGCTACGTTGATCAGCCACTGCTGCTGAGCAAAATGTCGCAATTAGCGCGCGAAGAGCTGCTGCATTTCGAGCAGGTCGTTGCGCTAATGGAGTCACGAGGCGTCGCTTATCAGCATTTAACAGCCTCACGCTACGCTGAAGGGCTTCGGCGGCATGTGCGCAGCAATGACCCTGAGCGGCTAATTGATGTGCTAATCATCGGTGCCATTATTGAAGCGCGTAGCTGTGAACGGTTCGCGCGCTTAATTCCTTATTTAGATGAAGAACTTGCCAAGTTTTATCGCACCCTGGTGAAATCAGAAGGTCGTCATTTTGAAGACTATCTGCTGCTTGCTCGCCAGCAAACATCCAACTCAATTGATGAGCGGATCACTTTTTTTGTGGCGCGCGAAGCGGAGCTAATTACTTCGCCCGATACGGCTTTCCGTTTTCATAGCGGTGTGCCAGCTTAAGCCGCTACTAGCCTAGGCAGGATGTTGATCATGCGCGATGCTCGTGAGACTGACCAATTAACCCTTTTTGGCCACTTTTCGCTTACCCAGGGCGAGGATGTGTTAACGCACTTTAGCTACGATAAAGTGAAGGCGTTACTCGTTTATCTATTACTGCATCGCCAGCCGGTTAACCGGGCTGCCTTGGCTGAGCTGTTGTGGCCCGACCAGGGGTTATCGTCAGGCAGAACTAACCTGCGTCATGCGCTGCATTGCCTACGTCAGTCGCTGGGCGAGAGTGCCGACCAAGTGTTAAGCGTCTCGCGGCAAACGATTGCTTTTCAGCTGCCTGCGAATTGGCAAGTGGATCTGCATACGTTACAGCAGTTATTGGAAGGGCCTCGTGACTTAGACACACTTGAGGCACTGATGAGCTGTTACCAAGGCGACCTGATTGAAGAGCTGCAATTAGCCAGCTGTAGTGAATTTCAGCGCTGGCTCGTTCAAATGCGCAATGAGTGGCGCCAGCGTGTCATTCGTTTTGCTGCACAGGTGCTGGAAGCTCATGCTGATGTACCCGACACCATGCTGGAAACGTTGGTTAGCCGTTTTTCCGGGTATGGCCCGTTTCATGAGCGCTTGGTACGCCAACTGGCTGAGCAGAACCAAATGGCCGCTGCCCACGAGCAATATAATAGCTATTTACAGCTATTGGTGCTGTCTGGCCAACAGCCAGAACCCAGTTTCTTGCAGCTGGCCAACTATTGGTCTGACGGCCATCACGACCCGCGCATGATGAGCCCACAAGGTGCGTTTTCCCGCGTGTTGGCGGCTGACAGCAAACCGCTTCGTGAAGATGAGATCGAACTGCGCCAGCTGTCGGTCATGGCGATCCGGCTGCGTTTGAAAGGCGAGTGGCAAGACCGGTCAGCAACCCGCAATTGCCTTGCCCTGCAGTTAGAGTTATTGCGCTGGTTAGAACAGCAGTGTCACCACTTAGGGGGTTTTTGGCTACCTGGAGCCACCGGCGGTTTGGGGCTGGCGTGTTTTGGCACCCACGGCCCCGCGCATCAGTTGGCCGAGTTAGTGGCACTCTATGAACATTGCCGCCAGGCGCTTGCCCAGGAAAGCAGTCGACATTGGGCAGGCGAGGGTGATGTGCCGCACTTTGAGTTAGCGGCTGGTTTGCACAGTGGGCGAGTGGTCTATCTGCCTGAGCGTCAGCTGGCAGACCCTTTAGGTCAAGTAACACAAACATCGTTAGAGTTGATGAGCGCTGCTGAGGGTAGTGAACTTGTCATTTCCCAAGAAGCCAGCCAGCACATGCCGCCTGCGCTTGATTTGCAGCCGCGGCTGGCATCGCGCTTAGTTGCCAGCGACGGTCGTGTCCGTCTGCGTGCATTGGTGCTGGGGCAAAACGAAGGCGGCCGTGATGCGCTGCCGCCCAGCCTGGTGGGGCGTGAAACGTCGTTGCGCACCCTGCGTGATGCGCTCGCCCGTGCGGGCATTGGCTTGCGCCAAAGTGTCTTAGTGCGCGGCGCATCCGGGATGGGAAAGTCAGCACTTATGGTTGGCTTTCGCCAGTTAGAGCTCAGCCGTGATGCGGTTATTTGCTGGCAGCCCACCACGCGTCTATCCGTGCTTGACCCCTACGGCGTCGCCCGCACGCTGGTTAGTTGGTATTTAAAGCAGGCGTTAACCGTAGACGCACTTCATGCGCTTCAGGCGACGCTAGGCCTGGATAATCTGGATGCAGGCCGCCAGCATTTATTGGAACAGGCACTGGGTGTTCATGACGTGCAAGAGATCACGCAGCTTGCCCAGAATGGTGAAGCCGTTGAACTTGTCGTCATGCTGTTGCACCGTTTAATTGAACGCCAAGCAACGACCCATATATTGGTGCTGATGATCGATGATCTACAGTGGCTTGATGAACCTTCCTTTAATGTGTTGGCAGGGCTGCAGGCACGCCTGCCCATCAATACCGCCTTCATGTTGGTTGCCAGCCATCATGGGCGTGAAGTGCTGCCGGTGAAGCTGCATTGGGATCAGCAAATTACGCTGGGCAAGCTTGATGCGCTGCAGTCTTCTCGGCTGTTATCGCAACTCTCGCGTCGCTACCGGATCCATTTAAGCCCTCGGCTGCGTAACCAAATCATCGAACGCTGCGATGGCGTGCCGCTATATATGCAGGAAATTTGCCGTCGTTTGGATATGGATCGCCGCGAAGGGCGCAGTGTCCAATTTGATGAATTGCCTAAGGGGCTGCTAGGCCTATTGGCAAGCCGTATCGATCAGCTTGAAGGTGATCGTGACATTGCCCATGTGGCAGCGGTGCTTGGTAAGCGTTTTCGGTTGGATTTCTTGCTTGAGTGCAGTGGTTGGGAAAAAGGCCGCCTTACCCAGGCGCTTGAGCATATGCGGCTGTTGGAAATTATTGAACCGGTTGATAAAGACAGCGGTGATCACGAGTACCAGTTTAGCCATCAGCTGCTTCAAGAGGCCGCTTATCTCTCTTGCCCGCGCGATGTGCGGGTGAAGCTGCACCAGCAGGTGGTAACGTTAATTGAGGAGCGCTTTCCGGTATGGATTAGTCGCCACCCTGGCGATTTTGCCACTCATCTTCGCCGCAGCGGCCATTATGCCCGTGGCGCACGCTATTTTGAGCTAGCCGCTAGAGAAGCGCTCAAAGTGAGTGCCAATCGCACGGCGCTGCGCATGGCCGATTTCGGTTTGGCTAGCTTGCGCCACGTTGAGCACGAGATTGAGCGTGAAGTAAGCCTGCTTACCGTGCGTGGCCAAGCGGCATTCTCTCTGGAAGGGCACGGTTCGCCCACGGCTCACGAAAGCTTCGTGCGCGCCCGTGAGTTGCTACGTGAATCGGGCAGCGACAGCCTTGAAGACCCGGAAGATTTAGAGCAAGTATTCCTGGTTAAATGGGGGCTTTGGGTAGGCTGTAGCCAACGTTACGCCCATGCAGATGCGTTTGCCTTGGCTTCGACCCTTGCTGATATTGCCGCACGTCTTGAAGACCCGCGCTATCGCCGCTTGGCTGACTACGCCCGCGCTAACTGCGAGTATTGGGCAGGCCGCATTCAACAAGCCCACGACCACTTAGATGAAATTGATCCACTCAATGCACAGATGATGATTGAGTGGCTGCCGTTTTCCGATCACCCGCAGGTTTCCGCCGCTTGCTTTCAGGGGTGGGCACTGTGCCTGCGCGGCGATTATCAACGCGCCGAATCTCAGGTCTCCGCCGCGATTCGGTTGGCGGAAAAAATTGCTCATCCGGGTACCCTGGCGTTGGCGCTGTTGTTTGCCGCAGCACTATACCGCCAGCTAGGCCATGTTCATTTAGCGGCGCGTCATGCCGAGCGTGCGGCGGCGATGACCGGTACGCCCGATTTACAGCTGTGGCAAATTTCTGCACACAGTATTCTTGGCTGGCAGAAGGCGCTAGCGGGGGACGCCGCAGGTTTGGTGCAGCTGCGTGACAGCCTAGATCAGATGGCCGAGTTGAATGGGCGTGACCGCTACCAGCGGCCAGTGCTTTGGTACGCTGATGCCTGTATTGAACTGGGTGAGCTAAACGCCGCAGAAGATTACCTTGACCAGTGCCTGGTAATCGCCCGTGAGCGCACAACGCTATTTCTACCGGAATTAGCCACGCAGCTTGCCAAGGTTCGGGATTTACTTGGGCATCCGGCGAATGAAGTCAAAGCGCTTGCTGAAATGGCGATCAACCAATCCCGCGAGCAGGGTAACCGCCACCAGGAGTTAGCGGCTCTTGAGCTTTGGCTGACGCGCATTGAACCTAATGACCAACAGGCTAAAGAAAGTTTCAGGCGCTTACTCAGTGACGTCAGTCTTAGTGATGCGCCGGTGCTTACACGTTGGATTAGTTTGCTAGACCGCCGTTTACCTCATCCGGCAGGGGTTGAAAGTTAGTATTAGCGGGTATCCCGCTCCAGCCAGGTCAATGTGGCGAGCGCCTGTTCACGGTGTTCGCCACAGACATCAATATCAAACTTGAAGCGTTCACAGACAGCAGGGCGGCTGGGGTCACCAAATAGTCGACATAAGTTTTGCTCATCAAGCTGTACACAGCGGATGCCCGCAGGCTTGCCCTGGGGCATACCAGGAATTGCTGAACTGATTGAGGGCGCGATGCAGCAAGCGCCACACCCTGCACGGCATCCTTCACTCCTGAATTCAGGCATTAAGCGCAACACTAGGTGAAAACACGGCAATCGCGCCCTTGTTGATTCCCTCAAAGGCTTGGATGCGCGTGGTTACGCCGCTTTGCGTGGCTACCTCTTTTGCCAGCCAGGCGGCGATATTTTCTACCGTGGTGGGGCCGGGAAGCACGGTGCATAGCGTCTGTGGCAGCGTAATGGAGAAATCACCTTGAGCCGCCCGATAGCTACAGGTAAGGGTGTCGCTATCGCGTGCGGTGATATCCGCCTGTTCAAGTAGATAACGGTTATCCAGCCATGCCGCCCACTGCTGTTCAAGCTGTGGCTGACGCTCGTTGTGCTGCCAAATATAGAGTCTTGAGCGATGGCCGTGGGCGATACGCTGGCAGTTGCCTAGGTGACGCTTTAGGCCGTGCGTGTAGCCATAGGCAGCGCCATCAATGGCCTCGTCGCTAAGCGTTAGGGTCACTTGGTGGACATTTTCAGGGCGCTGTTCGGTGAGCTGCTGGCTTAAATGCTCGGCGACCGAGTCAAGCTCAATAGCGTGCCAGGGAAGCAAGCTAAAGGCCTCTTTCGGCCCGCGTACTTCCATTGGGTAGGGGATTGTGGTGCGAACACATACGCCTTCAGGGCACTCCGTCACAGTGACCCCTGGAGCTTGGGTGGGCACCAGTAATGTATGATCGAGTCCACTGTCCAGCGTGCGCTTGATCCACGGTTTGACTTCACCAAAATCAAACAGCATGCCATCTTCACCCAGCTCGCCATCCAGCACCGCATCTACTTGCCAGCTACAGCCAACGAGACCGCGCTGGGAACACCAAAGGGAGACGTCGATATGGGTCAGTTGTTTAACGAATAAGGACATTAATCAAAGCCTGCTAATTTGTGCATTTGTAGCGACAGACGCCACTGGGGATTAGCCATACAGTAAGCGGTCGCTTCAGCGATAGTGGTCTTATCCTGATTGAGGGGCGCAAGGTCCATCGGCTGTAGAAAGAAGTGGCGAAACTCAAGACTCGAAAACTGCTCTGGGAGGGCGTCTGCCTGGGGGTAAACGAGCTTTAATTCGTCGCCTTGGGAAACGGCTAGCGGGTTGTTGCCCTTGGGGCTTACGCAGAGCCAATCAATGCCCGGAGGAGGCGCGAGTGTTCCGTTGGTCTCCACAGCCACCTCAAACCCATGGCTGTGCAGCGTGGCAATCAATGCCGCGTCGAGCTGCAGTAACGGCTCACCGCCGGTAAACACCACATAGGGAATTGCCTTCTCTTTTTTATGCGGCCATAGCGCGGCGATATGCTCAGCGAGGGCGGCGGCGGTGGCAAACTTACCGCCATTAATGCCATCGGTGCCGATAAAGTCAGTATCACAAAAGGTGCATTTAGCCATCGCCCGGTCAGCTTCACGGCCTGACCAAAGGTTGCAGCCGCTAAAGCGACAGAAAACGCTCGCCCTGCCCGCTTGGGCACCTTCTCCCTGCAGGGTATAAAACGCTTCTTTGACGTGATACATCAGCACTTGCCTGCTGCGCTGTCTACGCTGTAAGCCAGTGGGTCGGTGACACCGTTGGCAGCAAAGGCGTCCAGCCGTTCGCGGCAGCTGCCGCACACCCCGCAGGCAAGTTCACGGCCTTCATAACACGTCCAGGTCTGGCGGTAATCCAAGCCCATCGCGAGGCCTTCGCGCAGAATGTCGGACTTACTGGCGTATAAATAAGGGGCGTGTAGCGTTACTGGCTCGAAGTTGGCAATGCTCGCTACTTGGTTCATGGCCTCAACGAATTCGGGGCGACAGTCTGGGTAGAGGATATGGTCACCGCCGTGAGCGCCGTAATCAACGCGCTCAGCGCCGATATTGACAGCTTTGGCAATCGCCAGTGAGAGCAATATCATATTGCGGTTAGGCACCACGGTGGCGCGTAGGTTGTCCGCGGCGTAATCTCCCTGGGGCATGGCTTGGTCAGGGTTAGTCAGTGCTGAATTATCAATCAGGCTATGAATCGCACGAATATCAATGACTTGATGAGGTATCCCAAGCGATTCACACACCTGGCGGGCAGTGTCGAGTTCACGCCCATGGCGCTGGCCATAATCAAACGAAAGTGCGTGTACGCTCAGGCCTTCACGCAGCGCGCTGTGAAGTACGGTAAACGAGTCCATTCCACCGGAATAGATAACGACAGTTGTTGATGTGGGATTAGCATCCGCGTGGGGTGTTGGTGACATAAGAAAACACTCTTTGTCGGAGAATTTGTTGATCGCAAGCAGGCATTGGCCGTCGCGGCGTTCCGGGGTCCGGTCCGGAAGGGCGGCAGTTTACGCAATAGCCGCTAGCCTGACCAGTGTTTGAGCATATGCTGTCTTCGTAAGGCAAGGGCGGACAGCATTAATATCAACATGCTACGCTAACCATCCACGCTGTTAGAGGCTGAACAATGGCAACCATTGAGCATAGCGAAATTATTAATGCGTCTCCTGAAAGAGTGTTTGAGTTACTGAGCCGCGTAGAGGATTTTGCTGATTATTCGGATTTAATTCGCTCGATTGAAACCCTCGGTGAAAACCGTTATCGCTGGCACGTTCGGGCAGTAGGCATGGATTGGGCCTTCGATGTCATGGTGACCGATAGCCAGCCGCCCCATGTGTTGGCGTGGGAGTCGTTGGATGGCGTGAAAAATCAGGGGCGATATCACCTACGCGCCGTGCCGGAAGGTACAGAAGTGGCTTTGACACTGAGCTATGAGCTGCGCAATCGCTTAATGGAAAAAGCGGTTAACAAAGCCGCTAAGCCGCTAGTGGGCAAAGTGAGCCGCCAGATTCTTGAGCGCGTGGAAGCACGTCTGAATGAGCGCGCCTGAATGAGAGTGTTTGTATGAGTGTGTTTGTATGAATAGGGCACCACGACACCCGTGGCGCTGGGCGTTCGGGTTCGCGTGCCTGGCTATGCTGGCCTACGTGTGGCTGTGGTATTCGCCAGACTTGATGGCCGCTAAACAGTGGGCTGCCCAGGCCTCGCATCATCCTGCGGTGATTATGGGGGTGATGCTAATTATGGCCGTTACCTTGGCCATAGGGCTGCCCGGCAGTATTGGGCTGTGGCTTATTGCGCCTTTTTATCCGCCGGTGATTGCGACCGTAATGTTAACGCTGAGTAGTGTGGCGGGGGCTTTTGGGGCTTATCAAATAGCGGCGAGAGCGGGGCAGCGCTGGAATCCTGGGGGGCTGACGTTAAAAGTCATGCAGATGTTGGAGCAGCGCAGCGATTTAATGACCCAGTGCGCGCTGCGTATATTGCCCGGTTTTCCTCACTCCGTTATTAACTTTGCCGCCGGTTTGCGCGGTATTTCCCTTAAAACGTACTTATTGGCAGCCGCGCTTGGGCTGTCGGTAAAGTGGGGTGTCTATAGCAGTGCCATTTACGGGGCATTAGAGGCGATTGAGGAAGAAGATGCGCTGCAGTTTGATGTCGTGCTGCCACTAATCGCCCTGGCGTTGCTGTTACTGGTCGGCGCTTGGTTCAGGCGCCGCGTAGAAGCGGCGCGAGACCTTTGACCGTCGTTTGTGACGGGCAATCAATATTAGCGAGGCTTATGCATTGAGGCATCGAGGTGGTCGACCACCTCAGCCCAGTCGGCATCCTCATCGACGGCTTCTTTCAAAAAGTCCGCCTGCCCTTCGTTCCAACAGGGAGCATCCGCCAGGGGCATTGTTTCCGGCAATGCGCCGTTGCGCTGTATAAAGCGTTCAATGGAATCGGCGTCAGAAGCAAGTCCCAGCTGTTCAAATAATTCGCTGAAATGGTGAACCGGTTTTTCCATATTATGTTGCTCCTTCAAATGGTTAAGTTGCCTCTTTACACCATAGCGTGAATTGCCGTTTATGCCAGCGTAAGAAAAAGACGGTTGCGTTAACGTTCACCAACAAGCGGTGTTAAAAAGCGCTGGCGCTGCACGTCTAAGGGAAGGGGCTGTGCCAGAAGGTGGACTAGTTTGGTGAAAGCGGCCTCAGGGGTCATGTCATCCCCGGAAAGAATGCCGGCATCGCTAAGGCCATGGCCAGCGGCATAGGCACCCAGGTGAACAGCGCCTTGAGGGCACTGGCTAATGGCGGCTAATAGCTTGCCTTCCCCGCTTGCGTTGGCAAGTACGTCTAGCAGGCCTGGGGCATCGGGTATGTTGCCAGCTCCCCAAAGTTGCAGTAGTGCTCCTTTTATACGCGCATCACCCAGCCACGCTTCAAGCTGCCAGGGGCACATTCCTGGCCACAGCACGATGCGCACCACTTCGCCATGATTGACTAGCCGGTAGTCAGGCAGTTCAAAACGCGGTGCACCGCGCTGTTGCAGGCCAAGCCCGCGGCTTGGGTAGACAACAAAATCATTGCCCACCCGTTCGCCTAGCAGCGGGTAACTAGGGCTGGTGAAGGCGTTAGCTGCTTCGCTATGCTGTTTGATGGCACGCGCACCACGGAGTAGCTTTCCAGCAAAATAGATAGCCACCTCTTGCAGCGTAGGCATGGCGGCAAACTGTAACGCGCCGTATAAATTTCCCAAACCATCACTGCCAGGTGCCTCTAGCGGCTGCATGGAACCCGTTAAGACTACCGGGCGATCCAAGCCTTGCAGCTGATAGGCAAGGCTTGAGGCGGTCCAGCTGAGGGTGTCGGTACCATGAATAATCACAAAGCCAGCGTAAGCCGTTAACTTTTCACTCACATCCTGGGCGAGCATTTGCCAGGTAAGCGGGGTGGCCGCGCTAGAGTCAATGAGGGTGGAGTAGCTGATCACCTCATAGGGGGGGAGCGAACGTTGTTGAGCCAGTGTCAGCTGAGCCAGGGCAGCGGCCATTCGCGCGGCGAAATCACCGCCAGGCGCAAGCCCGTTGGCGTTTTGCTGCATGCCGATAGTGCCACCGGTATAAATCACCAGAAGGCGATCATTCTGTGAGAAGGCACTGGCTAAAGGGGAGTGTGGGCTCATGGCCGCCTCCTAGCGAATCATTTGGTACGGGCTACCCGGTGCACTAACAGTTTTCCGCTGTGGTCTTCTAAGCGGTGATTGCGCCCCGCCAGCAAGGCGAAGCCACTGCAAACCGCAATCAGGCCCATTAATAACCACGCAATGTTCTCGGTGCTGGCCCCTGTTTGGAGTAAAACGCCGACCCCAAAGGGGCCGAGTGCCGCCAAGGTATAACCACCGCCCTGAACGAGACCAGAAAGCTGGCCGGCAAGGCGCGAGTTGGCTGTGCGCAAAACGAGCAGGCTAAGGGCAAGGCTAAAGCTGCCTCCTTGTCCTATACCCAGCAATGCTGCGCCTAGCCACTTCCATGCGAGCGGGGCGATTAGCAGCATCCAAATGCCAATGGCGGTGCTCAGCAGCGTCACAACTAAGGCGGGGCGCTGGTCGTGACCCAAACGTGCTAGCCAAGGCGCGGCCAGTGCGGCGACGAGTTGGCACATAATGGAAACAGCCATTGTCCAGCCAGCATCCGCCTCGTTATAACCGCGGTAAACAAGCAGCGTCGGTAGCCAGCCGAATACGATATACGCCAGGGACGACTGTAAGCCCATATAAAGCATGATGTGCCATGTGAGCGGCTGATTGAGTAACTTCAAAATACCGCTATTGATGGGGCTGGGTGATGCCGAGGCAGAAGGGCGCGGCATGTTGAAATGCCATAATAGCAGCGCGAACAGTGCCAGCAGCGACCAGCTCATTAAGCTGGCTTGCCAACTGCCCAGTAGCTGTGTCAGCGGCACACTTAAGCCAGCCCCCAACGCGCCACCTAAACAAAGTGCCATGGTGTAAAGGCCGGTGAGTAAATCAGCGCTATCGGGAAGTTCGCGTTTCACCAAGGCAGGAAGCAGGGTGCCCGCAATACCAATCGCACAACCTGCCATCGCTGAGCCGATAAATAGCACGCCAGGTAGCGGTAAGCCGCGCAGAATAAGCCCTGCCGTTAGTAGAATGAGCGCAGCGCTAAGGGCGCGTTCACTGCCTATGCGTTTGGCTAGCATGGGTGCCAGTGGGGCGGCTAAGCCTAGAAAAAGCACGGGGAGCGTGGTGAGCAGCCCAGCGGCGGTGGCCGAAAGCCCCGCGGTCTCTTGCAAGCGCGCCAGTAAGGGGGCAACCGATGACAAGGCGGGGCGTAAATTCAGCCCCACCACGACCATCAGCAAAATAAAGGTGATTGAGCGACGAGATGCCATAGTTGTGCTTATTTACTACCCGGGCTTATTTCAGATGAGGACGCAAATCTCCGCGAACTGCATCGAGAAGCGTAATGAAATGGTAATCCTGTGAGGTATCCAGGCAGTCCACTCTCACGCTGGTGCGCATGCCTTTGTCTATGTGCAGCTGATCAAATATTTCTAGCGTCAGTTTTCTAGCTGGCTTATCGCCGGGTGCCATGATGCCGTCTTCAAGGGTAAAGGTTTCCAGCAAGGTAACACGCACGCGAGTGCTATTGCCTTCGCTAAGCACGCGCCGGACAAACAGCCAGCCTTCGCAGGGCAGGGCATGGTTATCATCGCGCAGCCGCAAGAAAATCGTGCGGTAGCAGGCACCTTCAATAGAGGCCTTTTCAGCCATGCTGCGGTAAGCCTGAACCACTTGATTGGCTGAGGCGCGGGCGTCATCTAAACGCTGGACAATACCTTGATGTTCGCGGCTGAGTTGCTCTTGACGTTGAAACGTCAGCCATTGGCGATACTCGGCCATAAGGTGGGACGACGCCATAATCACTCCATGAAAAATTGTTCACGTCTAAACGCTAAAAATAAATGCTTAAAACAGCCGCTTGGAATATGCAAAGGCGATACCTTCGCATATTCCAGCGCGGGGAGCTAGCGACGAACGCGGCGTTTACGTTCCCCGCTGGTATTGGCGCTCTGCCCTTCGGGTTTGCGTTTGGCGCGCGGCTGCCGCTGGTTGCGACGACCATTTTCAATGGGCTCAGGCTTGATAGTGGGGTCAGGCTCAAAACCGGGTTCAATATGTTTTGGCAGCGTCTGCTTAATCAGTCGCTCAATGTTGCCTAGCAATCCATCTTCGTCGACACAGACCAATGAAACTGCTTCGCCATTGCTGCCGGCGCGGCCAGTACGCCCAATGCGGTGTACGTAATCTTCGGCCACATTGGGCAGGTCAAAGTTAACCACATGGGGCAGTTCATTGATGTCCAGGCCACGCGCAGCGATGTCGGTTGCTACCAGCACCTGAAGGTCGCCGGTTTTAAAAGCGGTTAGCGCGCGGGTGCGTGCCCCTTGGCTTTTATTGCCATGGATCGCCATAGCAGGAATGTCCTGCTTGGAAAGCTGTTCGGCTAGGCGGTTGGCGCCGTGTTTAGTGCGTGTGAAAACCAACACTTGAAACCAGCCGTTTTGCTGGATTAAGTGGGCGAGTAGTTCACGCTTTTTCTCACGGTCTACGCGGTAAATGGCCTGCTCGATTTTCTCTGCAGTGGTATTGCGTGGTGCCACTTCAATAAGCGCTGGGTTGTCCAGCAGCTGTTGAGCAAGGGTTTGGATCTCGTTAGAAAACGTCGCTGAAAACAGCAGGTTTTGGCGCTTTTTAGGCACTAAGCGCAGCAGGCGCTTGATGTCGTGGATAAAGCCCATGTCCAGCATGCGGTCGGCTTCATCAAGGACTAAAATCTCAACGGCAGAAAGGTCAACATGCCCCTGCTGGTGTAGATCTAATAGGCGGCCGGGCGTGGCGATAAGCACATCTAAGCCGGCTTTCAGCGCATCTATTTGAGGCTGCTGACCAACGCCGCCAAAGATAATGTGCGAGCGCAGCGCAAGATGTTGCCCGTAAGTCGCAACGCTTTCGCCAACTTGAGCCGCAAGTTCACGCGTAGGGGTGAGCACCAGCGCACGCACCTGGCGCTTTGCCGGGCGTTTGCCGTCGTTCAGCCGTTGCAGCATTGGCAAGGTAAAGCCCGCGGTTTTGCCGGTGCCGGTTTGGGCGCTGGCTAACATGTCGCGACCTTCTAACACGACGGGGATGGCCTGTCGTTGAATCGGGGTAGGTTCGGTGTAACCTTGCGCTGTGACAGCGCGTAACAAGTCGGCGTGCAGGCCAAGTTCAGAAAAGCTCATGCGTTCTCCGCAGTCACCTAGTGAGTCAGTACTGATAAGTAGTTGTTGTCACTAGATGTAATGTTCAAAAAGCGAGGTTGATTCACCCGCGCGGCAGCGAAGTGTGCCAGATAACTCACAAGGCCGCGAAGGTCGTTGGTAAGCCGTGTATGACGGTGACATGAGAGCGACAGCGTGAAGCTGTGCTGTGTTCTGATGTGCACGGACACACCAGGAAATGTTCGTGTCAGTAATAAGCCGAGCAGTGTAACACGGTTATGAAAAGCCAGCGTGATTAGCTGTTACGTGTCAGAGAAGGCCGCAGCGTATATTAACTAGTCAGCTCGCTTAGCTGAAGGTCTAGTCGAGATAAGCTTAGCCTAAAATAAGTTTGGTCTAAAATAAGCTTGGTCTAAAATAAAATTAGTCAAAATAATTGCCCTGGCGTATCTGGCTGGCGATGAGTTCGGCAGATTGATTCCAACTGCTGCTTAAGGCACGCACCAGCGCGGGATAGCCATCTTCTTCAAGGGGTGTCTCTGCATGGAAGTTGTCCATCGCCAGTAGCGCGCCGTCATCATCAAGCAGCTGCCATTGGCCACTGGCTATCGCTAAGCCATCAAACCGGCCTTGGAAGTGGTTAACCTCTAAGCGCAACGTTAGTGCATCTGGCTGTGTGCCCTCCGCGCGGATGACTCGCAGCGTAGGCAGCGCGTGTGACAGGCGAGCGCGTAGCGCCCGCTCTAACTGCCTACCTAGCCCTTCTGCCCATTGGTGTTCGCGTGCGGCGTTCAGGGTGATGTCGTCCAGCTGCATGACAATGCCATCGACATCCAAGTAATGCGCAAGCCGTGGAGCGCTAAGCCGTAGTGTGCCTTGGGGTTGGTCAGGTGCGCTGGCCGTGTTGTCACTGGGCAGCATGTAGCGTGCTGGTGGCACCACACTGCTAGCGCAGGCGGATACCAGCAGGCAGATCATCAGCACCGGTAGATACTTAATCCATGCAAACATAGTCAGCTCCTTAATCGCGTGGTGCCCGTGGCATGGGGTCTTGGGCATCTAAATTGTCAAACAGCAGCGCCCTTGGATTTTCATTTAACGTGCGTGTTAGTGGCTGCAAATCACGCATTAAGCGATCTAACCGTTCAATGGCCGTGGTGAGTTCCTGATACGCAGGTGATGAAGGCGAAAGGCCTTGCAGCGTGTTGCGCAGCTCTTCCAAGGTTGCGTTTAGGTTGCCACCAACGGCTTGGGTCTCAGGGTCGTTAAGTAGCTGATTAATAGAGGCACTTACGTCGCGCACCTCGTTGAGCACGCTTTCTGAAGCTTGCAAGTTACGATCCAAACCGGCTAACAGGGGTTCAACTTCAAGCGTGTTTAGTTTTTCCAGTAAATCGGTCACCTGGGCCTGAATTTGTGCAAAGCCGCCAGGCACGGTTGGGAACACGTCGCGATCTGAGAATCGCTCGGCAATATACTCATCGGCGAGGTCACGCTGGAAGTTTAAATCGACAAACAGCGCGCCCGTTAGCAGGCTGCCACTTTTAAGAGAGGCCCGCAGGCCAAGGCCAAACAAGCGTTCAAACCGAGCCGCCCACTCTTCTAAGTTAATCTCGCTGTTTTCTATGCCTAGCCGCTGAGGTTCAATCCTTATTAACACGGGAATGGCAAAGCGCGCGCGCGAATCTGGCTGGGGGGCGGTAAAGTTCCAGGGTACTGCGGCGACGGTGCCGAGTCGCACGCCGCGAAACTCTACCGGTGCTCCTTTAGAAAGACCGCGAACAGTTTCATCTACCAGCAATACATATTCTAAGTAGCGGTTGAAGGTGCCTTCCCGGGCGGCATCTTCGTCGGCATACAGCGTGAAGCGTGTATTGGCTTCAACCGGGCGCCCCATGGGGAGATCTTCAGGTACGCCGAAGGTGACGCCTCCCCCTAAAAGCGCTTCAATGGATTCCACGCTGACACGTACACCGTCAGCATCTAACCGAAAATCGACGCCGTTGGAGGTCCAAAAGCGGGTGCTGTCGGTAACTAACGCGGTGTAGGGTTCTTCAATAAATACCTGATGCTGCATGGTGCGCGATTGAGGCTCGAAGCGGTTCTCTTCTATACGCCCAACGGTATAGCCTTGGTAAGAAACGGGGTCACCCACCCGCAGTGAATTGCCCAGCTGGCTGGTTAAACTCAGCCGTAAGCCCGCCTGGCCGGCAGGTGCTACGGGTGGGGTCTCGCTGACAGGGAATTCACGGCGCGGGGCTTCTGCGGCACCGGGTTCAAGCTGAATATAAGCGCCGGATAGCACGGTGCCCAGGCCGCTAATGCCTTCACGCCCGATGCGCGGTTTGACCACCCAAAAGCGGCTATCTTCGCGCAGCATATCTTCTGCTTCTGGCTGGATGCGTGCCGTCATTACCGCATGGGAAAGATCGTCAGATAGCCTCACGGTCTGAACGCGGCCAATTTGAACATTGCGGCTACGAATAAGCGTATTGCCCGCTTCGATACCTTCAGCGCTTTCCATGGTGAGCGTTACCAGCGTGCCACGGCTGGCATAGTTGTCGTAAATCAACCATAGGCCAATGGCAATGGCGACGATGGGTACAATCCAAATTGGTGAAAGGCGGGTTTGTCGCGATGTTTTGGCCCGGTTTAAATCCTGCTCGGTGGTTGCGTTGCCATTTGTTTGGTTGCTGTTCGTTGGGTCGTTAGGGGGCGGTAGTGTTTCATTAGCCATCAACAGGTTCCTTGGTGGCCGCTTTACGGCGAAGAGGCGTGGGCAGTGGTAAATCCCAAATTAAGCGTGGGTCAAACGACATTGCTGCCAGCATGGTCAATACAACCACTGAACCGAAGGCGAGCGCTGCGGGGCCGGGGGTAATCGACATCAACGATCCAGCGCGAATCAAAGCAACTAAAATAGCTACAACAAAAACGTCGACCATCGACCAGCGGCCAATAAATTCTGTTAAGCGATACAGCCGAGTACGGCTTTGAGCGTTCAATAGGTTGCTACGCTTGACCACCAGGCAGAGCCACGTTAGCGCAACCAGTTTACCCACGGGAACGATGACGCTGGCAATAAAAATGACCGCAGCGATAGGCCATGAGCCCATTTGAAGTAATTGCACAACACCGCCGATTATGGTCGATGGCGTTGAGCTGCCTAAGCTGGTGGTGGTCATTATGGGATACACATTGGCGGGAATATACATGATGGCCGATGCGGTAAGAAGCGCCCACGTGCGCTGTAGGCTTTGTGGTAAGCGTTGGTGAAGTTTCTCATGGCAACGAACGCAGTGCCCGCGCCCTTGGGAAGAAAGCCGGTTTATCAGCCCACAGGTTGGGCAGCCGGTTAAGCCTTGTTCGGCGGCGGGCAAGCCCGTTTTAGTGCCTTCAGGTGCCAGCGGCTCTCCTTCCAATGAAAACCACATCCAGTCGGCATCAATAGACTGCGTCGTCATTAGTAGCAGCAGTGCAAACGCGCAAAACGCCCAGAAAGAGATGCCTAGTTCAATATCGGCAAGGCCGGCTATTTTTATCAGGCTGACCAGAGCGCCAATAATGAAGACATCGGCCATCATCCAGGGGGTTAAGTGAGCCAGTGAGCGAGCAATGCTGCGGCTAAAGGGCAGGGGATGATCGCGTAATAGGCCAAACTGAAGCCAAAGCACCCCAAGTAAGTAAACCGCTGGCAGCACTGCGATGGTCATGATAACGGCAATGGCAACCAGGGGCTGGTGGAAGCCAATCAGCGTGGTGGCGGTTTGTGAAAGCTCAATGCGATTACCGACGCCGCTGACTGAAAAACTGATAAAAGGAAATGATACCGCCAGCAGTAGTGCGATAAGCGCCGATAAGGCCAAGGCCATACTGCGCTGAGCTGGATAGCGGTGGCGATTGACAAGCGTATGGGAGCAGCGTGGGCAGGTAGCTTTCTCCCCTGAGCTGAGCGGTGGCAATGCCGACACCCAGTCACATTCATGACAAGCACGCAAGCGCCGCCGCTGAGTTCTGACCTCAGGAGGAGAGCGGTCAACGAGTGGTGTGTTGACCGGTAACGTGTGGCGTTTAATAAATCGTTGCGGCGTCAAAAACTAAACTCTCTCAGTGCGAATTCCTGGCAAAGCTACTAGGATGTGGCGGATTAAGCTGCCAAGCGCGTATTTTAGCAAGTCTACGTGGCTGAAATAATGCCTAGCCACAACGATGTTGTCTCCTCTAAAGTGCTGGGCACTAGCGATGCAAGACGTAAGTAGTGTCTGCTACGTCGTGATTAAAAATAGCGCTTGGAAATGGTGCCTGTCATTAAGTCATGAAGGAAATGAAATGTTACTTCCCTTATTAGCGGTTGTGTTTGGCTTGGCGTTGCTGGTGTGGAGCGCCGAGAAATTTATTGACGGTGCGGCGGCAACGTCCCGCTGGCTTGGGTTGTCGCCTCTTTTGATCGGTATGTTAGTCATTGGCTTTGGCACATCCGCCCCAGAAATGATGGTCTCGGTACTGGCTGCCCTGGATGGCAACCCCGGCTTGGCGGTGGGCAATGCCTATGGCTCCAATATTGCCAATATCGGCTTGATACTAGGCCTAATTGCGCTTATTTCGCCTCTAGCCGTTCATTCCAGCGTTATTCGTAAAGAAATGCCAATCCTCATGCTGGTCATGCTGGTGACCGGTTTGATGCTGCTGGACGGTTTCATAGCACGCTGGGAAGCAGTCTGCCTCTTGCTGGCATTAGTGGTGTTTATCACGGTGAGTATTGTGCGTTCGCGCAATCAGTCCGACGACGCGTTGGTATCTGAGGTGGCTGAAACGCTGGATAGCAAGCCAATGTCTCGCGGCAAATCAATCATGTGGACGCTGATAGGCTTGGTGCTGCTAATTGCGAGTTCGCGGCTGTTGGTTTGGGGGGCTGTTGAAATAGCCACTCAGTTTGGCGTGAGCGACTTAATTATTGGTTTGACCGTGGTCGCCATTGGTACTTCATTACCTGAGTTGGCGTCTTCTATCAGCGCATTGCGCCGGAAAGAGCACGATCTTGTGCTGGGTAATGTGGTCGGCTCTAACCTGTTTAATAGTTTGGCAGTAGTGGGCCTTGCGGGTGTGATTGCGCCGATTGAGGCAGGCCGTGAGGTGCTAGTGCGCGACTGGAGCGTGATGACCGGCATGACACTGCTGATGATTCTATTTGCGTTTTCCTGGCGTGGCCGCCCACGGCGCATTAATCGTTTGGAAGGGGGCATTTTGCTGGCGCTATTTATCGCCTACACCGGTTATATGGTCAGCATCGTCATAATGTCTCGATAGCATTTTTATCGTCATGGGTCTTTCTTGTCATAGCCTGCCGCTATGGTGCCTTGTGCGTCAACGCGACACATCTTAGACGCATGGCTGTTGGCATATTATGGCTGTCCAAGAAGGGCGCTTGCGACAAATTAGCTTGTGACAAATTAATTGCGGCGTAAGGGATAAGCTTAGTGTTTAGGACTATAGGTGTTTATTGCTAATTAGTGCTTATAGCTAAAAGTGTCGTGCCATGAAGGCTCAACTAAGCTTGTGTAACCCCCTTCGTGGGAAACCGATTCAGGTCTTAGGAGAGTGAAATGGAACTTGATCCGCTCGTATTATCGCGATTGCAGTTCGCATTCGTTGTGTCATTTCACGCGATTTTTCCCGTATTTACTATCGGCCTGGCATCATATATAGCGTTGCTCCACGGTCTTTTTTTCAAGACTAAAAACCCAGCGTGGGATCGCTTGTCTCTCTTCTGGACGAAGGTATTTGCCGTCGTCTTTGGAATGGGGGTGGTGTCAGGCATTGTGATGTCGTTTCAATTTGGCACAAATTGGAGCAACTTTTCTCAGGCGTCCTCAAATTTCCTCGGCCCTATGCTGAGTTACGAAGTTGTCACGGCGTTCTTCTTAGAAGCGGCGTTCTTGGGCGTATTGTTATTTGGCCGCGGCAAGGTTTCCCAAGGGGTTCACCTGTTTGCTGCCATTATGGTGGCGGTGGGCACCTTCATCTCTTCTTTCTGGATTTTATCGGCCAACAGCTGGATGCACACACCTGCTGGGGTAGAGCTAATCGACTTTCGCTTCCACGTTACCTCCTGGAGCGAGGCCATCTTTAATCCCTCTTTCCCTTACCGCTTTATGCATATGGCCGTTGCCTCCTTTTTGACCGGCGGTTTTGTGGTGGCCGGGGTGAGTGCATGGTTTTTGTTACGTGATCGAGACCCTGAAGCTAACCGCCGTGCGCTTTCTATGTGTTTATGGCTGCTATTGTTTTTGGCACCGGTTCAGGCGGTTATTGGCGACTTTCACGGGATTAACACTTTAGAGTATCAACCGACTAAGGTGGCTGCGATGGAAGGGAACTGGCAGACATCCACCAATGTCCCGCTGCTGTTATTTGCTATTCCTGACCAGCAAGCGCAGGCCAACCATTTTGAAATCGCTATTCCCAACCTTGCCAGCATCATTTTGACCCACTCGCCAGACGGTGAAGTGCCGGGCATTACCGAGGCCGCGCCTGAAGAGCAGCCACCTGTGCTGATTGTTTTTTGGGCCTTCCGTGTGATGGTCGGGATTGGTCTATTAATGATTGCGGTGGCCGTAGTGGGGCTGATTTTGCGTCGCAAGGGGCATATTTATAGTCAGCCACTCTTTTTGAAAGCGCTGACCGGGATGATCGCCATGCCTTTTATCGCGGTTCTGGCCGGTTGGATTGTTACTGAGTCTGGCCGTTCCCCGTGGCTGGTTTACGGCATGATGACGCACGCAGAGGGCTTAACGCCTTCGCTTACCGGCTCCATGGCGCTGTTTACCTTAATTGGCTATGTGTTGGTTTACGGCGTGGTGTTTTATGCAGGCATTTATTACCTCACGCGCGTGGTGCGTAATGGCATGTTGCCGGAAGAAGAGCGCGAAACGATTGATGAGCACTTCAAGCGCCCTATGCGGCCTCTCTCGGCAGCACAGACGCCCTTTGACGATGATGTTGACCCGGTGAGGAGCTAAGTATGAGCTTGGAAATGTTTGATTTAACGTTGATCTGGGCCTTCATCATCGGTTTCGGCATCATGATGTACGTGCTGATGGATGGATTCGACTTGGGGTTGGGGATTCTTTATCCCTTTGCCCCCGATGAAGATGCCCGGGATGTGATGATGAACTCCGTCGCACCGATATGGGATGGTAACGAAACCTGGCTCGTGCTGGGTGGCGCAGGCTTATTAGGTGCGTTTCCACTGGTTTATTCAGTGTTTTTGCCAGCGCTCTACATCGGTGTTTTCCTGATGCTGGCAGGCTTGATCTTTCGTGGTGTTGCCTTTGAGTTTCGCTTCAAATCCCGGCGCAATCGTCACTGGTGGAATCGTGCCTTTTGCTGGGGGTCGGCAATTGCTGCCTTTGCACAAGGTGCTGTGGTGGGGGCTTATATCCAGGGCTTCCCGGTTGAAAATTTTACCTATGTCGGCGGTGCGTTTGACTGGCTAACACCTTTTTCAGTGCTCACCGGGCTTGGTTTAATGGCCGGCTACGCGCTGCTAGGGGCTACCTGGCTAATTCTAAAATCTGAAGGTCATGTGCAGGACTGGGCGTATAAAATTACCCCCCTGTTGCTGGCGCTGGTGCTGTTTGTGTTTGCGGTGATCAGTATATGGACGCCGTTCGTAAATCCGATGGTGTGGGAGCGCTGGTTCGGTAATATTCAGCTGATTTGGATTTTCCCCTTCCTAGCCTTGGCTTGTGCTTTAGTGGTTCTCCGTTCGGTACAAAAACGGCGTGAAGGCGTGCCTTTCTTGGCCACTATCGGCATCTACGTCTTCACTTATTTGGGCCTGATCGTAAGCAAATGGCCGGTTATCGTGCCGCCGAACTACACGCTGTGGGATGCTGCTTCTGCGCCGGAGTCTCAGCTGTTCTTGCTGATTGGGGTTGTGTTCGTTATCCCGATTATATTGACCTATACCGCCTGGACCTATTGGGTGTTCCGCGGCAAGGTGCGTGTGGGCGAGGGATATCACTGATCTATGGTAACTGAACACGCGCTTTCACTTACGTCGCGCAGTTGGCTGCAAGCGTTGGCTAAGGGAGAGCGCAAGCGCCTGCTGGGTTCAGCGCTCTGCGGTGTGTTGGCCGGTAGTCAAACGATTGTGGTGGTGGTGGGTCTTGCGTGGCTTATTGATCAGCTAGTGGTGCACGACCGCTCACCCATGACTTTATGGCCGATATTCACCCTGCTGGTGGGCAGTGTGCTGTTACGCGCTGTTTTTCAGTGGGGGCATGAAACATTGAGCCTAGAGGCGAGCCTGCGCATTCGACAGCGCGCCAGAGTTCAGCTGTTAGATAAATTATCTGCATTGGGCCCGGTGTGGCTGACCAGCCAGCACAGCGGCTCGCTAGCCAACCAAGTGGTTGAACATATTGATGCGCTGGAAGGTTATTTCGCGCGTTTTTACCCCCAGCTGCGGATTACGCTCTGCTTGCCGCTGTTGATAGTAGCGGTGGCAGGTTGGCTGGATTATTTGGTGGCTCTGTTTCTGCTGCTTTCTGCGCCCTTAATTCCGCTGTTTATGGCATTGGTCGGCATGGGCGCTGAGCGCCTTAATCGCGATCAGTTTGTGGCGGTTTCTCGGTTATCCGCGCATTTTATTGATCGTGTGCGTGGTATGACCACGCTGCAGCTGTTTGGGCGTACAGCAGCTGCCCAGCAGGATGTTTGGTATGCCACCGACGGCTATCGCCGTCTTAGTATGCGCACGTTACGCCTGGCTTTTCTCTCTTCAGCGGTGCTGGAGTTCTTTTCCTCGGTCGCGATTGCGGTCGTGGCCATGTATGTCGGTTTCGGCCTGCTGGGCTATATCGAGTACGGGCCGTCACCCTCACTGACGCTTTTTTCTGGTTTGGCGGTGCTGCTGCTTGCGCCCGAATTTTTCCAGCCCCTTCGCACGCTTTCTCAGCACTACCATGACCGCGCTGCGGCACTCGGTGCCGCCGAGAGCGTGGTGAATATCCTCAATCAGCCAAGCTTGGTGAGCGGGCATCGCTGTATGGCTCCACGGTCAGATAGGTCGGCCATTGAGTTAACGGCTGCTTGCGTTGCTTACCCTGGCCGTGGGCAGGTGATAGGCCCTATCGATCTCACCATTCAGCGGGGCGAAGTAGTAGCGCTTAGCGGCGCTTCTGGTAGCGGGAAGTCGACGCTGTTGGCACTGCTCGCGGGCTTTATCGCACCCAGCGCTGGCGAGTACCGTCGGCAAGAAAATAGCCACTTTGCCTGGCTGGATCAGCAGCCCTGTCTTCTACACGGTAGCTTGATCGATAATCTGCGTTTGGCAGCGCCGGAAGCCTCCCGTGAAGAAATGATGACCGCGCTACAACGCGCAGGTTTTGGGCCTCTGTTAACACAGCTACCCGACGGGCTGGATACGCTAATTGGCGAGCGTGGAGTTGGGTTGTCGGGTGGTCAAGCCCAGCGCCTGGCGCTTGCACGGGTGTATCTAAGCAACGCACCGCTGGTGCTGTTAGATGAGCCTACGGCGAGTTTAGATCAGGAGACTGAACAGCTGGTTATGGCGGCTTTACTTGAGCTTGCTCAAGAAGGGCGCACCCTGGTGATAGCGACCCACCATCCGGCTGTGATCGCGGTTGCCAATCGTCACTTGGCTTTTGAGCAGGGTGAGCTGGTAGAGGTGATCTCATGATGGCTATATACCGCGAATTTCGCCCCTGGCTGCTGCTTTTAGTTCGGCGGCGCAGGCGTTTTTTAGTGGGCGCTTTGCTGGTTTGGGTCACTCTGATGGCAGGGCTTGCGCTGTTGGGTTTATCCGGTTGGTTTATTACCGCCAGTGCCCTGACCGGTATCGCCTTAGCCCTGGGTATTCCTGCACGTTTAGATGTTTATGTGCCTGGCGGCGGCATTCGTTTCTTTGCCTTGGCGCGTACCATCGCGCGCTATGTCGAGCGGCTGTATAACCATAATACGGTGCTAACGCTGCTTGCCGACTTGCGTTATCGGGTATTTGGCTATTTAACGCGCCTCGATGACACTCGCTTGCACGGTAAGCGTGCCAGCGACTGGCTGAGCCGGTTAACGGCGGATATCGATACCCTGGATAATTTCTATCTGCGGCTCTTGGTGCCCCCGGTAGTGGCGCTGCTTGGCGTGGTGGCTGTGTCGCTTTTTGTGGCTATTTGGTTGCCCGGTGTCGCGGTGCTGATGGCGGTGACGCTGGGTTTGCTTTGGCTAGTGGCGACACTGCTAGCGGCTGCCTGGGGATTTTCGCAAAGCTATCAGCAGGTGGTGGATCAGCAGTCGCTACGCCGTTTAGTGGTTGACCAAGTGCAGGCCTCGGCTGAGTTGATGAGCTATCAAACGACCCACTGGCACCGGACGATGATCGCCAGTCAAGAGCAGCAAGCGTTCAGCAACCAGCGCCGCTTAGGGCGTAAGGCGGTGCTGATAAACTGCCTAGTGAGTGTCATTGGCGGCTTAATGGTAGTGGCGGTCGTGTGGTTCGCAAGTTTAGTGTTTACCCAGCAGTTGGTAACGGGCCCTATTTTGGTGATGGCTACCTTGATAGCATTGGGGGCGAATGAGGCGTTTATTGCACTACCTGCGAGCTTTATCAAACTGGGCGCTAGCTATGCAGCGGTGCGCCGGTTAAATGCGTTAACTGATGATGCATCGTTGGCTACCCCCGCCGTGACGCTACCTGAAGATGTTGGCCTAAGTATTCAAGTGAATCAGCTTTCCCTGTTTTATGCGCAAACACTGGAACCCGCGTTAAGTAACCTCGATTTTCAACTGCCTGCAGGAAAACGGGCAGTGATTACCGGCAGCTCCGGCGCTGGAAAATCGTCGTTAGCCAGCGTGTTAATGGGGCGCTTAAAAGCCACTCAGGGTGAGGTGATGGTAGGCGGCGTGCCACCGTGGCAGCTTTCGGCGGAAAATCGTGCTAATCGCTTTGCCATGCTCACTCAGCAAGTGGATTTGTTTGATGCCTCTATTGCCGAAAATCTGCGTATTGCCAACCCTACCGCAAGCGATGACATGCTTTGGGGTGCATTGAGAGCCGTTGCTTTGGCTGACTGGGTTGAGCAGTTGCCGAAAGGCTTAGACACGGCGGTGGGCGAGAAAGGTCAGCAGCTATCGGGTGGTCAAGGCCGGCGGGTAGCGTTAGCGCGTTTAATGTTACGCAACCCCAGTGTTGTAATCCTTGATGAACCGTTCGCGGGTGTGGATGCTCCGACGGCAGCGTTCATCGCAGCTTCCTTGGATAAGTGGCTGGTTAATCGAACGGCTATCTTCTTTGTTCATCAAATTAGCTCGCTAAACCTATTGCCGAGGATCGAGTATCACTGGCATCTGGATGTCGGTAAGCTTACCCAATGCTTGAAGTAGCCAATGCTTGATTGAGCTGCGGTATAGCATTTTACCGCCTGGCCACACTGACCAGGCGGCTATTCACGTTAGGGCGATGTTAGGGTAGGGCAGGCACTTCAAAATCAGGCATTTCACCGGTTAGCGTATGTAGAAAAGCAGTAATGTTAGTGACGGTGTCATCATTAAACTCCCGCCCAAGCATTTCTTGGCCCATTATCGCAACAGCCTCTTCTAATGTTTCAGTAGCACCGTTGTTCATATATGGGTAGGTCACCGCCACGTTGCGCAGCGTGGGAGTTCTGAAACGATATTTATCGCTCTCTTGCCCGGTCACGATATAACGACCCAAATCGGTCGAACCTGGTACTTGAATCGCATGGAATTGGCTATCGGTTAAAGCAGGGCCACGATGGCAGGCAATACAGCCGTTATCAACAAAGGCTACCATGCCTTCTTTAGCCTGCTCGCTGATAGCTTCTTGATCGCCATGTAGGTAGCGATCAAAGGGTGAATTGGGCGTGTTGAGCGTGCGCTGGAAGGTGGCTAGTGCGTGTGCCAGATTATCATCGGTGATAGGTTCTTCTTGGCCTGGGTAGGCGGCACTGAATTTCTCCTGATAGAGTTCGAACCCTATTAATCGCTCCAACGCCACGTCTAACTCCATGGCCATTTCTACCGGTGCTTCAATTGGCCCCAGCGCTTGGCCTTCCAAATCAGGCTCACGGCCATCCCAGAATTGTGACCCTAAAAAACCACTGTTCAACACGGTTGGGGTATTGCGTTCACCGATTTGGCCATCGTGACCAACGGCGCGGGGAATGCGGTCGGCCCAGCCAAGTGCTGGGTTGTGGCAGGTAGCGCAGCTGATAACGCCGCTGGAAGAAATTCGCGGTTCAAAGAACAACATATTGCCAAGCTCGATCTTTGCTTCCGTGAGAGAGTTATTTGCTGGAATGGGTGGTAAGTAAGGCAGCGCTTCAAAGCGGTTACGGTAGTTTTCTAAACCGTCATCAGCAATGGCAACGCTTGTCGCCAGAACACTGCCTACTACCAATGTGGGCACTAATTTAGCTTTTATGGTCATGATTTTTCCCCTTGCTTTTACAATCGTCAGCTTCAAGCTACTAATTAATAAGCATACAAGGAATTGGGATTGTCACTTTGTCCTGAGTCAAAAGGTGCATTGCTATTTAAACCTTTGATGGGAGAAACGTATTTTATCCATAAATTTTGAATTCACTCTTGACCCCTTAGTGGAATCAGGTAATATACGCACCACGTCAACGGGGCACTGCCTCAGCGACCAGCTCTTTAACAATTTGATCAGGTAATTCATGTGGGCGCTTGCTGATGATGGTGGCAAATCACCAAATATCAAGGCAAGCGACTCAAGCAAGAAGATGATAAAGACACGTTCTTTGTTATCCATTTTGAATGAATTCGTTTGAACCTTGAGCCA
>NZ_LGEN01000021.1 GCF_001507855.1 Halomonas sp. 54_146
ACTGCTCGACGGCATTGCCGACAAGCTGGGTGCCGCCATTGGCGCTTCCCGCGCGGCGGTAGACGCAGGCTTTGTGCCCAACGACATGCAGGTCGGCCAGACGGGCAAAATCGTCGCGCCTGAGCTGTACATCGCGGTAGGCATCAGCGGCGCGATTCAACACCTGGCAGGCATGAAAGACTCCAAGGTGATCGTCGCGATCAACAAAGATGAAGAAGCGCCGATCTTCCAAGTGGCGGATTACGGCCTGGTGGGGGATTTGTTCGAGATCTTGCCGGAGTTGGAAAATAATATTTAGCAAAACCCCGATAGCGAAAAACTGCACGGGCTAAGCGGATTAACCGTTTGCCCGTTGTATGCTCAAAGCGTGGGTGCCGCGCTTTGAGCTTGAGAAGCCGCCTCTGGCACCTGACAATACGGGCACCTGGAAATACAAATGTTAAGCGGGCGCTTTGGTATGCTGAGGGCTATGAACGGCGTGTAAGCGCGCGATTAACTGGTCTTCCAGCGCGAAGCGTTCGGTAAGGCCGCGGGCTAAACGGTCAATCCAGGCGGGCAGGCGGGCGATGTTCTGCTCACAGCTAAGCTCGCTGTCGAAATCGGTATCGAATTCCAACACCATCTCAGTAGACATCGCTAAACGCTCAAGCAGCTTGTCTGCAATCAGCAGCGCTTCCTCATCGTCAAAGGCTTGCGCCTCTTCAGAAAGCTGCGGATAAATTTCAAAATGGCCAGCGCTAATGTAGTCCATCAACAGTTCACTGAACGTATCAATGGGGGCTTTGCTCACCGCTTCGAGCTCAGCATCACACGCGTCTTTCAGCTCGATAAAGCTGACGAGCAAATGACGACGCTGATCCAACCAGCGGTCTATCAACACATGCACGCCTCCCCAGCGCTCCAGGGCATTTTTGCAATCTTCGAGCATGGGGCTTTCTCCTTAACTCAACTTTTAACTTTAATTAGTCGCCAAGAAAAGTCATTAGCCGACCAGAAAAGCGAATAGGCTTAGGGTCGCGTCTCTGCCTACCTCTGTCAATCCCACCAAGTACGGTTTCCGTCATACTAACCTTTACGGGCATACATTCACGGCCATACCGCTTTCGTATACGGCTTACGTTATAACATGCCCTGTTTTCACCTGGCAGCAACCAAATAGTCGCAGCTTTTGTTGTTCTTAACGATAGTTTTCAGCAAGATGACGTACGCCAAATGCGGCAAGGGTTAATTAAAACAAGGAACCTACCATGAAACAGATAACGCGCTTGGGCATTGGCCTACTGCTCTCCTCAAGCCTGGCCACCGCTCACGCGGATGAGGTCAAAATAGGCATGATCACCACCCTTTCTGGCGGCGGCTCGCATTTGGGTGTGGATGTTCGCGATGGCTTTATGCTGGCACTTGAACAGTCGGGCCGCGACGATGTGGAGGTATTGATCCAGGATGACGCTAACCGTCCCGATCTGGCGCGCAGCTTGTCCAATGAGTTTATGCAGCGAGATAAGGTCGATATTCTCACCGGGATTATCTGGTCGAACCTGGCGATGGCGGTCGTGCCGTCTGTAGTGCGTCAGGGAACCTTCTACCTTTCACCCAATGCAGGGCCTTCTGATTTAGCCGGGCGCATGTGCCACGAAAACTACTTCAACGTGGCGTATCAGAACGACAACCTACACGGCGCGATGGGCGCTTATATGCGTGAACAGGGGTATGAGCGCCCAATCATTATGGCGCCCAACTACCCCGCCGGCACCGATGCCTTGGCAGGCTTCAAACACCTTTATGAAGGCGATGTCGTCGGCGAGCTTTACACCCAAATAGGCCAGACCGATTACGCCGCTGAAATTGCCCAGATCCGCAATAGCGATGCCGATAGCCTGTTCTTCTTCTTGCCCGGCGGCATGGGTATTTCGTTTATGAAGCAATGGGAAAGTTCCGGCGTTGAGATGCCGATCTTTGGCGCGGCGTTCTCCTTTGATGAAATTCTGATCAAAGCGGTGGGCAGTGCCGCCATTGGTGCCCGCAATACCTCGCTATGGGCTTACGATTTGGACAACGAAGCCAACAACCGCTTTGTAGCGGGCTTCCAGGCCGCCTACGACCGCATGCCAACGCTTTACGCGGCGCAAGGTTACGACACCGCCAACCTGATCCTTAGCGCGCTTGAAACCGCCCACCCGGATGACAAAGACGCCTTCCGCGAAGCGCTGCGGGCGGCCGACTTTGACAGCGTGCGCGGCGAATTCCGCTTTGGCACTAACCAGCACCCCATTCAGGATATTTACGTGCGTGAAGTCGTAGAAGGCGACGATGGTGAGCCCACCAATCGCTTGATGGGTATCGCTATTGAAGATATTCAAGACGTTTATGCCGAACAGTGCCAGATGTAAGCTCCCCTCGGCTGGGTGAACACACCCAGCCTTTATCCTCTTACCGCGCTAAGGATGCCTAACGTGTCGGTTACTCTGCTGATTGAGCAATTACTTAACGGCGTGCAGCTTGGCACCATGCTGTTTTTGATGGCCAGTGGCCTTACGCTGGTGTTTGGGGTTATGGGGCTTATCAACCTTGCCCACGGCTCCTTTTATATGGTGGGGGCCTACGCCACTGCCACGGTGACGGCTTCGACAGGCTCTTTTTTATTGGGGTTGGGTGCCGGTATAGCGGCAGCGGCCTTGGTGGGTGCCTTGGTGGAACTGCTAGTGATTCGCCGGCTTTACCATCGCCCTCACCTTGACCAAGTTCTGGCGACCTTTGCGCTTATTTTGATTTTTTCCGAAGGCACGCGCTGGCTTTTCGGCTCGTCGCCCCTGCGGCTTAGCCCGCCTTCCTGGCTAACCGGATTTGTCACCCTGCCGGGCGATACCCGCTACCCCATCTACCGGCTGATGCTGATCGGGGTGGGCATTACCATTTCGATTGCCCTTTACGTTTTGATCTCTAAAACACGTTTAGGCATGCGCATTCGGGCGGGTGAAAGCGACCGCGAAATGATTGGCGCGCTGGGGGTCAATATTTCCAAGCTGTATACCGTGGTGTTTGCCTTGGGCGCGGGGCTTGCAGGTTTGGCCGGTGCATTGGTCGGTGCGCTGCAATCGGTGCAGGTGGGCATGGGGGAGCCGGTGCTGATTCTGGCCTTTGTCGTCATCGTGATTGGCGGTATTGGCTCGATTAAGGGCGCGCTGCTCGGTGCGCTGCTGGTGGGTATTGTCGATACGTTGGGCCGCGTCTATTTGCCTATCTTCTTTCAAGCGTTTATGCCCCCTTCTGAGGCAACCGGCGTTGGCTCGGCGCTGGCCGCGATGCTGATCTATATCCTCATGGCTGTCATTCTCGCGTTTAAGCCTAAGGGGCTGTTCTCTGCTCATGTCTAATCACACTGCTTCGTCTAATAATGCCTCCCAGAACACAGCCGCCAAGGCTGCGCTCGCTGCTCACGCCAATAGCCACTTCAACCGCAAAGGGCTGGTTCAGCTGGCCCTACTCGGCCTGCTGCTGTTGCTGCCGGTGGCGGCGTATTTTTTGGGCCATACCTATTATGTCAATCTGGCCTCTCGAATCACCATTATCGCCATGGCAGCGGTCGGCCTTAACCTGGCCATTGGCTACGGCGGCATGGTGAGCTTTGGCCATGCCGCCTATTTTGGCCTGGGTGGCTATGTGGCCGGCATCAGCGCCTACCACGCCTTTGATTTAACGCCGTTTATGAGCTGGCCGTTTACCGTGCCGGGTAGCGATAGCATGCTGGTCGTGTGGCTCGTCACTGTGCTGCTGTGCGCGCTACTGGCGCTGGCCATCGGCGCTATCTCACTGCGCACCACCGGGGTGTACTTCATTATGATCACCCTCGCGTTCGCGCAGATGATTTATTACTTTGCCAACTCCTGGCCGACTTACGGCGGTCAGGATGGCCTGCCGATTTATATTCGCAATACCCTGCCCCTGGCAGACAGCAGCAATGCGCTCAGCTATTTCCTGATCTGCTTCACTGGCTTGGTGCTGGCGATGGCCATCACTTCACGACTGATGAAATCGCGTTTTGGAGCGGCACTGACCATGGCGCGGCTTAACGATGTGCGCCTAGCCACTGCGGGGGTTAACCCCTACCCCATTCGCCTAGTGGCGTTTGTAATGTCAGCGGTGATTACTGGGCTTGCCGGCGCGCTCTATGCAGATCTCAATGGCTTTGTTAGCCCAGCAATGCTCAGCTGGCACTTCTCTGGTGAACTGATGGTGATCGTCATTTTAGGCGGTGTGGGGCGGCTTTATGGCCCCCTGGCCGGTGCGGTGCTGTTTGTGATGATGGAGACCCTGCTAGGCGGCTTTACCGAGTACTGGCAGCTTTTCCTGGGGCTAGTGCTGCTTGGGGTGGTGCTGTTTGCCAAGCACGGGGTGATGGGCTGGCTGGCGGGGAGGGAACGCAATGAGTGAGAGCATCCTTTCACTGCAACACCTGCATAAGCGCTTTGGCGCACTTCAGGCGACTAACGATGTCTCGCTGGATCTTCAGCAAGGGGAAATTCACGCTCTTATTGGCCCCAACGGCGCGGGGAAATCAACCCTGATCGGCCAAATTGCCGGCAATATACGCCCCGACGAGGGTCGCGTGTATTTAGCCGATACTGAGATCACCGGCATGAGCATCGCCCAGCGGGCACGCCTGGGGCTAGGGCGCAGTTTCCAGGTCTCATCGCTGGCCGAGCCGCTCTCGGTGATGCGCAATGTGATGATGGGCGTTCAGGCGCTGCAGAGCCATAGCTTTCGGTTCTGGAAGCCCGTCGCCCGCGACCAGCAGCTGCTTGAACCGGCTTATGCAGCGCTGGAACGCATGCAGCTGAGCCACCGCGCCTGGACGCCGGTGTGCGAGCTTTCTCATGGCGAGCGCCGCCAGGTAGAAATGGCCTGCGCCCTGGCACTCAAGCCCCGCGCCCTACTGCTGGACGAACCCATGGCGGGCCTAGGCCCAGAAGGCTCAGCGAAGCTGACCGAACTGCTTGAAGCGCTAAAGCGGGAAGTGCCTATTCTACTCATTGAGCACGATATGGAAGCGGTGTTTCGCCTTGCTGATCGTATTTCGGTGCTGGTCTCCGGCAGCGTTATCGCCCATGGCGATAGTCAGGCGATTAAGCAAGATCCGCGCGTTCGTGAAGCCTACCTGGGGGATTTAGATGCTTAAAGTGACCGATATTGAAACGTTTTATGGCCCCTCCCAGGCGCTGTTTGGGGTAAACCTTGCCGTTAACGCCGGTGAAATGGTCGCCTTAATGGGGCGCAACGGCATGGGCAAAACCACCACCATACGCTCAATTTTCGGCCTTACCCCAGCTAGCCGCGGCAGCATTGAATTTGAATCCCAGAACCTGCGCCGCTTACCCGCTTACCGCATCGCCAAAGCGGGGCTGGGCTTGGTACCCGAGGGTCGCCGCTGCTTTGCTAATTTGTCGGTGCGTGAAAACCTGCTGGTAACGGCGCGACCGGGTGAATGGACGCTGCAAAAAGTAGCAACGCTGTTTCCCCGCTTAGCGGAGCGCCACGCACAAATGGCCAACACCCTTTCTGGCGGTGAACAGCAGATGCTGGCCATTGGCCGTGCGCTGATGACCAATCCACGCCTGCTGGTACTGGATGAAGCCACTGAAGGTTTAGCGCCGGTGATCCGGCAAGAGATCTGGCGCGCCATTCGCCTGTTTAAGGAGCAAGGGCAGGCAACGCTGCTGGTGGATAAGTCGTTAAGCGAAATTCTGCCCATCGCCGACCGTTGCACTATCCTGGAGAAAGGCCGCAGCGTATGGGAAG
The DNA here is from genome assembly GCF_001507855.1 of Halomonas sp. 54_146. Lineage (GTDB taxonomy): Bacteria > Pseudomonadota > Gammaproteobacteria > Pseudomonadales > Halomonadaceae > Vreelandella. The sequence continues at coordinate 5,797 of NZ_LGEN01000021.1, forward strand.
GTAAGCCAAACGCGCTGGATAGCGCCGTTCGTGATCGCTACCTGGGCGTTTAGGTGCTCAAGCGTGGAACGCTTTAATCCATTCGACAAAGCAGCCATCGTTAAGACTGTTTTTAAGGCCGTTTTTAAGACTGTCTTTAATAAGATAGTGCTCAAGAATCGAGAAGTGGTCTGCGTCGGGAAGTAGCTGCTGGGTTACTGCTTGGCCTTGCTCTTTTAAATACTCGGTCACATGCTCCGCATAGCTACTCATCTGCCGCGCAAACTCGTCAGACTCAAGCCCCCCTGCCACCAGCTTAACCGCGGCAGGCACTCGGCACGGCAGCCATAAGGGGCTGAACTCCTGCACATCGCGCCCGCTAAGCTGGAGCTTGGGTTGCAGCCACGACCAGGGAAAAGGCCGAAGATCGTAAAGTCCGCTAATACACAGCGCGCCGCGAATCAGTTGGTTGGGTAAGCCAAAAGCGCCTTCCCAATCCGTCGACATTAGCATCGCGCAAAGATGCCCACCCGCTGAATGCCCTGAAATACTCAGTTGCTCAGGATCAACGCCCAATTCAGCGGCATGCGTATAAACATAGGCCACCGCCGCCTGGCTCTGCCGCACTAGCTCGCTAAAGCGCACCTGCGGGCAGAGCGCGTAGTTGACCACCGCGACGGTGATGCCGGCGTTCACCAAATCATCGACGATAAAGCTAAATTCACGGTGACTCAGCGAGCGCCAGTAGCCGCCGTGGAAAAATACATGCACCGGTGCCTTAGACCCATCAGCAAGAGGTGCCTCAGCATGAAAGATATCCATGCGCTCAGCAAGCGTGGGGCCATAGGATAGATCAAGCGTTGTACGGTGGCGTGCCCGTGACGCCTCGCTGCGCTGACGCCAATCCTTTACCAACACCGCCGGGTCTCGCCCCAGCATCGGGTCGTAGGCACGGTCGATCTCTTCTTGTGTCGCAAAGTGTTGATAAAGCACGCCGCCCCCACTATGCAATGGTTTATAAAAAATGGCTTATGAAAAATGGTTCGGTCAGAACAGCCCTTGGCGGGGGCGCTGTAGACCCGTCCATGGGCGCTACTTTCGCCATCCATGGCGAAAGACCCCCGCTACGGGTTGATTCTGACCTTATCCAATAGCGTTAAACCTACCGCTGGCGTACTTAACCCTGGTTTTTAAAAAACAGCATACGCAGCGGGGCAATTGCCAGGATGGCAAAACCGATCAGCGTCCACGCGGGTAGCGAGAGGCCGAGTAAGGAGAAATCAATCTCGGCGCACTCGCCAGAGCCGGTTAACACCATGGCGACCACGTCCTGCATAGGCAGGATATCCATCATGTAATCAAGCCCAGGGCCGCAAGACGGCACTTCATCAGCAGGCAAGCCTTGCAGCCACACATGACGCCCAGCGATAAAGGCACCGGTTCCCACGGCAGCCAGCGCAAGCAGCCCGTAAATCACTTTGCCCACACGCCCTGCCGGGCTGTGAATGGCGGCTATCGCGAACACAATGCCCGCCGCGATGACGGCAACGCGCTGGAAGATACACAGCGGGCAGGGTTCCAAACCGCCAAGGTGTTCTAACCCCAGGGCGACCGCCATCATCAATACGCAGAAAGCAAGACCCGCAAGCGCCGCAGAACGAAACGAGTACCGGGTCATTGACCCACCTCAGCTGGCAGCGCCGATAAGGCACGGGACTCGCGCGCTTTGGTGAAATAAACCTGCAAGAACTCCTCAAAGGTCTCTTTGTCAGCGGCTTCAATATCGTGCTGCTGCTGGTGCGAGGTTTCAATCAATTGCGCAAGTAGCGCTTCGCGGCTGCGCTGCATAGGCTCGGCTTTCAAGTGTTCTGCATGCTCTTTGGCCAGGCTCAGCATTAAATCACTCAATGAACCACCGTTCGCCTTGAGCCGCTCAAGCACTTGAGCAGACGGCGTTAGCGACGGGTCTTCCAGGCGTGGTGCAAGGCTTGCCAGGGCATCCGCATGAGGCGTCCCCTCTTCAACGGCATCTAGCAGGCGGGCGACGTCGCCCATCTCTGCAAAAATCTGCCCGCCCCACTCACGTACCGAGGTGGGTTGGCCATGGTGGTATAGCGTGAGCTCAGGGTCGCGGCCGCGCTCAACGACCCAACGGCGGTTATCGTCTAAACGGTCACACTCTTCATCGGAAATCCACGGGCTGTCGCTGAGCAAACACCACATTAAGAAGGTGTCCACAAAGCGTATCTGGTCTTGTGTAACGCCGAGCGGGTCGAACGGGTTTAAATCCAAACAGCGCACTTCGATGTATTCCACGCCGCGGGCTTCAAGCGCCTGGCTGGGCGTTTCGTTGTGCTTAGCGACCCGCTTGGGGCGAATATCGCTGTAGTATTCGTTTTCGATCTGGAGAATATTGGCGTTTAACTGGCGCCACTCCCCATCCACCTTCACGCCCATTTTTTCATAGTCAGGCCATGGCGAAGAAATGGCGTGACGCAGGGTATTCACGTAGTTGGAAAGCGAGTTGAAGCAGATTTTGAGCTGCGACTGTACTTTATTCTGATAGCCTAAATCCGACATACGCAGCGTGGTGGCGTAAGGCGCAAAATAGGTGTCGTCGCTGAGCGATTGGAGTTTTTCGGGTACCTTACCCTCAGGCAAAAAGCTCTTATCGATGGCCGGTGAGGCACCAAACAGATAGAGCAGTAACCAGCTATGACGGCGGAAATGGCGAATCATGCCGAAATAGCGGGTAGAGCGGTAATCGTTGAAGGGAATATTGGTGGCTTTTTCCAGCTCGCGCAGGGCGTGCCACATATCATCCGGCAACGACACGTTGTAGTGAACGCCCGCAATCGCCTGCATGATGCGGCCGTAGCGCATGTCCAACCCTTTGCGGTAAACATGCTTCATGGTGCCCACATTGGAGCTGCCGTAGTCGGCAATCGGCACGCTGTCGTTGCCGGATAGCCGCGAGGGCATGCTGCCGGGCCAAACCCATTCGTTTTGCAGGTGATGATAGGTAAAGGTGTGCAGGTCAGACAAAAAGGACAGCGCTTCACCCGGCTGAGAGTAAACCGGCGTAATGTACTCAAGCAGTGATTCTGAGTAATCGGTGGTGATATGCGGGTGGGTCAACTTAGAGCCTAACGCGTGCGGGTGAGGCGTTTGCGCAATGTGGCCATTGGCATCAACCCGCAGCCCTTCTTTTTCAATCCCGCGACGCAGGCGGCCTAACCGACCAAGGCGCGCACTGGGTAACAGGCGCTCGATTTGCGCGGTCAGGGAGGATGGCACAGTGAGTTGTTCAGGCAAGGTGAACACTCCTTGTCAGTAAAGCCCGCCGCAAGCGGGCTTTGGTGTAGTCGGGTGGCATCGCCATCATCGCTGTCTCAAAAATAGACAACAGAATATGGCGACAACGATCAATTTTTCAAGGCACAGGCTATTCAAGGCGCGCGACTATTTGCCGCCTCGCGCTTTTAACAACGCAGCACCCAGCGCGCCCATGGGAGCCACGTCCGCTGGTTTAGCACTATTACGCTGGCCACGGGACGGCTTGCGAGTCGCATTGTGTTGATCCGTCGATGAGCTGCTGTTTTCAGCTTCCGGCTGGTCATCCAAACGCATGGAAAGCCCTACCCGCTTGCGGGGAATATCGACACTCATCACCTTCACGCTGACAATATCCCCCGCTTTGACCACGCTGCGCGGGTCGTCGATAAAGCGATCCGATAGCGCCGAGATATGCACCAAACCATCCTGATGAACGCCGATATCCACAAAAGCACCGAAGTGTGTCACGTTGGTTACCGTGCCTTCGAGCACCATGCCAAGTTTGAGATCTTTGAGCGTTTCAACCCCCTCGCGGAACTCGGCAGCCTTGAATTCGGGGCGCGGGTCGCGGCCAGGCTTATCCAGCTCTTTGAGGATGTCACTCACCGTGGGCACGCCGAAACGCTCATCGGCAAAGTCGGCGGGCTTTAACGCTTTCAACGCGGCGCTATCGCCGATCAAGCCGCGCACTTCACGACCGCTCTGCTTGGCGATGCGTTCTACCAAAGGGTAGGCTTCCGGGTGAACGGCGCTGGCATCCAAGGGGTTGTCAGCGTTGTGAATACGCAAGAAACCGGCGCACTGCTCGAAGGTTTTCGCCCCCAGGCGGCTAACGTCTAACAGCTCTTTACGGCTTTTGAAAGCACCTTTGGCATTACGCTGGGCAACGATATTTTCCGCCAGTGTGGCACTCAGCCCAGCTACCCGAGAAAGCAGCGCACTAGAGGCGGTGTTCAAATCGACGCCGACGGCGTTGACGCAGTCTTCAATCACCACTTCCAGGCTGCGCGACAGCTGCACTTGTGAGACATCGTGCTGGTATTGGCCTACGCCAATGGATTTGGGTTCGATTTTAACCAGCTCGGCCAGCGGGTCTTGAAGGCGACGACCAATCGAAACGGCACCGCGCACGGTGACATCAAGGTCCGGCATCTCTTTTGATGCGTACTCAGAAGCGGAGTAAACCGAGGCACCCGCTTCAGATACCATCACCTTGCTTAACGGATGCGCAGGGGCCAGCGCTTTGAGCAGCTCGCCTGCCAGCTTATCGGTTTCGCGGCTGGCGGTGCCGTTACCTACCGCAATCAGCTCAACGCCGTGCTGTTTCACCAGCTTGGCAAGCACGCCCAGGGCTTCATCCCAACGGTTTTGCGGCGCATGTGGGTAAATCGTGGTGTGATCGACAAACTGCCCGGTGGCATCGATCACCGCGACTTTACAGCCGGTACGCTGGCCGGGGTCGATGGCAAGCGTCACTTTCTGCCCCGCTGGTGCGGCCAGCAGCAGGTCTTTCAGGTTGGCGGCGAACACCTCTATCGCGGTGAGCTCAGCCTGTTCGCGCAAACGTCCCAGCAGCTCGGTTTCCAGCGCCGTGTAAAGCTTTACGCGCCAGGTCCAGCGCACCACTTCGGCTAACCATTTATCCGCCGCGCGGCCTTGATCACTAATACCGAACTGCTTGGCAATCGCCACCTGGGCGGGGTGAACAGGCGCTTCGTCTTCGCCGGGCAGGCGAATCGACAGGCTCAACACGCCTTCGTTGCGCGCCCGAAACATCGCTAGTGCGCGGTGTGAGGGCGCTTTAGCGAGTTTCTCATCGTGCTCGAAATAGTCGGAGAACTTAGCGCCTTCCTGCTGCTTGCCTTCTAGCACGCGGGCGCTTAGTTCACCTTCTTGCCATAGCCGCTCACGCAGCTGGCCAATTAGCTCAGGGTCTTCGGCGAAGCGCTCCATCAAAATCTGCTTGGCACCATCCAGCGCGGCTTTGGCATCTTCAATGGCAGGAATATCGCCTTCCGCCGGGCGCAAATAGTTACCCGCTTCACTTTCTGGGTTAAGCGTTGGGTCGGTAAGCAAGGCGTCCGCCAGCGGCTCTAGCCCTGCTTCACGGGCAATTTGGGCTTTGGTGCGGCGCTTTTTCTTAAACGGTAGGTATAAATCTTCCAGCCGCTGCTTGGTCTCTGCGGCGTCAATGCTGGCTTTCAGCGTGGCATCTAGTTTGCCTTGCTCATCAATGCTGGTTAGCACTGCGGTGCGGCGCTCTTCCAACTCACGTAAATAGCGCAGGCGCTCATCAAGCTGGCGCAGCTGGATATCGTCTAGCGCGCCGGTGATTTCTTTACGGTAACGGGCAATAAACGGCACGGTGGCACCGCCATCCAGTAGTTCCACCGTGGCGGAGACTTGCTCGGGACGCACGCCTAACTCCGTGGCTAGGCGGGAAACAATACGCTGATTAACATCCATAAATGGCAACTAACTCATGCAGCATTTTTAAGTGCCAACAAGGTATCACAAACGGTCTGTTACCGCTTTATCTGCACGTGAAGGGGGCTGCATGGAAGTGCCCCAAAACGCCTAAACGGCAAAAGGCCGCCCGGAGGCGGCCTTTTACTATTCATTTACTTAGCCATTCATTTACTTAGTCATTCATTGACTCGGTCAGTCATTCACTGCTGGGTGCTACTCATCAGGTCAGCTGCGGGCCGGCCTTGATGATGGCGTCGTTAACGCCTTCAAATTTCTTGAAGTTATCGACGAACTTAGTCGCCAGCTCTTTAAGGTGACGGTCGTAGGCGTCGCGGTCTTCCCAGGTATCGCGTGGGTCGAGCAGGCTAGAATCGACACCCGGCACGGCTACCGGCACTTGCAGGTTTAAACCTTCAATGTGCTTGGTTTCCACATCGCGCAGAATACCAGACTGAATGGCGCTAATAATGGCGCGGGTGGTGGGGATCGAGAAGCGCGAGCCACCTTCACCATACGCACCGCCGGTCCAGCCGGTGTTGACCAAATACACCTGGGCGTCTTTCTTATCGACACGCTTGATCAGCAGGTCAGCGTACTCGCGGGCAGGACGCGGGAAGAACGGCGCGCCAAAACAGGTAGAGAACGTGGCGGCCAGGCCTTCAGAAGAGCCCATTTCGGTAGAGCCTACCTTCGCGGTGTAGCCGGACAAGAAGTGGTACGCGGCAGCTTCTTTGGAAAGAATCGACACCGGGGGCAGTACGCCAGACATATCGCAGGTCAAGAACACGATGGCGTTCGGCTCGCCCGCTAGGTTTTCCGCTACGCGCTTTTCAACGTGCTCTAACGGGTAAGCGGCACGCGAGTTCTGGGTTAGGCTGTCGTCGGCGTAGTCAGGCTCGCGGCGGTCATCCAACACCACGTTTTCCAGCACGGTGCCAAACTTAATCGCGTTCCAGATAACCGGCTCGTTCTTCTCGGAAAGATCGATGCACTTAGCGTAGCAGCCGCCTTCCATGTTGAAGACAATATCGTCGCCCCAGGCGTGCTCGTCATCACCAATCAGGTAACGGGCTTGGTCAGCTGAAAGCGTGGTTTTACCGGTGCCTGAAAGGCCGAAGAACAGGCAGGTTTCGCCATCTTCACCCACGTTCGCCGAGCAGTGCATGGGCAGTACGTCGGCAGCCGGCAGCAGGAAGTTTTGCACCGAGAACATGGCTTTTTTCATTTCACCGGCGTAGCGCATACCGGCGATCAGCACTTTTTTCTCGGCAAAATTAATGATCACGCAGCCGTCAGAGTTGGTGCCATCGCGAGAAGGGTCACACTCAAAGCCCGCGGCGTTAAGAATCGTCCACTCGTCTTTAGCCGCTGGGTTGTAGGCCTGGGGGCGCACAAACATGGTGCGGCCAAACAGGTTCTGCCAAGCCGTTTCGGTGGTGACGCGAACCGGCAGGTAGTGCTTTGAGTCACTGCCTACGTGCAATTCAGAAACAAAACTTTCCTGGCTGAGCAGGTGGTCGTTGACACGATCCCACAAGGCGCTGAACTTGTCAGCATCGAAAGGACGGTTAACGCTACCCCAATCGATTTGGCTGCTTGTAGAGGGCTCATCAACGATATAGCGATCTTTCGGTGAGCGGCCGGTACGTAGGCCGGTGTTTACTACCAAGGCACCGTTGGCCGACAGGCGGCCTTCGCCACGTGCCACGGCGCGCTCGACGAGTTCGGCGCTGCTGAGATTGACGTGGGCTTGGGGAGCGGCTTGAGTCGTGGTCATGTCGATTCCTGGGCCTTAAGGCCGTTGTATCTCGTTACCGGGCGCTGGGAAACTGTTTACAAAAGGGCGATCTGCAAAAGGAGCCACCTACAAATCACAAGACTCCTTCCTTTTAGCAAACACCTTCTTACCGTCGCCTTGAAATATTCGCCCCAGCCTCTGGCTAACCGGCTGGGTACTCTAAAGTCGAGCGCATTATGGCAAAAAGAACGCCCCTGGGAAATGGGGGCGTGGACCAAATATCTTGTAGTTAAACTACTACACAACCACTACATTTTGTGTTGCAGTGCAATATTAATTCAAACAGGCGTTTACCAACTAGGCTGAATCCATTGAATCCATTAGCCCAACAGCAAGGCGTTACGCGGGCACGCGAAAGCGCTCTCGACTACATGCTTAGTGAATTGTCGGTGGCGGTGCCTCAGGGTCGTCTAATAAAGTTTCAATATCTGCCGCTGTGTAGTGATATTTCGTATGGCAAAAGTGACATTGTGTATCTATCGCGCCTTGCTCAAGCAGAATATCACGCAGCTCTTCCTGGCCTAACGAGAGCAGCGCGTAGCTCATCCGCTCCCGCGAGCAGGTACAGCCAAAACGCAGCGCCTTGGGCTCAAAAACGCGCACCGTTTCTTCGTGGTAGAGGCGGTAAAGCACTTCACGTTGCTCAAGCCCCAGCAGCTCTTCTGTTTTGATGGTATCGGCCAATTGCACGCTGCGCTCCCATGCATCCACATCTTGATTCTGCGACTCTTCCGGCAAGCGCTGAAGGAGCAACCCCCCAGCGCGTTCGCCATCTGCCGCTAGCCACAAGCGCGTTGGCAACTGCTCAGACTGGCTGAAATAAGCTTCCAAACAGCCCCCTAGCGAGTCTTGGTCAAGCGCTACAATGCCCTGGTAGCGATGCCCTTCACGTGGGTCAAGGGTAATCACAATTTGGCCTTCGCCCACCAGCTCGCGGAAGCTGGCATGTTCACTGGGCAGAACAGCGTCTTCTGCAATACGGGCAATGGCGCGCAGTTCGCCGCCAGGGTTAGATTCGGCCATTAAAAGCGCAAGCACGCCTTGCCCACGCACTTCGATACTCAGCGTGCCGTCTAGCTTGACGGTATCGGTAAGCAGCGCCACGGCGGCTAACAGTTCGCCCAACAGTTCATTTACGGCTGGCGGGTAGGCATGACGGTCCAACACTTCGTGGTAGGCGGCCGCCAAGGTGACGATTTCACCGCGTACATTGGTGTGATCGAACATAAAGCGTTGAATTTGGTCGGACATGATTTAGCTACCTAAGGTTGGGCTTATTAAGGGCTATTAACGGGCTTATTAAAGCAAGGCTAAAGACAAGGCTATTCGCCCTGGTGGCGCTGAAAACGCTGAATATCGCGGCGTTGCTTTTTGTCGGGGCGTTTAAGCGGATGCTGCATCGCCTCGTTAGTCAACCGGCGAGCCTCGGCTTCTTTAGCGCGGCGCTGTGCGCTTTCTTCGGTTTCCGCATAAAGCGTGCGCGCTTCTGGGGCACCGCGCCGTTGATCCGAGAGTGACAATACTTCTACTTCCAGGGTCTCCCAACCCTGGGGCACGCGAATAAGCGCACCGATTTCCACCTGCTTACTGGTTTTAGCGCGGCCGCCGTCGTAATGTACTTTGCCGCCTTCAATGGCTTTTTTGGCAAGCGCGCGGGTCTTAAAAAAACGCGCGGCCCACAGCCATTTATCCAAGCGTACGCTCTCACTCATTCACGCTCTCCTTGGGGTGCTCGTTGCCCAAAGCACTGTTCTGGCAGCAGGTGGGCAAACTTATCGAGGGCAATAAATTCCTGTAGTTCTTTTTCAGGACGTTGGCTATTAGGCTGCTTGATGCCCAGCAAATGCTTAATACCGAATTCGCGAGCGCTTTCCAGCACGCGGGCATTGTCATCGATAAACAGCGTGCGCGCGGGGTCAAAGGGCTCAATCTTCTGCAAGGCAAACCAGAAGGCCTGTTCTTCTTTGGCAGCGCCAACATCCTCGGAAGAAACAATAACATCAAGGTAGCTTTCCAGGCCGGTGAGCGGCAGCTTTAGGGCGAGGCTCGCGCGGTCAGCGTTGGTGGCCAGAATAACGCGAGGGTGCGCTTGTTTAAGCCATTGCAGAAAATCCAGCGCGTCACTGCGCAGGCCTATCAGGTGCTGAACTTCGCGTTTCAGGGCAACAATATCGACCCCCAGCTCGCGGCTCCAGTACGCCAAGCTGTACCAGTTCAAGGTGCCCTGCTCGCCAATGATGCGCTCGACCAACGCCGTTTGAGAGGCTTCATCAAGATGGTGCAACTCGCGGTAGCGCCGCGGCAAATGCTCTAGCCAAAAGTGGCTGTCAAAGTGTAAATCCAGCAGCGTGCCATCCATATCGAGTAGGACGGTGTCTACCTCGCGCCAATCAATCATCGCCGCTCCAGTCAGATAAGGAGTAAGCATGCTATTGTAGCTTAACCGCTTTTTACCAGCCATGGAGGCGCTCTTCTATGTCTAAAATGTCTAAAACATCCCCCACACACTCCACGCCTGATCCTGCTGAAAACGCTAGCGTTAACCGCTCTGGTTACCTGCGTAAACCGCAAATTTTATCCCGCGAATGTGTCGCAAAAAGCCGTCTATTTCAGGTGGAGTCGTTAGCACTGCGCTTTTCTAACGGCGAGGAGCGCCAATTTGAGCGCTTAACCGGCGCTGACCGTGGTGCCGTAATGATTGTCGCCATGCCTGACCCAGAGCATGTGCTGTTGATCCGCGAATACGCAGCAGGGTTCGAGGATTACGTGCTTACGCTGCCCAAAGGGCTGGTTGATCCCGGTGAAGATATTATCACCGCCGCCAACCGTGAACTGATGGAAGAATGCGGGTTTGGGGCGCATCGTATTGAACCGCTGGTAGAGCTTTCATTGGCACCTAACTATATGCGCCACCGCATGCAGGTGCTGCTCGCCACCGACCTTTACCCCAAGCGCTTACCTGGGGATGAGCCTGAGCCGTTAATTGTCGAAACCCATGCGTTGGAGGAACTGCCCGCGCTGTTAATGCGGGAAGATTTTCACGAGGCACGCGCCATCGCCGCGCTTTACATCGCCAGAGATAAGCTGCGGGAAGAAAAGCGCAATAGTGAGACAAACCTGCTTTAACGTGAAAGCAACGCCAAACCTTCTTCAGTTTGGCGTTACTTGCATAGCTTGGTGCTGCTTACATAGTTTGACGCTGCTTACATAGCTTGGCGTTTCGCGTGCTATCAGTCGAGCTTGCTTAAGTCCCGAACAGCCCCTTTGTCAGCAGACGTCGCCAACAGCGCATAGGCTTTCAGTGCTGGAGTGATTTTGCGGGGGCGCTGCTCGGCCGGCTTCCAGGCCTCTACCCCTTTGGCTTCCATCGCCTCGCGGCGGGCGGTAAGTTCAGCATCGGTGAGTTTGACATTGATCGAACGATTGGGAATATCAATGCGGACAAGATCCCCCTGCTCGATCAACCCAATCGCGCCACCCGCGGCGGCTTCTGGGGAAACGTGGCCAATGGAAAGCCCAGAGGTGCCGCCCGAAAAACGCCCATCGGTGAGTAGCGCGCAGGCTTTACCTAACCCTTTGGATTTGAGATACGAGGTCGGGTAGAGCATTTCCTGCATACCGGGGCCGCCTTTGGGGCCTTCGTAGCGAATGACCACCACATCGCCTGCTTTGACTTTATCTGCCAGCACATCGGCCACCGCCTGATCTTGAGACTCCACCACGTGGGCGGGGCCTTCAAAGACCAGAATCGAGTCGTCAACGCCTGCCGTTTTCACCACGCAGCCATCCAGCGCAATATTGCCGTACAGCACGGCCAAACCGCCTTCTTTCGAGAACGCGTGCTCAAGGTCGCGAATACAGCCGGTAGCACGGTCGCCGTCCAGGCTCGGCCAGCGGGCGCTTTGTGAAAACGCCACTTGGGTGGGTACGCCGCCCGGCCCGGCTTTGAAGAACTCAACCACCTCGGGGCTGGGTGAGCGCATGATATCCCACTCATCCAGCGCCTCTTTAAGGCTATCGCCATACACGGTGGGCACCGAGGTATCCAGCACGCCAGCGCGATCAAGCTCTCCTAAAATCGCCATAATGCCACCGGCACGGTGAACATCTTCGATATGGTATTTCTGGGTATTGGGCGCGACTTTACACAGCTGAGGCACTTCACGGGAGAGCCGGTCGATATCCGACATGGTGAAGTCCACCTCGGCTTCCTGAGCGGCCGCCAGGAAGTGCAAAATGGTGTTGGTGGAACCGCCCATGGCGATATCCAGGGTCATGGCGTTTTTGAACGCTGCCTTAGAAGCAATGGCGCGAGGCAGCAGGTGCGCTTCTTCGCCTTCGTAATAACGCTTGGCCAATTCAACAATCCGATGGCCGGCGGTTTCGAACAGGCGGCGGCGATCTGAATGCGTCGCTAGCACCGTGCCGTTACCCGGCAACGCCAAGCCCAGCGCTTCGGTTAAGCAGTTCATTGAGTTGGCGGTAAACATGCCTGAACAGCTGCCGCAGGTGGGGCAAGCGCTGCGCTCTACTTCGGCGAGGGTTTCATCGTCGACGCTGTCGTCGGCGGCCATCACCATGGCATCAACCAAATCCAGCCCGTGGTCAAGCAGCTTGGTTTTACCTGCCTCCATGGGGCCGCCGGAAACAAAGATCACCGGGATATTAAGGCGCAGCGCGGCCATCAGCATCCCAGGGGTGATTTTGTCGCAGTTGGAAATACACACCAGTGCATCGGCGCAGTGGGCGTTGCACATATACTCGACGCTGTCGGCGATTAAGTCGCGGCTGGGCAGCGAATAGAGCATGCCGTCGTGACCCATGGCGATGCCATCATCCACCGCAATGGTGTTGAACTCTTTGGCCACACCGCCGGCTTTTTCAATCTCACGCGCCACCAATTGGCCCATATCTTTTAGGTGAACATGACCGGGCACAAACTGCGTGAAGGAGTTGGCTACCGCAATGATCGGCTTTTGAAAGTCGCCATCTTTCATACCAGTAGCGCGCCATAATGCGCGGGCACCGGCCATATTGCGGCCAGCGGTGGTGGTACGGGAGCGATATTCGGGCATGGTTGTCCTCTGCTTTCTAATGACTGACTTGAAGAACTAGCTTGAAGAACTAGCTTAAAATACCTAGCTTGAAATAATTAGCTTGGCCCTATTTTTTTAATAGTTTACAGCACGTAAAGCCGTGGCTAGGCTTACTATGAAACATATCAGTGAGTTGTGATAAGTATCAGTGGATTGTGATTGTGGCATGAGCAATGCGCAGAGACTAGATGTAGAGACCAGAGGCATGTAGAGACCAGAGCTACCCAGCGACAACGTGACCAATTGTCGCTATATTTGCTATCGTAATCGCACCACGTTTGTACATCCGCTAGCATGTAGTACAGAACTCCGGCTAGTTAGGTTTATTCGGAGTATCAAGTGGTGGTTAACCACCCGACAACCGTGACCAAACGTCAGACCGTGACGATAAGGAGCAATCATGGCTAATAAGAGCCGTCGTGACTTCATGCGCAACAGCATGCTGGGCTTAGCTGCCCTTCCACTTGGCGCTGGCATTCTTTCCAAGACTGCCTTTGCTCAAGAGCTGCCGCGTCTTGACCCTTCCGCAAGTAACGCCCAAGCACTGAACTACGTAGAAGACGCTAGCGAAGCCAGCGATCATCCGGCGTACGCAGAAGGCGAAGTTTGTGATAACTGCATGTTCTGGGTTGCCGACAAAGAAGGCTGCCAGCTATTCCCAACAAACAGCGTCGAACCTAAGGGCTGGTGCCAATCTTGGACCGCCAAAGCGTAAGCGCCTGACGTTATAAGCATCTAACGCTTGAAAGTAGTATGAGCACCTCTACCCCGCCCATTGTGCGGGGTAGTTGTTTTAAACGTAGCTGTTTTAAACGTAGTTGTTTTAGACTAGGAGCTGCTTTCGTCCTCCACCGGCCAGTGATAGCGCCGAGTTACCCGCCCCTCCTCAAGAGACACCAGGTGAACAGGGAACCCCCACAGCTGTTGAAGATGACGAATGACCGGGTACACGCTGCGGCCTAACGGACGGCGGCTGTCTTGCACGTGGTGAAGCGTCAATGAACGATCACCGCGAATGGCCGCCTCGACCACCTGAATATTGGGTTCGCGGATGGACAGCGCATATTGGGTCGCAAGCGCCTCACGCACCTGGCGATAGCCCTGCTCGTTATGGATCGCCGCCACTTCAAGGGTGTCCACCTGATCGTCATCCACCACTAAAAACAGCTTGTGATCACGCATTACCTTCGGCGATAAAAACTGCTGAATAAACGATTCATCCTTGAAGTTGCGCATGGCAAACTCCAGCGTCTCCCGCCACGGCGTGCCTGCAATATCGGGAAACCACTCACGGTCCTCATCGGTGGGTGCCTCACAGATACGCTTAATATCCATAAAGATCGCGAAGCCAAGCGCATAAGGATTAATACCACTGTAGTGGGGGCTATCAAAGGCGGGTTGGTTAATCACCGCCGCGTGAGACTGCAAAAACTCTAGCATCAGGCCTTCATCAACATGACCATCGTCGTAAAGGCGGTTCATTAGCGTGTAGTGCCAAAAGCACGCCCAGCCCTCATTCATTACCTGGGTTTGTCGCTGTGGGTAAAAGTACTGCGCCAGCTTGCGCACAATGCGGACAATTTCACGCTGCCAAGGCGCCAGCAGCGGCGCATTTTTTTCAATGAAGTAAAGCAGATTCTCCTGGGGCTCAGAGGGATAAAGGCCGCCGCTGTGTAAGCCTAACGGGTCATCATCGCTATGCAGGCTGCCGGGCAAAACCGAAAGCCCGGCTGGCGATTCAGGAATGGTACGCCACAGCATATTCACCTGGGTTTGCAGGTAGGCTTCCCGCTCCTCCTGGCGCTTTGCTTCCTCTTCGGCAGAAATAGGCGAGGGGCGTTTATAGCGATCAACGCCGTAGTTTTGCAGCGCATGGCAGGCATCCAACAGCTGTTCAACGGCCTGCACGCCATGGCGCTCTTCGCACTGGGCAATATATTTACGGGCAAACACCAAGTAATCGACAATAGAAGCCGCGTCGGTCCAGGTGCGAAACAGATAGTTGCCCTTAAAGAAAGAATTGTGGCCGTAGCAGGCGTGAGCCATCACCAACACCTGCATCATCAGCGTGTTTTCCTCCATCAGGTAGGCAATGCAAGGGTCAGAGTTGATCACCAGCTCATAGGCCAAGCCCATTTGGCCACGCTTGTAAGCCCCTTCAACGGCTAAAAACTGCTTACCAAACGACCAGTGATGGTAACCCACCGGCATTCCCACACTGGCATAGGCGTCCATCATCTGTTCGGTCGTGATGACCTCTATTTGGTTAGGATAGGTATCCAGCCGGTACTCATCAGCGAGCCTGACCAGTTCCGCATCAAAGCGCTCCAGCAGGCTGAAGTTCCAGTCAGAGCCAGTGGCAATCGGCTTACGCTTGCGGGTTGCACTCATAGCCTACTCCTCAACAAGCGGTCATCACGATTGGCTTAAGCGGCGCTTAAACAGTTCGCGAAAGACCGGATAAATATCACCCGCCTCAACAATTTGCCGCATGGCAAAGCGCTCGGGAAACTCTTTCACCACACTCTCGTACTCATGCCACAGCGATTGGTGATCGTGGGGCGTAATCTCGACATAAGCGTAATACTGCAGCTGTGGCATCAGCTGCTTGACCAGCAAATCGCGGCAAATATTGGAGTCATCATCCCAGTTGTCGCCATCGGACGCCTGAGCCACATAAAGATTCCACTGACCTACGGGGTAGCGCTTTTCGATGATTTTATTCACCAGGTTCAGCGCACTGGAAACAATCGTGCCACCGGTTTCGCGGGAGTAGAAAAACTCCTCTTCGTTTACCTCTCTAGCGGCCGTATGGTGGCGCACAAATACCAGCTCGACCTTCTCGTAGTGCTTTTCCAAAAACAGATACAGCAAAAGAAAGAAGCGCTTAGCGATATCTTTATGGTTTTGCGTCATCGAACCAGAAACATCCATGACACAAAACATCACCGCTTGGTTAGAGGGCTGTGGCTGGGCGCTTAACTGGTGATAGCGCAAGTCATAGGTATCAATGAAAGGCACACCCGCTATGCGCTTCTCCAAGCGCTCAATTTC
Organism: Halomonas sp. 54_146; assembly: GCF_001507855.1. GTDB lineage: Bacteria > Pseudomonadota > Gammaproteobacteria > Pseudomonadales > Halomonadaceae > Vreelandella. Next base: position 21,529 of record NZ_LGEN01000021.1, read on the forward strand.
CGCTTTAAGCTCGGTAATACGGGTGGGGTTGCGCAACACCGGGTCTTTACGTTCTTCGGCCTCAAGTGCCTCTATGGCCTCTTTTAGCGCCCGCTTGATAGGTGCGCGCATGGCGATACGCCTTGCGTACGCTTCACGCATGGAACGGGTAATGCTGATTCGTGAAGGGACGCCATCGCGGGAAAGCCCCGCCCGCACCATCTTGACCTCTTCCAACGACTTCAACGGCTTGCGCTGCAAATGAGGCAGCTCCAAACCATCAAACACAAACTCAAGAAACTCCTCACGGCTAAGCGTAAAGGCGAACTCATCGATGCCTTCACCCTGGTTGGAAGCACCGCCTTCCCCGGCACCACTTCCGCCCCCCTGACCGCTGGGGCGGCGGATTTTATCGCCCGTAACATATTCCTTGTTGCCAGGAGCAACAATGCTGCGCGCCCCGCCGGGGCCGTGTTGAAACACCGGCTCAGAGATATCTTTGGCGGGAATGGAGATTTTCTCGCCGCGTTCCATATCGGTAATGGAGCGGCGATTAACAGCCTCTTCAACCGAGCGCTTAATGTGTTTGCGATAGCGCTCCAAAAAGCGCTGTCGGTTCACCGCGCTTTTATGTTTTGCGTTGGGCCTGCGGTCAATAAAGTAGGTCATACGACCTCCACTTTTTACTGGGACTTACGCACGCGCAAATACCACTCCGAAAGTAGCCGCACCTGTTTTTCGGTGTAGCCACGTTCGACCATCCGCGCCACAAAATCTTCGTGCTTTTTCTGATCCGACCGCGAGGCCTTGGCATTGAATGAAATCACCGGCAGCAGCTCTTCGGTGTTGGCAAACATTTTGTGTTCGATCACGCCTTTAAGCTTTTCATAAGACTGCCAGCTCGGGTTCATGCCGTTGTTTTGCGCCCGCGCCCGCAGCACAAAGTTGACCACCTCGTGACGGAAGTCTTTGGGGTTTGAAATGCCCGCCGGTTTCTCGATTTTCTCTAGCTCTTCGTTCAGCGATTGACGGTTTAACAGTTCGCCGGTTTCGTGGTCACGGTATTCCTGATCCTGAATCCAGAAATCAGCGTAAGTGACATAGCGGTCAAAGATGTTTTGGCCATATTCGCTGTAGGATTCGAGGTACGCGGTTTGGATCTCTTTACCAATGAAATCCACGTAGCGCGGTGCCATAAACTCTTTAATAAAGCCCAAGTAGCGCTCGAATACTTCTGACGGCAGCTGTTCGCGTTCCAACGCTTGTTCAAGCACATAAAGCAGATGCACCGGGTTGGCGGCCACTTCGGTGCTGTCAAAGTTGAACACTTTGGAGAGGATCTTGAAGGCAAAACGGGTAGATAAGCCTTGCATGCCTTCGTCAACGCCCGCCGCATCGCGATACTCCTGAATCGACTTGGCGCGGGGGTCGGTGTCTTTCAGGTTTTCGCCGTCGTAAACACGCATTTTCGAGTAGATGTTGGAATTTTCGGGCGCTTTTAGCCGTGAAAGCACCGAGAACTGCGCCAGCATACGCAGCGTATCTGGCGCGCAAGGCGCGGCATTGAGCGAGGAGTCCTCAAGCAGTTTTTGATAGATTTTGATCTCCTCTGACACCCGCAGGCAGTAAGGCACCTTGACGATATAGACCCGATCAAGGAACGCTTCGTTATTGCGATTGTTACGAAACGCCTGCCACTCCGACTCGTTGGAGTGAGCTAGAATCACGCCATCGAAGGGAATCGCCCCCATGCCTTCGGTGGGGTTGTAGTTGCCCTCCTGGGTCGCGGTAAGCAATGGATGCAGCACCTTAATGGGCGCTTTAAACATCTCCACAAATTCCATCAGCCCTTGGTTAGCACGGCACAAACCACCGGAGAAGCTGTAGGCATCCGGGTCGTCCTGGGAGTAGAGCTCTAACTGGCGAATATCGACCTTACCGACCAGTGACGAGATATCCTGGTTGTTTTCATCGCCCGGTTCGGTTTTAGAAATAGCGATTTGATTGAGCCGCGAAGGGTAAAGCCGCACCACACGGAACTGGGAAATATCGCCACCGTACTCTTTCAGCCGTTTTGCTGCCCAGGGCGACATCACGCTGCGCAAATAACGCTGGGGAATGCCGTACTCTTTCTCTAATAACTCACCGTCTTCTTCGGGCGAGAACAGGCCAAGCGGCGACTCGTAAACCGGCGAGCCTTTAATGGCATAAAACGGAATACGCTCCATTAGTAATTTAAGACGCTCGGCGAGCGACGATTTGCCGCCGCCAACAGGCCCCAGCAAATAAAGGATCTGTTTGCGTTCTTCAAGCCCTTGAGCTGCATGGCGGAAGTAAGATACGATTTGCTCAATCGCTTCTTCCATACCGTGAAATTCCGCAAAGGCAGGGTAGCGGCGAATCACCTTATTAGAAAAAATACGCGATAGACGAGCGTCTTTTGCCGTATCTACTACTTCAGGCTCGCCAATAGCTTCTAACATGCGCTCAGCAGCACTGGCATAAACCTTTGGCTCACGGCGGCAGAGCGCCAAATACTCCTCCAAACTTATATCTTCTTGCTGAACGCGGGAAAAACGGTCTTGAACGTGATCAAAGATGCTCATGGAACTCTCCTGTGGCCCATCCCCAGGCAGTCACCGTAAAGCCAAGTGTTTCGCAACGGTGTGCCAAACGAGGTGTCGCTTTTTTAGCGTAGTCAGCATTAGCAAATAGTGATGACTAAAACCTTCAACGCAGCAGCGATATGGATAAGAGATGTATTCAAGCGAATAGTTGCGTTGAATAAAGCAACGGTAGCGCCGCGAGCGCTTGGGTGCTCGCGGCGCTACCGTTGAAAACCAAAAGACAAGAAGGCTAAGCTCAGAAGGCTAAGCTCAGAAGACCAGGCTCAGAAGACCAGGCTCAGAGCGCAGCGGCTAAGCGGGTGCCCTGTTCAATCGCTCGCTTGGCGTCCAGCTCACTGGCTTCATCCGCGCCGCCAATAATATGCACCGCCTTCCCTGCGCGCTCCAGTGGCGCAAGCAAGTCACGCACTGACTCCTGTCCTGCGCAGACCACTACGCTATCTACGGCAAGCAACTGGTCAACGCCCTCGCGGCGAATATGCAGGCCTTCATCGTCGATTTTCAGGTATTCACAGCCAGTGAGCGTGGTGACCCCGCGCGCTTTAAGCGATGCCCGGTGCACCCAGCCGGTGGTTTTCCCCAAGTACTTGCCGGGTTTGGAGGTTTTGCGCTGCAGCATGACAATCTCACGAGGAACCACGGGCGGCGTCGGTGTTTTTAAACCGCCCCGCTCGCCTACGGCTAAATCAACGCCCCACTCATCGCACCATTTTGCAATATCCAGCCCTGGATGACCTTGGTGCGCCAGCAGTTCGGACACATCAAACCCAATACCGCCCGCGCCGATGACCGCTACTTTTCGCCCAACGCGGTCAGGGGATTCGATCGCTTCGGCATAGCTCAGCACCTTGCCGTGGTCGTGACCAGGAAGGTCGAGTTCACGGGGCTGAACGCCGGTGGCCATCACCACCTCATCGAAGTCGGCGAGGGTTTCTGCCGTTGCCGTGGTATTTAAGCGTACCTCTACTGCATATTTCTCCAGCATCACCCGGTAGTAGCGCAAGGTTTCATTAAACTCCTCTTTGCCGGGAATCTTACGCGCATAGTTAAACTGCCCGCCCAGTTCACTGCGCTGTTCGAACAGCACCACGCTGTGTCCGCGGCTAGCGGCGGTCACAGCGGTTGCCAGCCCTGCCGGCCCACCGCCTACCACGGCAACGCGTTTAGGGGTTTGCGCGGGTTCTATCACCAGCTCGGTTTCATGACAGGCACGGGGGTTAACTAAGCATGAGGTCAGCTTGCCGGCAAAGGTGTGATCCAGGCAGGCCTGGTTACAGGCGATACAGGTATTGATCTCTTCCGCCAGACCCTGTTCGGCTTTGCGTACCCAGGCAGGATCGGCCAGAAAAGGCCGCGCCATGGAGACCATATCCGCATGGCCCGCCGCCAGTACGCGCTCGGCGACCTCAGGCATATTGATCCGGTTGGTGGTAATCAGCGGGATCGACAGCGCCGATTTGATCCGCCGGGTCACCTCGGTAAAGGCGGCGCGGGGCACGCTGGTCACAATGGTGGGTACCCGCGCTTCGTGCCAGCCGATACCGGTATTGATCACATTCGCCCCAGCGGCTTCGATCGCCTGGCCAAGGGTGACGACTTCTTCCCAGGTGCTGCCCTCCTCCACCAGATCAATCATCGAGAGGCGGAAGATAATCACAAAACGTTCACCTACCGATTCGCGGACACGGCGCACAATCTCCACCGCTAAGCGCATACGGTTTTCAAACGCCCCGCCCCACTCGTCATCACGCTGATTGGTACGCTGGCAAATAAACTGATTAATCAGGTAGCCTTCTGACCCCATGATCTCAACGCCATCGTAACCCGCTTGCTGCGCCAAGCTTGCGCAGCGCACGTAGTCGGCAATTTGTTGCTCAACCTCATCGCTAGCGAGTGCCCGAGGCATAAAAGGGTTGATGGGTGCCTGAATAGCCGAAGGCGCTACCAGATCCGGTGAATAGGCGTAGCGCCCGGCGTGCAGTATCTGCATGCACAGATGGCCACCCTCTGCATGCACCGCGTTAACCACCTGACGATGCTCAGGCAGTTGCGCTTCATCAACCAGCGCATGAGCGCCCTGAAATACCGCGCCTTCTGCATTGGGGGCAATACCGCCGGTAACGATCAGGCTAACCCCCTCCCGCGCCCGCTCGGCATAAAATGCCGCTAAACGCTCAAAGCCGTTAGGCGCTTCTTCGAGGTTGGTGTGCATTGAGCCCATCAATACCCGGTTGGGCAGCGTTAAATGGCCAATGGTCAACGGTCGGAAAAGGTGGGGATAGGCGGGTTCACGGGTCATCACGGTACTCCTTGATATTACTTGATATTATTAGTGGCACTGCTGAAACGTTTTCAAACAAGCGTATGACATCCTGAGCATCACGTATAGCCCCCGATGCTTGGTCTTTCAATGCCCAGTCTTTCAATACCTAGCCTTTCAATGCTTAGCCTTTCAATACTTGCGCCAACCGCTTGCCCAGAGCACCAATCCGCGGCACATTACCCGGCTAACGATAAGGAACCGTTGCTATGCCTTTGATGTATTTTTTGCCGCCGCTCGCCACCGTGCTTATCTGGTCGGGCAACATGACCATTAACCAGCTTAGCGTAGGTGCCATTGCGCCAAGCAGTATTGCGTTTTTGCGCTGGCTGTTAGCCCTTGCGGTGATGACCCCCTTTGTACTGCCTGCAGTGTTGCGCCACCGCGATGAAATACGCCGCCAGTGGCCCAAGCTTGCGCTGCTGGGGTTACTTGGCATGGGCCTGTGGCAAGGGCTTGCCTATGTGGCCGCCGAAACCACCACCGCCACCAACATGGGCATTCTTGCCGCCATGGTGCCGCTATTAACCGTGCTGCTGAGTGCGCTGATTCTCCGCGAGCCGCCATCGCTTGGCGGCATTCTGGGTGGCGTGCTGGCGTTTGTGGGTGTCACCGTATTGCTAGGGCGCGGTAACCCATTTTCATTGCTGCAGCTACAGGTGGCATTGGGTGACGCGCTCATGGTCGTTGCGGCTATCTGCTACGCGCTATATGGCGTGATGCTTAAACGCTGGTCGATGAACTTACCGCCCTGGGTGATGCTCTATGCCCAAGTTTGTTTTGCCGTGCTGTTCCTACTGCCGCCCTATTTAATGGGGCCAATGACGCCTATTGATGCCCAGAATATCGGGCTAATTGTCTACGCGGGCATTCCTGCTTCGATTATTACCACTTTTTTATGGATGCGTGCAGTACGCCAAATTGGTGCCAACCAATCGAGTATTTTTATCAACTTAATGCCGCTGTTTAGCGCGCTGATTGCCATGGCTTTCTTGGGTGAACAAGTGGCGGGTTTCCACTTTGCGGGCGGGCTGCTTATCCTGGCCGGAGTCATCATGGCGCAAACGCTAACACGCCCGTTAACACGGGGTTTAACCCCAAATAAGCCGAGCAGCGCCCGATAATGCTAGAATGGCCATCGATTTCTAACGTTGGGAAGCCCTGATATGTCCCTGGAAGAACTGCATCTTAATCTGCGCAACCTTACGAGCGATGACTACGATCAGCTCAAGACATTGATGGACGCCGTTTATCACAATATCGGCGGTGCATGGCCGAAGCGAACAATCGACAAGCTGATCCAAGAGTTCCCCGATGGCCAGATCGCTATTGAGGACGACGGCACCCTAGTAGGCGTTGCATTAACCGTACAGGTCGATTACGACGAGTTCTCCAATCCGCACAAGTACGATGACCTGATCGGCCATCGCGAGATCATCCTTAATGATAAGGATGGCGACGCCATGTACGGGCTGGATGTACTGATTCACCCGGACTACCGGGGGTACCGTTTGGGGCGACGCCTTTACGAAGCCCGTAAAGAGCTGTGCCGCTCGATGAACCTGCGGGCAATTTTAGCCGGTGGGCGTATTCCTGAGTATCACCAGCACGCCGATGAACTTACGCCGGCTCAATATATTGATAAAGTCTCGCGCAAAGAGATCTACGACCCCATTCTCTCTTTCCAGCAGGCCAACGACTTTCAGGTAAAGCGCCTGCTGCGTAAATACCTGCCGGAAGATGAGCAGTCGCGCGGTTACGCCACCTTGCTTGAGTGGAATAATATTCTGTTTGAGCCGGCTGCCAGCGTGCTCGACAACAAACCTACCCAAGTTCGGGTGGGTGCCGTGCAGTGGCAGATGCGTGAATTTGCCTCTGTGGAAGCCGCGCTTCAGCAGATCGAATACTTTGTAGACGCGCTCTCCGACTACCAGAGTGACTTTGCGGTATTTCCTGAACTGTTCTACGCACCGCTGATGGGTCTTCAGGATCGTGATGCCCAGAAAGATCAGATGGGCGCGATTCGCTTTTTGGCCGGTTTTACCGAGCGCTTTAAGTCTGAGCTATCGCGTATGGCGGTGTCTTACAACATCAATATCGTTGGTGGCTCGATGATTGAAGTGGGCGACGATGACCGGCTCTACAACATCGCCTACCTGTTCCACCGCGACGGCACCGTTGAGCGACAGGCTAAGCTGCACATTACCCCACAAGAGCGCCGCGACTGGGTGATTGAGGGCGGTGATGAGCTACAGGTATTTGATACCGACGCAGGCCGCGTGGGCATCCTGATCTGCTATGACGTGGAATTTCCGGAACTTGGACGACTGCTGGCCGATCAAGATATGGACATCCTGTTTGTGCCCTTCTGGACCGACACCAAAAACGGCTACCTGCGCGTTCGCCACTGCGCCCAGGCGCGGGCAATTGAAAACGAGTGCTACGTGGTGCTGTGTGGCAGCGTAGGCAACCTGCCTTCAATTGAAAACTTAGACATTCAATACGCCCAATCAGCGGTATTCTCGCCTTCCGATTTTGCCTTCCCCCACGATGCGGTGCTGGCGGAAACCACCCCGAATACCGAAATGATCTTCTTCTCGGATTTGGACTTAACCCGCCTCACGGTGGTGCGTGCCGAAGGCTCGGTGACCAACCTTAAAGACCGCCGCAAGGATCTGTTTGACCTGCGCTGGCGCGACTGGTCGTGGAAATCCGGTGCTAATTTGGAAGAGTGAGGTGTCAAGCACGAAAAAAGCAACGCCGCCCAATTGGGCGGCGTTGTTGTTTTCGCGTCAGATTCCGCTAATGTCATTGCGAGCGAAGCGAAGCAATCTCGGGGGTATTGCCACCGCGGCATAGATTGCTTCGTCGCGGGCTCCTCGCAATGACAGCAGCTTAATCAGGCCAAACAAGATGCGCTGGCACGCGGCCTTTGGCATCGAACAGGATGCCCTCATCGCATAACTTACGGTGCTGGCGCTCGGCGCCACCGTGATCAGCAAGCTTCAACGACGCAGCGATCACACGATGCCAGGGCAACTGATGGCCATCCGGCAGATGGCGCATCGCTGACCCAACCATGCGCGGCGTGGCACCTTCGGTCATCGCCGCAATACGGCCATAGGTAGTCACGCGCCCCGGCGGAATCTGATCGACAATGGTGTAGATCTGTTCGAGTAATTCCGGCCGCGCCATGAAACGTTATCCTTTCATTTTTTGAGAGCGCTTCTAAACGTGCTTACAGCCCTTCAACCAATTGATCAATGGCTTGGAAAGCTTCTTTCATTGCGGTTTCCCGCTGCTGGTCACCCATATTTAAGCCTTCAGCATAGACCACATCGACATCGGTAATCCCCATCAGGCCCAGCATGTTTTTAAGGTGCGGTGTCTGGCTGTCAAACTCGGTGCCCGCATACTGCCCACCACGAGCCGCCAGAATAATGGCGCGCTTACCTTCCACCAGCCCTTGAGGGCCGTTTTCGGTATAGCGGAATGTTTCACCGGCGCGCAGTACCCGGTCAAACCACGCCTTCAGCTGTGAAGGAATGCCCAGGTTGTACATCGGCACGGCAATCACCAGCACATCATTGGCGCGCAGTTCGGCCAACAGCTCGTCAGACCGAGCGGCCAATACATGCTGTTCAGCAGTGCGTTCTGCGGCGGCGACCTGCCAGGCACCCAACTCGCTGCTATCTAAGTGCGGCAACGCATTGGCCACCACATCACGCTGGGTGACTGCAATATCATCACGGCCAGCGACACGGCTGTGAAAGTGGTTCGCCAGAGCGATAGACCGACCATTCTCAGCCAGAATTGATGAAGTAATAACCAGGGCTCGCGTCGTCATGAATAACTCCAAAATTATATAAACGATCAATATTAGTGGCTATTGTACGGTGCTTTTCGTTAATCAAAAGCGCAACGTTTTCCGGCTTGTGTTCGATTTAATCGAATCATGCGATGCACCACCAAAAAGCGGCTTCACCGCGAAGGCGCGTAATATTTGGCCAACACTTCGGCGTAAAAAGTAGCGACCGCTGAGGCAAAGTTGGCGATATCAAAATCTTGTGCAAAGCGGCAGGCATTGTGGCCTAACTGCTGGCGCAGCTCAGCGTTATCTTTCAGCTCCACCACCTTTTGCCCCCACGCCTGACGATTTTGCGGTGTTTTAAAACCATTGACGCCCTGGCGCACCACATCATCAATGCCACTAGAGCGCACCGCCACCACGGGCAAGCCTGCCGACATCGCCTCCAAAATCACCATGCCCTGGGTTTCCGAGGTGGAGGCAAACACGAATATATCGCCAAGATGATAATAAAGCGCCATTTGATCAGGCGGCACCATGCCCACCAGCGTCACGCGGGAGGTTAGCGTTAAGGTCTCTATCTGCGTTTGAAGCGCCGCGCGGTCCGGCCCATCCCCAATCAGCAGCAGATGAAAGTCATCGTGCCCCTGCGCCTGAAGCTCAGCGAGCGCTTCCAACATAAAGCCAATATTTTTCTCTTTGCTGATTCGCGAAACGCTAATCAAGATACTGCGTGATGGATCGAGGTTTAATCGTTCACGTAACGCCGTTAACTCACTGGCCTCCACGTGAGCAAAGCGCTCTACGTCAATGCCCGTAGGCTGCACTAGCGCAGACGTTTTCACCCCAATCATGCGCAGATATTCTTCTGCGGAGTAGGTCGGCACAATCACGCCTTGGCAGCGGTTAGCAAAATGCTTGATCAGGTAGTGAGAGATCAAATTACGAAACAGCGCGCCCGGCAACGGCACAAAGTGCGCGTAGTGTTCCAGGCGCGTGTGGTAGGTGTAAATCACCGGCACTTTAAGCCTGCGCCCCATAAATAGCCCCATGGAACCAAGCCAGAACGGATGATGAACGTGAATAAGATCGGGTTTGAATGCCCGCAGGCAGCGGCGAAAACGCGCATTAAATGGGTTGGTTAACCGAAACTCGCCCTTCTCACCAAACGCCATGAGCGTAGGGATGCGCTGCAGTGAACGGTCGTCCTGCCACGTTTCCCGATAGCGCGGCACTATTAATTGGATGGTGTGGCCTAGAGCGCGTAGGCCATTGCGCAAGCGGTCTACCGACACCGATACCCCAGACACAAACGGAAAGTAGTTATTGGACACCATCACCACCCGCAGCGGCTTTCCTAGAAAAGGGGTTGGGTCGATATCAAAATCGGGGTAGTAATCCCGCTCTTCAAAAATCAGCCGATATAAGCGCAGTGCGAGCAGCGTCAACAAGCCAACAATCAATAAAAAACGGGTATAGCTGACGTAGAAAAACGCATACACCGTAGACGCCACGCTGCTTAGTATTCGCCACCAGCCGGGGCGATCCACATTCAAGCGCACTGGGGCGATAGCCACGTTCTCACCTTCGATATCAACGGTAACGTAGTGGTGAAAGCTGCTATTGGCATCCATCAGAATACCACCCGCGCCGCCCGTAGTGACGTAATCCACCCCGTTCACCGTCTGATGAGAAAAAAGCGTTAGGTTGGCTGAGAATACCGTATTCACCTCATACTCTTCTGCCAACGCCATAATGCCACCGGCTAGGCGAGGGTCGTTGAGATAATTGCTTGCTTCAAACAGGGGTGCGTCGTTGACGACATTGCGCAGCGGCAAACCAATAAACAGGAACCGGTGCAAAGACGCTGAGGCGGCAAGTTCACGGGATAACCAATCAAGTTGCCACGAGGCAGACGATTTCCCAGTGCCATCAAGAAAGATAAAGTGGCTATTGCCGGCCACGAATGAGTAAAAGTGCGGGCCAAAATATTCATAAAACAGGTAACTACCAAAGTCACTGTCTTCATGGTCGCCATAGGTGAGTACATACGGCACATTAAGTTGTTCTAGGCTGTGATAAATTGCTTGGTAGCTCTCTTGCCGGCCGCCATTCACCGCATTGCCCGCCGAGATCAAAAAGTCGATTCCGCCCTGGTTGATCAGCGGCACAATCTCATTTTGGAACACGCTCACCGAGTTATTGATATTACCCACCACGGCAAAACGGTAGTCGTTTCGCTGCGTCAACACCTCGCGAATATCGGCTACCTGCAGGGCATGCACCGACTCAAATTCGGGTTCTGCCACGTAAAGCCATATCAGATGAGCAATAAGCCCCGCCACCAGAGCAAGATTAAGAAAGAAAAGCAGCCGCAGCCAGCGCTGGCGGGAAAGGCGAAGCAAGGAGCGTCTGGGCATGTATAAGCACTTTTCAAAGGTCAAGATAACGTTAAACCGCTATCGCAGCGGTTCAAGACTTAACACACCTTAACTATAGACACCTTAACTATAGACACCTTAACTATAGAGCAAGGATATGCTGGTGGCGGCGAAGCCTCGCCAGCGTCACACCCATTCAGGGTAGCTAGTAGCGACGAAAAGGCACACAAAGACACGAAAAAGCATCTATCTCATGACCGGCATTTGAGCCACTTTTGCATTATCACCAGCGCGCTCTGCTTGTGTGGCAAAATACCAGCAGCCAGCCTTCAACAGATCATCGTTGATTGCCCACGAATCACCGCCAAGGAGCGCGTTCATGAAAACCCTGCTAGGCAGCAGTCTCACCAGCATAGCCCTACTCACCGGTTGCACCGGCATTCCCGAAGGCACCCAGCCCGTCACTGGTTTCGAGCTAGACCGCTACTTGGGCCAGTGGTATGAAATCGCCCGCTTAGACCACTCCTTTGAACGCGGCCTTGATTGCGTCACCGCGTCTTACAGCCTGCGTGACGATGACGGCGTGCGGGTTATCAACCGTGGCTACAACCTGGAAGAGCAAGCGTGGAACGAAGCCGAAGGCCGTGCCTATTTTATTGACGACGAAAGCGTCGGACGTTTGAAAGTCAGCTTTTTTGGCCCTTTCTACGGCGGCTATAACATTCTTGAACTAGATGACGACTACCAATGGGCACTGGTATCAGGCCCTGACCGCGACTACCTGTGGATACTGTCACGCACACCAGAAATGGATAGCGCAACAGAAACACGCCTTCGCCAGCGTGCCGCCGAGCTTAACTTCCCCACCGATGAATTGATTGATGTCGTACAAGATCAAACCTGCCCCGAACGCTAATTAAACAAGGAGTCTCTATGACCCACCGTATTGCCATTATCGCCGGTGACGGCATCGGCACCGAAGTAATGCCCGAAGGCATCCGCGCCCTAGAGGCTACCGCTAAGCGCTTCAATATCGACCTGGAATTCACTACTTTTGAGTTTGGTAGCTGCGACTACTATCTCGAACACGGCAAAATGCTGCCGGATGATTGGTTCGATCAGTTAAAGGATTTTGATGCGCTGTTTTACGGGGCGGTGGGCTGGCCCGACAAAGTGCCGGACCATATCTCGTTGTGGGGTTCGCTACTGCAGTTCCGCCGCCGCTTTGATCAGTACATCAACCTGCGACCCTGCAAACTCATGCCCGGGATCAAAAGCCCGCTGGCAGGCCGTGAACCCGGCGATATCGATTTTTATGTGGTGCGTGAGAACACCGAAGGTGAGTACTCAAGCGTTGGCGGCAAAATGTTTGAAGGCACCGACCGTGAAGTGGTGATTCAAGACACGGTCATGACCCGCACCGGTGTGGATCGCGTGCTGAAGTACGCCTTCGAGCTTGCCCAAACTCGCCCGCGTAAAAAACTTACCTCCGCGACTAAATCCAACGGCATTTCAATCACTATGCCCTACTGGGATGAACGCGTGGTCGAAATGGCCAAAGGCTACCCAGAGATCGCCGTGGATAAATTCCATATCGATATTCTCACCGCCAATTTCGTGCTTCATCCTGACTGGTTTGATGTGGTGGTGGGCAGCAACCTGTTTGGCGATATTCTTTCCGACTTAGGGCCCGCCTGCACCGGCACTATCGGCATTGCCCCCTCGGCCAATATCAACCCAGAAGGCAACTTCCCCAGCCTGTTTGAGCCGGTTCACGGCAGCGCGCCGGATATCGCCGGTAAAGGCATCGCTAACCCCATCGGTCAAATTTGGTCGGGCGCAATGATGCTGGAGCACCTGGGCTATAAAGAAGCGGGCGATGCAATGGTCACCGCCATTGAAAACGTGCTGAGCGAAGGAAACCCTGAAGTGCTAACGCGCGATATTGGCGGGCGGGGTAATACAACAACGCTGGGCAATGCGATTGCCCAGCGTATTGAAAACGCTTAGTGCTGTTAAACGGTACTTTTAAACAGCACTGTTAAAAAATAAAAAGCACCATTACAAGGCGGGGATAGTGGCAGGCTAGCTGGAAAGTTTAACAGCGGTTTTCGCCACTAGCTCGCCTTGGAAACGGGCGATTTTCAGCTCGCGTTCGTCAGGCTGGCGCGAACCATCGCCGCCGGCCAGCGTGGCTGCGCCATAAGGCGTGCCGCCGCTTACTTTGGAAATATCAAACTGCTCTTCAAGACCATAACCAATCGGCACAATGATCATGCCGTGGTGGGCAAGCGTGGTCCAGGTTGACGTAATGGTCATCTCATCGCCGCCGCCCGTACCGGTAGAGGTGAACACACTGGCTACCTTGCCACGCAGCGCGCCTTTTGCCCACAGGCCGCCGGTTTGATCCAAGAAAGTACGCATTTGACCAGCCATATTGCCAAAACGCGTGGGCGTACCGAAAATAATCGCATCGTAATCAGCCAGCTCTTGTGGGGTGGCTTCCGGGGTGTCGAAATCCTGCTTGCCACCGGCGTTCTTGAATGCCTCATCAGGCATGGTTTCCGGCACACGCTTAACAGTCACCTCAACACCATCAACGCTTTTCGCGCCTTCTGCCACGGTATGTGCCATGGTGTCGATATGGCCATACATAGAATAGTAAAGCACCAGTACCTTTGTCATCGTTAACTCCCTTACTATGGTTTTCACAAACGGGTTTTCACAAACGGGTTTTCGCAACGGGTTTTTGTTGAACAGAATGTATACACCACACGATAGCTGACCCATGAACAGATAAAAGCGAATGTTTTCGACAGAGAACATCGAATTACTTCACAGGAGCTCGCCATGCTGAGTGAATGGCTCGATTGGACGCTTGACGGCGAACGCCCAGCGCAGCGCATAGGCCGCTTTGCCAGCGGCAGCTACCTGCTACACAGCCCAGGCATTTTAGAGCTTACCCCTAACACGCAGCATTCTGGGGCTCACGCCTGCGTCTTTTCTGCCGCCATTCACGGCAATGAAACCGCGCCGGTAGAGCTGCTTGGCGCTTGGCTTTGCGCGCTGGAAGCCAACACCGTGCAGCTAGGCGCACCGGTACTGGTGATATTGGGCAATATTCCCGCCTTGAAAGTGCAGCAGCGCTACATCACCACCAACTTAAATCGGCTGTTCAACCGTGAACTCACCGAGCTGGGTGAAGAACCCGACCGGGCGCGAGCACTCATGGAGGCAGTCGACACGTTTTATGCCCGCCATCACACACTGCCCAAACTGCACTATGACCTGCACACCGCCATTCGCGACAGCCTGTATGCGCGCTTTGTGGTCGAGCCTTTTGCTGAAACCAGCACAGACGCCACCCAGTGGCAGTGGTTGGCGGCGGCGGGTATGCAGGCCGTGTTGCATCAGCACCAGCACAGCTGGACGTTCTCCCACTACAGCAAGCACTACCACAGCGCCCAAGCGTTTACCTTTGAACTAGGCCGTGTTGCGCCTTTTGGGAACAACGACATGGCAGCCCTTGAACCGATGCTGACGCTCATCAGCACGTTAAGCGCAGGCATTGAGCCACCCACAAAACCCGCTGATTCGATGGCCTTTTTCCGCGTTAAGCATGAATTGATACGCCAGGCGGAGGCATTTACGCTCTGCTTCGCCGATGATCTACCCAACTTTAGCCGCTTTGAACCCGGCACCTGCCTTGCTAATGACAGCGTGGCGGGGGATTTCATCGTGGAAGAAACGCCGTTACATGTCGTGTTCCCTAATGCTAACGTTGAAATAGGTGCCCGAGCCGCCCTGCTAGTAGTACCGAGCAAGCCAATAGCCACCTAGCGACAAAAAAGACGCTTTAATAACAATAACGTAGAGGGGCAATCAGACTACTCAACCGGGAACAAGACCACTATCGCCCGGATAAAGTACGCGCATTTGGCACAGGCCTGATAGAATCGCCCCTTTTTTCGCGCCAGCCGTATACTCAGCACATCAACTCACCCCGCTGCTGCGGCAACTCTGTACTGGAGCCACTGTTATGGCCGCTACGCCTACCCCCCTTGAAGTGCGTAATATTAAAAAGCGCTTTGGCGATACGGAAGTTTTGAAAGGTCTCTCGCTGCAAGCCCAAAAGGGCGATGTTATTACCCTGATTGGAGCCTCTGGATCGGGTAAGAGTACCTTTTTGCGCTGCATGAACTTACTTGAGCAACCCGATGAAGGTGAGCTGATTGTTCATGGCGAACCTATCCGCTTTAAAACCACCAAGCATGGCCGTGAACCCGAAGATTGGAAACAGGTAGTGCGCATGCGTGCCAAGCTTTCCATGGTGTTCCAAAGCTTTAACCTGTGGGCGCACATGACGCTTTTGGAAAACATCATCGAAGCACCGATTCATGTGCTGAAAAAACCTAAAAAAGAAGCCTTGGAGCACGCCCACGCCTTGCTAGAACGGGTGGGCTTAAGCGCCCGAGCCAACGCTTATCCTGCGCAAATGTCCGGTGGCCAGCAGCAGCGTGGCGCGATTGCACGCGCCCTGGCGATGGACCCGGAAGTGATGCTGTTTGACGAACCCACATCCGCTCTTGACCCTGAACTGGTCGGTGACGTGCTGAAAGTCATGCGTGACCTTGCTAATGAAGGGCGCACGATGGTGGTGGTCACTCACGAGATGAGTTTCGCCCGCGATGTTTCCAGCCAAGTGATTTATCTCCACCAAGGGTTAGTGGAAGAGGCAGGCCCCCCGGAAGATGTGCTCGGCAACCCACAATCACCGCGCCTGCAGCAATTCCTGGCACCCAAATACTGATCTGCGAGGCACGCACAATGCTTGATTTGCAAGGTTATGGCCCCCGGCTGATCGAGGGGGCAGGCGTCACCGTTCAACTGGCGGTGCTGTCGCTGATATTAGCGATTATTTTGGGGCTACTTACCGCCAGCGCAAAAATGTCGCGCAACTGGCTGTTGCGCCGTATTGCCACGGTTTACACCACGTTAATTCGCGGTGTGCCGGACCTCGTGCTGATGATGTTGCTGTTTTTTGGCGGCCAGATCGGCGTTAACGCCATCAGCGATATGCTCTATTACAACTACGAGATCGATATCTACATCAACTTCAACGCCTTCGCCGCAGGCGTGCTAACCATTGGCTTTATCTTCGGCGCTTACATGGGCGAGACCTTTCGCGGCGCTTTTATGGCGGTAGATAACGGCCAAATTGAAGCCGGAAAAGCCTACGGCATGAGCGATAGCCTGGTATTTCGCCGCATTCGCTTTCCACAAATGATGCGTCATGCGCTGCCAGGGCTATCTAATAACTGGATGGTACTGCTCAAAACCACCGCCCTGGTATCCGTTATCGGCCTGACCGATATGGTGCGTGTAGCAGCGGAGGCCTCCCGCGCTACCCACGAGCCGTTTACCTTTTTGCTCCCCGTCGCCGTGGTTTACCTGCTAATCGCCAGCGTATCCGAATGGATATTTGCGCGCCTGCAGAAACACTACGACATTGGCTTTGGAGGTCAGTGACATGCTTGATATTTCAACGTGGTTGAATGACCTGCTAGCTGGCAATCAAATTTTTACCGCCAATACGCTGGGCTACTACTGGGAAGGGCTGGTCACAACGACACAATTGGTATTTTTATCGCTTGTGGCGGGGTTAATTCTCGCTGTGCCGCTGGCCATTATGCGCAGCTCCAAGCACAAATGGATCAGTTTGCCGATTTATGTCTACACCTACGTTTTTCGTGGCACGCCGCTGCTGATTCAGCTCTATATCATCTACTACGGCGTGGTGTTTATTGATGGCATCCAAGAAAGCTTTTTATGGCCAGTACTGCGTGAAGCGTTTTACCCAGCGCTGATCGCCTTCACGCTGAACACGGCCGCCTACACCACCGAAATTTTTCGGGGTGCCATCAAAGCGACCGCCAAAGGCGAGATTGAGGCCGCCCGCGCCTACGGCATGTCGCAGAGTTTAATGATGCGGCGAATTATCTTGCCCAGCGCCTTCCGCCGCGCCCTGCCCGCCTACGGCAATGAAGTGATTTTCATGCTTCACGCCAGCGCTATTGCCAGCGTGGTCACACTGATGGATTTAACCGGTGCCGCGCGCTTTGTCTACGCACGTTACTACGCTCCTTTTGAGGCATTTCTGTTTGTGGCCGCCATTTATTTGTGCTTAACGTTCGCCATTTTGTATTTCTTCCGCTATTTAGAGAAGAAGCTGCTGGCTCACCTGCGGCCACAAACGTCTTAGCCCCAGCATTATCCATGAACGTCAAACAAACGTTGGTTCACGAAACTGATCACCCCTTTTCGTTAGCGCCCAGCTGAGTTAGCTTAAAGGGGATCACCATAAGGTGAAATGCTATTTACGGAGTTAAAAAATGAAAAAAATGCTGTCTATTTCACTGCTTGGCTTGGCTGTCGCGGCCGCCTCTTCGGCGCAAGCGCGCGACTACGACAATATTCGTATCGGCGTTGACGTACCTTACGAACCGATGGAATACCGCACCGCTGACGGCGAGCTAACCGGCTTTGATATCGATCTAGGCAACGCGCTATGCGACCGCATGGGCGTTACCTGTGAATGGGTCGAGCAAGAGTGGGATGGCATTATTCCTGGCCTTATGTCGCGCAACTACGACGCCATCATGTCGTCGATGACCATCAACGACGAGCGCCGCCAGCAGGTGCTGTTCTCTGACCCCTACATCACCATGCCCTCTGCCTGGTTTGCCCCCAGCGATTTAGGTATCAGCGAAGCTAACGCAGAAACGCTGGAAGGCATGACCATTGGCGTTCAGCGCGGCACCCTGCAAGATAACTACGTGACTGATAACTTCAGCAGCGTCGCCGATATCAGCCGTTACTCCACCGCCGACGATATGGTGCTGGATATGGAGGCGCAGCGTCTGGACATCGTGTTCCTCGACTTCCCGATTGGCCAATCCACCCTGCTGAACAGCGAAGAAGCTGGGTACGTGGTAGTTGGCGAGCGCATCAGCGAGCCTAAAGAGTATTTTGGTGACGGCTTTGGCATCGCCTTCCGTCAACGCGACGAAGCGCTTGCCGAACAGTTCAACCAAGCGCTGGCTGACATACAAGAAGACGGCACTTACGACGAAATTTTCGCCCGCTATTTTGGTGAAGAAGACGCAGAGTAATCACTCTTTTCTTTTGTTCTTTCCTGTCTTGTCTCCTCTCCGGCGTTCGCGTCGGGGAGGGTTTGCGGTCGCAAGCCTACAAGGAGGTACCATGGTTGAAAAAGCAGCAGCCCACTCGGCCGCAACAGCATCAGCCGCGTTTTTGCGCCCCTCTTCACACTGGACAGGCTGGGGGCAGTGGTTAGCGCTGATAACCATGACCGTGGATCATCTTACCCGCTACGTGCTGCCCGGCGATTGGGATTTAAGCTGGGCGGGGTCTTCCATAGGCCGTATCGCCTTTCCGCTGTTTGCCGCCATGGTGGCGTGGCACGGGCTGTTTAATACCCGCAATCCGTTACGCTACTCGCGGCGTATTTTGATTATCGGCCTGGTCGCCCAGCTCCCCTACATGATGATGCCGCGCACGTCAGACGCGTTTATCCTCAACGTCTGCTTTACCCTCGCCAGCGGTTTAGCCTTAGGAGCGTTAGTGCGCCAAGGCTGGCAGCACTACCAGCAGCAAACGTTAGATTTACCCTGGCTGTTAGCCGGTGCGGCAGTAGGCGTTACCGTTTGGTACTTGCTCGGTTTTTGGGTGGAGTATGGCCACAACGGGCTGCTGTTGATTCCGCTATTAATGTTTGCAATGCATGCACTTAGCCAGGCAGGCGACTACTTTCAAGCGCGCCTATGGGCAGGGCTTGCGGCCTTTCCCGTACTCTGGATTGCCGGGCAGATGAACGCTTCCGATATGGCCAAATCGTTTACCGTAGGCACATGCGTGGCCGTGCTTGTGCTCGCTGCAGGTGCTGCGCAGCGAATCCCCCCTATCAGCCTGGTCATGCCGCGCCGTTTATGGCTTACCTGGTACCCCGGCCATTTTGCGTTAATCGCATTGTGGTTGCTGCTTAGCGGTCAGCTGACGTAACTGCCCTTCTACACCTGAGAAACTGAACGTCAAAGCCGCCCAAAATAGGCGGCTTACATTACTGCTTGATTGAAAAGCTAAGATCTGGTGGCGGGGCTTCTGGCAGTAATGCGCTGCAGGCGCGCACTTTTTCCAGCAGTTCGGCATGGTTAGGCGCAAGGATATTAACGTGGGCGAGCTTGCGGCCTGCCCGCTCAGCTTTGTCGTAGCGATGCAGGTGCGTATTAGAAAGCGCCAGTATCGCTGCGTTATCGCCTTCACGGCCAATCACGTTAATCATGCAGGTGGGCGCAATCGCCTGGGTATCGCCTAAAGGCAAACCCTGTATCGCCCGTAGATGGTTTTCGAATTGACTGGTCACCGCGCCGTCCATCGTCCAGTGGCCGGAATTATGCACGCGGGGAGCCATTTCGTTAGCCAGCAGGCTGCCGTCGCGGGTCTGAAACAGCTCAAGCGCCAGCACGCCCACGTAATCCAGCTCATCCAACAGCGCCCGAATATAGCCATCCGCGGTTTGCTGAACGCTGGCGTCTAAATCCGGCAGCGGCGCTACGGAGTAACGCAGAATGCCGTCTACGTGCTGGTTTTCCGCCATGGGGTAGAACACCACCTCGCCATCACGCCCACGCACGGCAATCATCGAGACTTCACGTACGAAATCAACAAATGCCTCAACCACCAGCTGCGAATGGCCGATCGCGTTCCACGCCTCACCAGCCTGTTCAGGCTGCTTCAGTACCGCTTGGCCTTTACCGTCGTAGCCTTCCGTGACCGATTTAGCCACCACCGGGCAACCTAATTCACGGGCGGCCGCTTCAAGCTGCTTGGCACTTTCAACGACGCGGTAAGCAGGTGTCGGGATGCCCAAGCGGTCAAATAGCGTCTTCTCTTCGACCCGATTCTGGCACACTTCAATCGCACGGCTGCTCGGGTAAACCGGCTTGTGCTGCTCAATCTCGCGCACCAATTGAACCGGCAAATGCTCAAATTCGTAGGTCACCACATCCACCTTGGCCAAAAACTCAGCCAGGTGCTGGTTGTCGGGATCGACTATCACATCGCCGATACCCGCACTCGGGTTACCCGTGGTATCTAAAAAAGTGAAGCGATTACCCAGCGGATAACCCGCCAGCGCCAACATACGGCCTAACTGACCTGCACCCAGTACGCCAATGTTTTGTACAACGTCGCTCTTTGCAATACCAGAGTTCATAGCCAGACTCCTTATTCCGCTTCCGGCTCGGGGCGCGGGTCAGGGTTATCGAGTACTTTCTGGGTTTGCTCAGCGCGGAAGGCTTCGACGGCACTGCGCACAGCTGCATCCTGCAGGCCGACAATCTGCGCGGCCAATAAACCTGCGTTGGTTGCGCCCGCTTTACCAATTGCCAGCGTACCCACCGCAATGCCACCCGGCATCTGCGCGATTGAGAGCAGTGAATCCAAACCTTTCAGCGCCTTGGATTCCACCGGCACACCCAGCACCGGCAGTGGCGTTTGCGAAGCCACCATGCCCGGCAAATGAGCAGCGCCGCCTGCGCCTGCCACAATCACCTGTAAGCCGCGCTCAGCAGCACTCTTGGCATACTCGAACAGCAGGTCAGGCGTGCGGTGGGCAGACACCACGCGGGTTTCATAGGCCACGCCCAAACGCTCCAGTATGGAGACGGCGTGCTCCATGACCGGCCAGTCAGACTTAGACCCCATGATCACGCCCACCTTGGGTGCGCTGTTCGACGACATGCAAAACTCCTCGGCCTAACGGCCTATAAAAGCGAGACTCAATTGAAAAACGTAGCGTGCGCTGACGCCGACACGCATGAAAATTGGAAGGCGCATAGTTTACCAGAGCCAACCCGTTTACGGGCTTTGCCAGCGTAGTGAAATTTTCATCAAATTAGGCATTGAAATGCGCACCGGTTGGCGGCATTGTGTGTTTGTCATTTCAGACTGATGGAGCCACATGAGCACGGCACGCGCAACTGCGAATGCGGAACAGCTAGATCCCCCGCGATGCAGCCCTGACCTCGAAGTCAGGGAACTTGAAAAACGTACGCGCTTAATGCGTATTATCACGCGTCTGATCGCTGTATCAGACTTAGGAAGCCGTGAAATTGCCCGTCGGGCTGGGCTTCCCGTTCAGAAAATTAGCGACCTGCTCGCCGGAAGGCTTGAGCACCTGGGGGTAGATGAACTCCACGCCCTGCGTCGCACCTTAGAGTTGGAGGCGCCATAGCAGCTACTTACCTGCTTTTTCAGCGCCTATCTAACCAACAGACCGCCCTCCTGGCGGTCTGTTAAACGTTTTTTATTCATGCTTGATCCCAATTATTCGCCTACTTCCCTTCGTTATTCGGTTATTTCCCTTCGCTTTTAATGGCAGCTCGCTCTTAGTGCCCCCTCATTGCCCGTCATGAATTTCCCGTAATAACGGCTTACGGCGCAATCAAAATACCCCCTAACGCCACGACAGCCACTACCACCCACGCAGGCAGCTTCCACACGGCTAATAGCAAGAAACCGGTAAGCGCCAGCGCAAATTCTTCTGCGCCGATAATCGCGCTGGTCCATACCGGTTGATACAGGGCTGCACCTAGAATACCCACCACCGCTGCATTAGCCCCGCGCATTAACGCCTGAGCACTACCCCATTGGCGAAATTGATTCCAAAACGGCAGTACACCCACTAACAGCAAAAAGCCAGGAATAAAGATCGCCAACAACGCCAGTAAAGCACCTACTAACCCATTGATACCGGGCAGCAGCGCGCCTAAATAAGCGGCAAACGTAAATAGCGGCCCCGGCACCGCCTGGGCAGCACCGTAACCCGCCAAAAATTCATCCGGCGTTACCCAACCTGACTGCACCACTTCCGCTTCTAACAGCGGTAAGACCACATGGCCGCCACCAAACACTAACGCGCCTGAGCGGTAAAACGCATCGGCGATATCCAGCCAAGCAGCGGTTCCCGCCAATAGCGGCAACATAATCAGCAGCCCACCAAATAGCCCCAGCGCCAACATACCTACGCGGCGAGATACAGGAAAGTGCAGCGAATCGCTTGCAGCGGCGACTATCGCGCTTTCACGGCATAGCGCCAGCCCTGCTACCCCGCCCAGCACAATCGCAGAAACTTGACCCAGCGGGCCGCTTACCAGCACCACCGCCAACACCGCCGCCAAGGCAATGCCTGCACGGGTTTTATCAGGGCATAGGTTGCGCGCCATGCCCCACACGGCGTGAGCCACAATGGCAACTGCCACGACTTTTAAGCCATGAATAATACCGCTGGCAATGGGGCCATCTAGCACCGCCGCGCCAAACGCGAACAGCATCAGGATAATTGCCGAAGGCAGCGTGAACGCCAGCCATGCCATGGCCGCGCCCCAGGGGCCTGCGCGCAGTAAGCCAAGGGCAAAGCCCACCTGGCTGCTGGCAGGCCCCGGCAAAAACTGGCACAGCGCGACTAAATCGGCGTAAGCCTGTTCAGTGAGCCATTTACGGCGTGCCACAAACTCCGTGCGAAAATAGCCAAGGTGCGCCACCGGCCCGCCAAAAGACGTCAATCCAAGCAGCAAAAAAGCCAAAAATACTTCCCTCACGCCCCTGCGTGCCTGCGATTGCTCCACCATTTCACCACCTGTTGTTAATAAAACCTGCTTCCAATAAAAAAGCGCAAGGCTCGTATACTAAGCCTTGCGCTTGACGCTGTTGTGACAGTTTTTGTGACAGTTGTTGTGGCATTTATTGTGACAGTGATAGCGCTGCTCTTATTCCTGGTCAGTGACCGCGCCGGTGCTAGCAGAACTAACCAACTTGGCATACTTGGCCAGTACGCCTTTACGATAGCGCGGTTCTGGCTGCTGCCAGGCCGCGCGGCGGCGCATCATTTCCTCATCACTAATATCGATCTCTATGGTGTCGGCTTCTGCATCAATGGTAATAGCATCGCCATCCTGCACCAACGCCAGCGGGCCGCCTTCGAAGGCTTCCGGCGAGACATGCCCCACCACAAAGCCGTGGCTGCCGCCGGAAAAGCGCCCGTCGGTAATCAGTGCCACGTCATTGCCCAGGCCACGCCCCATAATCGCGGAGGTAGGCGTGAGCATTTCGCGCATACCCGGGCCGCCTTTCGGACCTTCATAGCGAATCACCACCACATCGCCCGCCACCACGGTACCGTCGTTAATCCGCGCCTGAGCTTCCTCTTCCGAGCCAAACACCCGTGCCGAACCGCTAAAACGCGTCCCCTCTTTGCCGGTAATTTTCGCCACCGCTCCTTCCGGCGCTAAGTTACCAAACAGAATACGCAGATGGCTTTCGGTTTTAAGCGGGTTACCCAACGGCGCAATAATCTGTTGATCCATGGGGTAAGGCTCAACCTCAGCGAGGTTTTCTGCCAGCGCCTTACCGGTCACGGTTAAGCAATCGCCGTTGAGCAGCCCGGCATCCAGCAGAATTTTCATCAGCGGTTGAATCCCACCAATCGCCACCAGCTCGCTCATCATATAGTGGCCGCTGGGGCGCAGGTCAGCCAGCACCGGCACGCGCTTACCGATTTCGGTGAAGTCCGCTAGGGTTAGCTCGACACCGATGGTGCGCGCCATGCCAATCAAATGCAGCACCGCGTTGGTAGAACCACCTAGGGCAATCACCACGGTAATCGCGTTCTCAAACGCCTCGCGGGTCATGATGTCAGAGGGCTTGATATCGTCGGCTAAAAGCGCCAGCACCGCCTCGCCTGCCGCTTTGCAGTCATCGCGCTTTTCCTGGGAAATAGCGTTCTGCGCTGAACTGCCCGGTAGACTCATGCCCAGCGCCTCAATGGCTGAGGCCATGGTGTTGGCGGTGTACATGCCGCCACAGGAGCCAGGGCCAGGAATCGCGGTTTCTTCGATGTTTTTCAGCTCGATTAGGTCGATATCGCCACGGGAATGTGCGCCCATGGCCTCAAACACCGAGACAATATCGGTGTGCCCTTTGCCGGGCAGTATGGTGCCACCGTAAACAAACACGCTGGGGCGGTTCAGCCTCGCCAAACCCATAATGCAGCCCGGCATATTTTTGTCGCAGCCGCCAATGGCCACCAGCCCATCAAAGCCTTCACAGCCCGCCACGGTTTCGATGGAATCGGCAATCACCTCGCGGGAAACCAGCGAGTACTTCATGCCTTCAGTGCCGTTGGCGATGCCATCAGAAATAGTGATGGTATTAAAGATCACCCCTTTGCCACCCGCCGCGTCGGCACCGTCACGGGCGAGTTCTGCCAGCTCACCAATATGGCTATTGCACGGGGTTACCATGCTCCAGGTAGAGGCCACACCCACCTGGGGCTTGGTAAAATCATCATCGTTAAACCCCACCGCCCGCAGCATGGCGCGGCTGGCCGCCTTGCCAGGGCCATC
This sequence comes from Halomonas sp. 54_146, assembly GCF_001507855.1. Lineage (GTDB taxonomy): Bacteria > Pseudomonadota > Gammaproteobacteria > Pseudomonadales > Halomonadaceae > Vreelandella. Next base: position 46,128 of record NZ_LGEN01000021.1, read on the forward strand.
CACCACCTGGGAAGAGTGGCGGCGGGTATTCGTTGTAGGCTCGGTCATGGGGAATTCCTCTTTGCTTGTCTCACATCGCTTTACGCGCAGTATCCGCACAGCTTGGCGATGCCATTGCGTTCACGCAAGGAAAGATGAAAAACCTAAGCGACTCACTCATGGCCTGCTATTTACGTTAAATGGCCGTTTTATGCCGCTGAGCCTGAACAGATAGCTCAAACCCGCAGGCATCTGCATAGCGTTGAAGCGTTTTCCAACCGGGATTGCTATCTCCACGCTCTAGCCTACTAATGTTACTTTTCTGGGTATGCAAGCGCTTGGCTAACTCTTCCTGAGTTAAACCAGCACGTTGACGCATAGAGATAAGCGTTGTCGCCAGCTCAAACTCTGGCGCCAAACGTCCATACTCAGCTTTCACCTCAGGGTTTTGAAGCGCCTGCTCTTTTAGTGCCTTTAAGTTCATCATGACTGCACCTCGCGCTGTCTTGTCCGCGCTAACGTTAACGCCTGACGCGGCGTTTTTTGGCTTTTTTTGACGAATGCATGGAGAATGACAATTTGTTTCCCATGCACATAACAAAACAGAGAACGGCCAATTCCCTCTTTTGCCTTTGCCCTAATTTCAAACAAACCGTCGCCCATAGATTCGGTGTGTGGTGGCCCAAGGTTAGCGCCATGAGCCTCTACCATCTCCAGCAACCGGAGCATTCTGGCCTGTATTTTGGGCGGCATACTTAAAATTTCTTGCTCTACACCTGGATAAAAATCAACCTGCCACTCCATAGCATAACCCCGCTCAAGTTATCTTTCATGATAACCCGGCGTGCATAAAAGTTCCTACTCCAGATACACGCGAGTACCCCCAACTTATGGCACCATAGCCTCACTACCACCCGTGACGCTGATTGCCGTGAAGGAACGCCGCCGTATGCCTGCCAATGCCTTGTTCTCCCCCACTTCGCTGCCCCCCGGTTTTATGGTGGTACATGCTAACCGCTTGGAAGATTTACGCGGTTTGGCGGTGGAGTGGATGCGCCGCCAGCCGTTGGGGCCATTGGAGAACGAAACCATTCTGGTGCAGAGCAACGGTATTGGGCAGTGGCTGAAACTGGCGCTGGCGGAAGACCCGAAGAACGGCGGCGCGGGTATTGCGGCGGCGCTAGAGGTGATGCTGCCCGCGCGGTTTTTATGGCAGGCCTACCGCACGGTGCTCACTCACGTTTCGCAAAATGCCGATGCCGTGCCGGAAACCTCGCCGTTCGATAAGTCGCGCTTGGTATGGCGGCTGCTGCGCCTGCTGCCTACCCTGGCCGGGCAACCGGTGTTTGAGCCGCTGGCGCAGTTTCTAGAAATCGACCGTGACCAGCGCAAGCACTACCAACTGGCCGAGCGGCTGGCGGATCTGTTTGACCAGTACCAGGTCTACCGCGCTGACTGGCTGGACGCCTGGGCCAACGGCCACTATGTGCTGATTACCGCTAGAGGCGAGCACCGCCCGCTGGAAGAACACCAGCGCTGGCAGCCCGCGCTATGGCGCATCCTGCGTGACGATGTCGCCATCACCCAAGGCGATGCCGGGCTGAATAGCAGCCGCGCCCAGGTTCACCAGCGCTTTTTGAAGGCCACAGAGCACTTAGAAGGCCAAGACTGCCCGCCGGGGCTGCCCCGGCGGCTGATTATCTTCGGGATTTCATCGCTGCCCCAGCAAACCCTGGAAGCGCTGGCGGCGCTTTCACGCTGCTGCCAAATCGTGCTGTGTGTTCACAACCCCTGCCAGTTCTACTGGGCGGATATCATCGAGCACAAAGACCTGCTGCGCGCCCAGCGCTACCGCCAGCGACGCAAAACCGGCATGCCCGAAGCGCTGGATGTACTCGGCACCGGCGACGCCGACGACGCCCTGCACCTGCACGCCCAGCCGTTGCTGGCGGCCTGGGGCAAGCAGGGCCGCGACTACCTGCGCCTGCTCGATGAGCACGACGATTCCGGCAACTACCAAACCCTGTTTGAACAGCAAGCGCTGCGTATTGATATGTTCGAGCCGTTCAGCGGCGAGGATCGCCACTGCCTGCTCAGCCAGCTGCAGGATGATATCCGCGAGCTGCGCCCCGTGGCGGAAACGCAAGGCCACTGGCCCGCATTGCCTACAGACGATGACTCCATCGTGTTCCATATCGCCCACGGCCCCCAGCGGGAAGTGGAGATTCTCCACGACCAGCTGCTGGCTGCCTTTAGCGCCGACCCACACCTGCGCCCACGAGATATCATCGTCATGGTGCCGGATATCGACCGCTACGCGCCGCACATCGAAGCGGTGTTTGGTCAGCTGCCCACGGACGACCCGCGGCACATTCCCTACACGCTCTCCGACCAAGCCAGCCGCCACCGCCTGCCGCTGATGATTGCGCTGGAAAAGCTGCTGCGCCTGCCAGAACTGCGCCTGTCGGTGAGCGATTTACTCGACCTGCTGGATGTACCCGCCCTGCGCCAGCGCTTCGGGCTGGAAGAGCGTGACCTACCAGTGCTAGAGCGCTGGATGGAAGGCGCGGGCATCCGCTGGGGGCTCAACGCCAAGCAGCGCCAGCGGCTGGAACTGCCCGGCGGGCTGAGCCAGAACACCTGGGCATTTGGCCTGCGCCGCTTGCTGCTGGGTTACACCGTGGGCGACGGCCACGCGTGGCAAGGTATCGAACCGTTCGATGATATCGGCGGGCTGGAAGCGGGCCTTGCCGGGCCGTTAGCCACCCTGCTGGAGAAGCTCGAAGCCACCTGGGAGAGCTTCTGCCAACCCACCGATGCCGCCACCTGGGTCGCGCGGCTACGGGGGCTGCTGGAGACTTTTTTCCTGACCGACGACGCCCAAGAGAGCATCATGCTCACCAAGCTGGAGAGCGGCTTGCAGCAGATGCTGGAAAGCAGCGCGGAAGCCGAACTCAACGACCCGCTGCCGCTCTCCATGGTGCGCGAACACTGGCTAGCCCAGATTGATGAGCACAGCCTTTCCCAGCGTTTCTTGGCCGGTGCAGTCAACTTCGCCACGCTGATGCCCATGCGCGCCATTCCCTTCAAGCGCGTGTGCCTGCTGGGCATGAACGACGGCGAGTACCCCCGCTCCCAGCCGCCGCTGGATTTTGATTTGATGGGCAGCGACTACCGCCCCGGCGACCGCTCCCGCCGGGAAGACGACCGCTACCTGTTTTTGGAAGCGCTGCTCTCCGCCCGGGATCAGCTCTACATTAGCTGGGTAGGCCGCAGCCAAATCGACAACACACCGCTACCGCCTTCGGTGCTGGTCGGCCAACTGCGCGACCACCTGGAAGCAGGCTGGCAGATCGAGAACGGCACGCCGCTGCTGGAAGCGCTAACTACCGAGCATCCGCTGCAGCCGTTTAGCCTCGCTTATTTTGATACCAACACGCAAGTCACTCGACTGTTTACCTATGCACATGAATGGCGCGAGGTACACGCACCACGCACGCCTCAAGCTGCCCAATCCACACTTCCCCCACCGGAAAACATCCCAACCAGCCTGACGCTTGGCCAGTTAGGCCAATTCCTACGCGAGCCAGTACGCGCCTTCTTCAATACCCGGTTGGGGGTGTATTTCGAGCAGGAAGCGATTGCCGAGCTAGACGAAGAACCGTTCGCCCTGGATGGCCTGCAAAACTGGCAGCTACAAGACCAACTGATCGCCGCTCAGCGCCACGCCATTGATCGCGGCGAGCCACGCATTGAAGCACTGCACACAGCCCTTGAGCGTTTTCAGGGCCAAGGCGTATTGGCCATGGGCGCGTTTGGCGAGCGCATGCGCGATGCCTTGGCGGAACCCATGGAAGCGCTGTTCAGCGACTATGAACAAGCCCTGGGCGCATGGCCGCTTGCGCTAAGCGACCCAGAAGCGATTCACCTGGAGGGTAGCAACGGCATTGTGCTGGAAGATTGGCTGGGCGAACTACGCCAGGATGACGCAGGCAACCGCTGCCGCCTGCTGCTGCTCAGCAGCAGCCTGATTAAAAACAGCAAGTACCAGTGGCATCTGCTGCTGCGCCACTGGGTTGCCCACCTGGCTGGCAATCTCAGCGACCCAATGACCACGCAGCTGCTCTCCAAAGCGGGGCATATCACCCTGGAACCCGTGGCCGCTGACACCGCCCGCGCCCACCTGGAAATCCAGCTGGCGGCATGGCAAACCGGGCTAACAACGCCGCTACCGCTGGCCCCGCAAGCCGCTTTCGCTTGGCTGACAAAGCTGGGCACACCTGAAATAGCCATTCAAAAAGGCCAGGAAAGCGACGCCTACGCCGCTGCCGAAAAAGTCTATGAAGGTGGCTACAAAACCACCGGCGAAGTTGAGCAAAGCCCTTATCTCGGCCACCAATGGCCGCACTTCGAACGGCTATTTTTTGACCACACCGCCAACCACAAGCACACCTTTGCGGAACTCACGGAGGCTCTATATGCCCCGCTGTTCCATGCGGTGAAAAAGCCAGACGCTACAAAACCCTCAAGTGGTAAAAAAGGAGCTGCCCAATGAGCCAGGACGCCTCTCCAATCCCACTCAACCCTCTTACGCTCCCACTCCACGGCAGCCGTTTGATCGAAGCCAGCGCAGGCACGGGCAAAACCTTCACCATTGCGCTGCTGTATGTGCGCTTGGTGCTGGGCGGGCAGCACAGCGAAGACGACACCGCCTTCGTTCGCCCGCTCACCCCGCCGGAAATTCTGGTGGTCACCTTCACCAATGCCGCCACCCAGGAACTGCGTGAACGTATCCGCCACCGGCTGGTAGAAGCCGCCGCGGTGTTTAGAAAAGCGCCGGACGAGCCACCTGCTGACGATCCTTTACTCGTCCAATTGCGCAGCCAATACCCCGAAGCCACTTGGCCCGCCTGCGCCCGCCGCCTGGAGCTGGCCGCCGAATGGATGGACGAAGCCGCGGTTTCCACCATCCACAGCTGGTGCTACCGCATGCTGCGCGAACACGCCTTCGATAGCGGCAGCCTGTTCTCGCTCAACCTGGAAAACGACCAGCGCGAACTGGAACAAGAAGTAGTGCGCGACTACTGGCGCACCTTCTACTACCCGCTGGATGCCGACGCCCTGGGCAGCATTACCCGCTACTGGAAATCACCGGATAAGCTCCACGAAGATGTACGCAAGCTGCTCCACGAAAGCGGCGCTCTGGGCAGCCAACGCCCCGCGCCAGCCGACACATTAAGCGCTGCCGAAGCCGAACGCAGCGCCACGCTTAGCACACTAAAAGCCCCCTGGCCCGCTTGGCTAGATGAACTGGTGCCCGCACTGGAAGAGGCCGCTAAACGTAAAGCCTTCAAAGGCCAAAGCTTCAACGCCAAAAGCCGCGCCAGCTGGCTTGGCGCACTGCGCGAATGGTGCGAAAGCGACCTTGAGCGCCCCGCGTTAACACCCGCCGCCTGGAAACGCCTAACCCCAGACGGCATGGCTGAGATATGGAAAGACGGCACGCCACCCTGCCCAGCCGCCTGGGAAGCGCTGGCGGACATGCCCACCGCCCTCAACGCCTTACCCGAACCGCGTAACGACCTACTGATTCACGCCGTGCAGTGGTGCAAGGTACGTATGGAGCGCGAGCAGGAACGCCGCGCCGAAATGGGCCCCAACGACCTGCTCACCCATTTAGACCGCGCCCTGCAAGGCCCCAACAAAGATGCCCTGGCCGCGCAGATTCTGCGCCAGTTCCCCGTCGCGCTGATTGACGAGTTCCAGGATACTGACCCGATTCAGTACCGCATTTTTAACGCGGTCTATGACGTCGCCAATCCCCGCCGCGATGCCGCTATGCTACTGATCGGCGACCCCAAGCAGGCCATCTACGCCTTTCGCGGTGCGGATATTTTCACCTACCTGCAAGCTCGCCAAGACACCGCAGGTCGCCACGTCACGCTAGGCACCAACTTCCGTTCCAGCCGCGCCATGGTGGAAGCCGTCAATCACTGCTTCCACTACGCCGACCAGCACCCGGCTGGGGCGTTTCTGTTTCGCGAAGAAGGCGGCGAAAATCCGCTGCCGTTCTTATCAGTAGCCGCCAAAGGCCGTGACGAACAGCTGGTGCACCAAGGGCAACCGCTGCCCGCCATGACTCTGTGGTCGTTAACAAGCGAAGAACCACTTTCCAAAACCGCTTACCAGACCGAAATGGCCGAACGCTGCGCCTCTTATATGGTGGAACTGCTCGCGGCAGCTCAAAGTGGCAATAAAGAAGGCCAAAGCGGCTTCCAGAAAGGCGATGACCTAACCCCGCTAAAACCTTCCGATATGGCAGTGCTGGTCAACGGCCTGCAGGAAGCCCGCGCCATTCGCTTAGCGCTGGCCAGCCGAGGGGTCAAGAGTGTCTACCTTTCCGACCACGACAAGGTGTTCAGCTCGCCCATGGCGAAGCAGGTAGAACGCTGGCTGCGCGCCTGCGCCGAGCCACTGGCCAGCTCCCGCCAGGCCGAAGCCCACCTGCGCGCCGCTTTGGCAACGCCAGTGCTGGGGCTCAGTTTGGCCGACCTTGATCACCTGCAACAAAACGAACTGGCCTGGGAAGCGCGGGTGGAGCAATTCAGCCACTACCATCGCCTATGGCAGCGCCAGGGTGTGCTGCCGCTGGTACGCCGTATGATGGTGGATTTCGACATTCCCGCCCGCCTGCTGGGGGAGTTCGAAGAGGGTGAGCGCTTGCTCACCGACCTGCTGCACTTAGGCGAACTGCTGCAGCAGGCAAGCGCTGAACTGGACGGCGAACACGCGCTGATTCGCTTTCTGTATGAAGCCATTGCCGACCCGGAAAGCCACGGCGACAGCCACAAACTGCGCCTGGAAAGCGATGCGGATTTGGTCAAGGTGGTCACCATCCACAAATCCAAAGGCCTTGAGTACCCGCTGGTATTCCTGCCGTTTATCGCCAACCACCGCCCGGTGAGCGATAAAGACATACCTCTACGCTGGCACGACGCCCACGGCAACCTGCAACTCAGCCTAAGCGCCGATGAAGAAACGCTGGCCACCGCCGACCGCGAACGTTTAGGGGAAGACCTACGCAAGCTTTATGTGGCGCTAACCCGCGCCCGCCACGCGACTTGGCTGGGGCTAGCCCCGCTTCAGGGGTTGGAAAATAGCGCCCTCGGCTACCTGATTAGCGGCGGAAAAACCATTGCACCGGCAGAGCTAACCAGCGCGCTGGAAGCGCTGGCACAAGGCAGCGAGATTGCTGTCAACGAGCCACCGGCCCCCACTGCCCAGCGCCTTGCTCTCTCTGAACAAAGCGCCACGCTTGGCCACGCCCGCACGCCCGCGCGCCCGGCCAAGGAACACTGGTGGATTGCCAGCTACTCGGCGCTGCGCCTTTCCGGCACGCTCACTGCCCCCACGGCCACGCCACTGGAGCCCACCACCGCCCAGGAAGCCACAACATTTGAAGTACTGGATGAACCACAAGATATTTCGCTCATGCCTGATGACATGGAAAGTCTTCGAGCGAAGGCCAGTCTAGGCAATCTTTCGCGAGAAAGCGGAGTTTACGAGGGGTTAAATGAGCATTTCGAGCGAACGATTAACAACGAATGGGAGAGCGCAGACACTTTCCACCTGCATAAATTTCCCAGAGGCCCAGGGCCGGGCACATTTTTACATGGGCTATTGGAATGGGCAGGCAGACAAGGGTTTGCAGCCGCTGCCAACGACCACGATTCACTCAACGATATGCTATGGCGGCGCGTACAGCTACGCGGCTGGCAAGCATGGCAGGAACCGCTGGCTGGCTGGCTTTCAGCACTACTCACCACACCATTACCGCTGGCCGCGCCCAACCAACATGGCGTCGCGCTCACCGAACTTGCCAGCTACCAAGTAGAGCTAGAGTTCTGGCTGGCCGCCCAACGGGTCAACACCCAAGCGATTGATGCCCTGGTAAGCAAGCACTTACTGCCAGGGGTTGAGCGCCCAGCGCTGGATGCCGATACCCTAAACGGCATGCTGAAAGGCTTTATCGATTTAGCCTTCGAGCACCAAGGGCGCTTTTACGTACTGGACTGGAAATCGAACTATTTAGGGCCCAATGACAGCGATTACGAACCGGAAGCCCTGCGTCATGCGCTGCTGGCCAAGCGCTACGATCTCCAGGCCGCGCTTTACCTGCTGGCTATGCACCGGCTGCTAAAAGCGCGCCTGCCCGACTACGACCCGCACCAGCATCTAGGCGGTTCGATGACGGTATTTCTGCGCGGCAGCCGCAGCCCAGGGCGTGGGGTATTTTCCGAGCCCGCCCCGGTTGAACTGATCGAAGCACTGGACAGCCTGTTTGCAGGCGCATCGTTTTCAAGCCACGCACAGGAAGCGACGGTATGAGTAAGCCCAAAGACACCCACACCTTCGACCTGTTTGGCGATGCCGTCGAGTCACAGGATGCCCAGCCTTCAATGGCCCCCGCGCCAGTGAGCGCTCACCCTGCGTTAAGCGATACCACTGAATTGCTAACCCTATGCGAACGCTGGGTAGCCAGGGGCTGGCTGCGTGATTTAGACCGCGCCCTGGTGCGCTTTTTAGCGGCCGAAGCACCGGATGCCCCCGCGCTGCTGCTGTTAGCCGCCGCCCTGGCCAGCCACCAGCTAGGCCGAGGCCATGTGTGTCTGGATTTAACCGCCACGCTTAACGCACCGGATTTCGCCCTTTCGCTACCGCCAGAAGGGGATGATTTAACCGACCCACCACCGCTGCCCAGCGACGTGCTGGCAACGCTCACGCTAAGCGAATGGCAAGCTGCGCTGCACCACCCACTGCTCACCAGCGAAGGCCCTGGCAAAACACCGCTGGTGGTAGTGACCACTCACTCAGGTTCAGACACGCGGCTCTACCTACGCCGCTACTGGCAGTACGAGCAAACTCTGCACCAGCAAATCGCCACACGGTTAGAAGATGAAAACACCGCACACTCACTGGCGGTGAATGATAACGCCACGACGGCAACTGATAACCGTTGTAGGAGGCCAATTTATTGGGCGATGGGTGACGATAGTCACCCCGGCCTTCTCCCCCAGGCCCTGCATATTCTGTTCAAGCCAAGCGACGGCCTCGACTGGCAAAAAACCGCCTGCGCCCTGGCCGCCCGCAGCCGCTTCGGCATTATTACCGGCGGCCCCGGCACCGGCAAAACCACCACCGTGGTGCGCCTGCTCGCCCTGCTGCAAACGCTGCAACTGGCTCACTCACCCAGCCAGCCGCTGCGCATTCGCCTAGCCGCCCCCACCGGCAAAGCCGCCGCCCGCCTGAATGAATCCATCGCCGGGCAGGTAAGCAGTTTGCCGCTTGCTCAGCTAGAAACACTGCTAAGTGAACACTCACCTTCCGCAGCCCCCAGCGAGATAGCCATTCCCACGGAAGTGACGACCCTGCACCGCCTGCTGGGCGCCCGCCCCGACACCCGCCACTTCCGCCACAGCGCCGCCAACCCGCTAGCGCTGGATGTACTGGTGATCGACGAAGCTTCGATGGTGGATATCGAAATGATGGCCGCCGTGCTGAGCGCCCTGCCCGCCAATGCCCAGTGTGTGCTGCTGGGGGATAAAGACCAGCTAGCCTCGGTAGAGGCTGGCTCGGTACTCGGCGATTTATGCCGCCGTGCCGAGGCCGCCCACTACACCCCAGCAACCGCCCAATGGCTAGAAAGCGCCACCGGCCAGCCGCTGCCATCAGAGTACCTGGATACTGACGGCCAGCCGCTCGACCAAGCCATTACCATGCTGCGGGTAAGCCACCGCTTTAACGAACACAGCGGCATCGGCCAGTTGGCCCAGGCGATTAACCAGCCCAGCCACGCCCAAACTGCCCGGGAAAAACAGCAGGCCGTTAACGCCGTGCTGCGCCACGGCTACCCAGACTTACACCACCTAACGCTTGCTGAGGACACCGCGCTAGATAAGCTGGTAATTCACGGCAGCGCGGATAAGTTTCTGAATAGCGGTGAAGGCCGCACTAACCACAAACATGAGCCCATCGCCCCGCCCACTGGCTATCGCCATTACCTAAAGGTGCTGAACGCGCAGCGCCCGCGTGGGGAATCGTTTGAGGACAACCCAGCGGCCTATAACGCCTGGGCCTCTGAGGTGCTAAGCGCCTACAGTCACTTTCAACTGCTATGCGCGCTGCGCAAAGGCCCCTGGGGGGTAGAAGGCTTAAACCTGCATATCGCCAAAACCCTGCGCAGCGAAAAGCTGCTGTTTGGCAGTGATTACACGTTGGAAAAAGGCTGGTATGAAGGCCGCCCGGTGCTGGTGACCCAAAACGACTACGGCCTAAAACTAATGAATGGCGATATCGGCATCACCCTGGCGGTGCCGGATCCCCGCAATCCGCAACAAAAGCTGTTGAGAGTGGCCTTTCCTTCATCAAGTGCCACGAGCGATGCCGATCACCCCATCCGCTGGGTGCTGCCCTCCCGCCTGCACGCGGTAGAAACCGTATTCGCAATGACGGTACACAAATCCCAAGGCTCGGAGTTCCTGCACACCGCTCTGCTGCTACCGCCCACCATCAACCCGATCCTCACCCGCGAGCTGGTCTACACCGGCATCACCCGCGCCCGCGACTGGCTCACGCTAGTGGAAGCCAAGCGCGGGGTGTTGAATGAGGCGGTGGTGAGGGAAGTGATGAGGGTGAGTGGGATGTAGAAGGTTGCAATAAAAACCGACATTAGCAGCGGTGGTAATGGTGGTCTTCGATTAGGATCTGACATTTAGCTCGGGCTAATATAAAACTTAAATCAGGTGCATCGTAGGCGTCACCTGGATTTACTTGTTATGAGCCTAGTCCGGCAAATACCAATCTACCATTTCTTGAATATATTTTGGCGCATCTAATATGTCAGGCTTGAATGTTATAGTATCTTCGTTAATGAAGAGTATGTATTTTGATATTTCTACAATATTTTCAGGCGGAAATCCATAGCGCATTAGTAATGTATGTACTGTATTATTCGTACCGAACCGTAATAACTCTATCATTTTATCAGAACGGTCGTCTGATGTTTGATCTTTATATACTTTAAATGAAGTTATAAAGGACTCGCTCAGAGAGAATGAAATAACTTGATCGAGATAATCATATGTATCAAAAACTACCGCATCATAACTAATATTTTTGGCTAATGTGTCCTTATCAAAAATTGAATACGTTTGCGTCAATGTACTCTTTGGCAACTTGGCAGCCGGCTGTGAAAACGCAGCATAACCTTGTTTCCCCTCATCCTTCTTTGAAATATAACTATAACGAATACCTACAATCTCTCTAAACGATCGCCCTTGAATTACTTGGAGGAAAATCGATATTGCCTGCCTAAACACTGCAACCTCTCCATCATATAAGACTCTATTAATTGAAGCTTCATATATGAATTTAAAATATTTTTTCAACGACTCCCTTTTACCTTCATTCTTAGCTCCATAGAGATTTTCTTTTATAGAACTTCCATTATAGATAACACTCAATATCGCTTCACAATATTTTAACACTTCCGAATCAGATAGTCGTTCAATTTTGGACAAAGGCGATTGTTTATCATCATCAAAGCTGCCTTCTTTTATTGAATTGATCAGCTCCGAAGTGTCAGGATCATCTATGATCTCTGGATTATCAAGAATTGACCGTTCCTCTAACAGGAATTTCTCATTGACTCTTTTGGAAAGTAGATGAGGGTTTTTTGTGAAAACATACCCGAAGTCAAATTTAGGTTTGTTTGATAATCGGCCAGCCCTTCCGATTAGATTTTTAAATGATAATGATCTACTCTGATCGTTATCACCAAGAATTCGCATATTATCAAGCCATACAATATCAAATGGCATGTTTACACCTTGTGCAAGCGTGCTTGTCGCAAAGCAAATTTTCGCATGCCCCTTTCTTACTAAGTCTTCGACTAGAAAACGTACTTCTAGCGGTACTGAACCATGATGAATCACAATCCCTTTGCGTAATAACACGACAAGTTCGGAGTTATGCTCATCGTTATCAGCGCCCAACAGGTGTTCAATTGTATTAATTATCCCTTCAGCTTCAACTGAGTCTATGTCTTCATAATTATCAATATATTTTCTGAACGGCTCGATGAATTTTCCGTTGTATAATGATGCTTTTGATACATAAACAAGCACGGAGTGAGTTCCATCAAATGCAAAATCACTGAACCTTTGTTCATGTTCTACGCATTTTTTTATTTGGTGACCGCGTTCAATGAATGGAGAAAAGTGATAAAATTTTTTATTTTTATGCTGATATATAAATATTTTTCCTACAGAGCCATGTGCATATGATCTCGAATAGCCATCTACTTCAGAAAAGTTATGCTTTTTAAGTTGGGCGCCAGGATTCTCTACAAATGGATGCGCAAAAATCAGCTTTGCTTTATCAAAATTTTTCTTAACCCTTCTCACAAGCACATCGAAAATAACTCCTCTTTCATATTCTTCAGAAACCTGCGCTTCATCAAAGAAAAACACTTTTATATTTAAGTTTAGATTGCTGGAAAATAGATCTCTTGCCCGCTCAGGTGTAAGAATAAATATTCTTCGTAAACTTCTAGACTTGAATACATTATCAACAAAAAAGGATATCATCACATTTTTGTCACCATTGAACTTTTTCTTCATGGTATTGACATACTCTGCAATCAAAGCTCTAGAAGGAACAATTACAACAGCATCACCATCATCTTCAGCAATAAAATCCCTGATAGAATATGACTTCCCAGCACTTGTTGGTGCGGATATAGAAACCACTTTATTTTCATTAACTGCTCTTCTCACACTCGCCTGAACAGGAGTGAGATATTCACCAAACTCTTCTTTGTTTTGTTTTCCAATACCCGACAATAGGAATGAATACAAATTATTTGGTTTAGGCAATTTATAAAATAGCCCAAGAGAAGTAATAACCTTTTCTTCATTCTCCTGAAATTCAACACTGTGGAACTTTTTATAATAAGCTATCTTTTCTAATATCTCAGAGCTTATAGGGCCTTCTTTATGAAGAATATCTAATAGCTCAGAAATACCATTTATTGGCTCATTGTCTTCTACAATATCGGTTATGCTCATTTGCTTACCCCAACCAAATATACTGCTTTTATGCTATCTAAACTCAGCTTATCTTGAGCTGACTCAATAGCATTTTTTAAAACTTTAAGTGGATCGGTTGCATTTATTGAGAATGACGCCACAACACCGAAACTATCATTATTCAGGTTTTCAACGGCCGCACCTGAAGCTAGCTCTCTTAAATGAACATAATCCCTTAGGTGTTTTTCATCATCTATAAAATCTTTTGATTGGTTTATTGCATTACCATGAGGGGTTACATTTCCTGAATATTTCGCCTCCCCAAAATTAATAAACATGTCAGAACAAACCGTATGAAAATCAAAGCCTTCATTTTGTTTGATTTGAGGCTTCCATAACTCTGCTATGGGTAAAATCACATGATGAAATATTTTCTCAAGTGCTTTTGTAGATCCAATTGAAACCATTACCTCGCCAAACTCGCTCCCTACATCAGAATGTGTAGCAGTAGATTCAAATATCTCAACTAGAGCAGAAGCCGTTTCTTGAACTGTCCTATCATATGCTCTCTTGCTACCTACATCTAAATTTGTCATCCAAGAAGTATCAAGTACTTTTTCAACTAGTGCTTTCGATATTATTCCTATGTCATTTATTACTACATGACATACCTTGATTTTTCCAATCGGTGTGTCTGTTTCTACCTCAAAGTAGTCACTTCCCCAATCAGCATCAGAATATTTATTTCCATATCTAAGTTTATCTTTCATAAAAAACACTTCAAATGGGTTGAATATTAACTTGAGTATTGAGGTTTGGTAGCTCATAACAGCGTATTAGACGGCGCGCTCTATGATTGAATAAATATGCTGGCACTTTTTTCCAGAAAATTCCTGTCGGTTTCTCTCAAGCCTATGGTTCTTCGAGCCATTAATTTTCATTAGGCTATATCGCCAAAAACTCGCGCGCCTGCTGCATTTCCTGGCATAGGCCGCTCAGGATCGAAAGGCGTCATTTACTCACTTCCTTATAAAACGCCACCCTGCCGGCAATAGCTTCCATGCCTTCAATCGGCTGCTCATAACTCCAAGCAACATCCCGACTTCCACCCAGCGAAAAATACACTGCATGCCCTTTAAACGGGCAATACGTGGTGGTTTCTGACATGGTGAGCAAGTCCATCCGCACGTCTTCGCGTGGGAAGTAGTGGCGTGGCGGGTAGCCGCGTTCGCGAAGTTCAAGCGTATTGTTGGAGTCGGCGATTAACGTACCATCAACATGCGCCTGCACGCGTTGGCTAATAGGGTGAAGCTCAATGCGTGGGGAATTTGGCATTAGGTTGTTCCCTGCGGCGCTTGTCGCTCTAATGCTTCGATCCTAGCAGTTAAATTATATTTAGCCTACTTTGAGCACTTAGTTTTTAGTCGATAGTGGTCACTTCATGACCCAGATCACTCATCATTTCCATGCTGACACCCGGCCTACTCCTCCGGTGGGGAAAGGTGAGCATCGATCAAGGTACGTGGCCGGTACTCACACGTGGTATCGGCCCAACGCTTCCAGACACTCTCATCGACTGAAATATTCACAGCAGGCAGCCCCTGCATGCCCTGCGCATACTGCCGGTAAAATCGGCCGTCGCCCTTGTATCTAAGACGTGCATACTTGGCGTAGAGCCCTTTTAGAAAATCAGCAAACGAATCTTTCGGTGCCATTTTCCAAGCATCCTCTGCAGCATTGAAGAGAGCCACTTTTAGGCCTGCCTGCTGCGCTTTGGTTAACATCCAGCTCAGCGGTATGTCGGCCAGCGTGTCGCCAGCGCCATAGCCGCCGCCTACATTGGCGTGGGCGCCGATAAACCAGCGCTGCTCTACGTTGCGATTACCTGTTTTCTGCTTGCCATCCTTGCTCGTCCAGAGCGATACGTTATACGCCGACCTGTGTTCGTCCAGCGCGGCCGCTTGATAGGCATGATCGACAATGCTGGAAAGCTCGGTATCGTGCCAATCGTATTTGCTTTTGAACAGGTTGGTTCCGGGCACGCCCAGTGCACCAACGGTATCCCACACGCCAATAAAATGAACCCTGGGCTGGCGGCTGAAGCGCTCCTTGAATTCTTTGCACACCTCAGAATCGGGGTGACAATCACGGTCTCGATAAATACGTTCGGCCTTATCAAGCAGCCCTGGCGTGACGACATGCACTAGCCCGCATTTACGAATCATCCCTACCAGGCTTCTGGCGGTGTAGGCACCGCGGCTAAATCCGAATATCCAGATTTCATCGCCTTCACTGTAATGCCTTGCCAGCCAGTCATAGCCTTCCCGTAGGTTTTTGCTCAGCCCGTAACCGAAGGCTCCGCCGAAAAAGCGCTGAAATTTGGATGTCCCTACGCCGGGGTCATAATAGAACCGCTGCCTGATACCGTCATCGTCATCATGGAGCAGCCGGGTAATACGATAAACATTGGTTTGATCTTCAGGGTCGTTCCAGGTGCCATCGAATAGCAGAATCAATTTTTGTTTTGCCATGGTGCCCCCCATGATGATGCACGCCTTTGAAAAGTGCTCATGATCACTAAATGAGAGGCAGACGATGCGCTCTTGGCCAACGCGTACCTGCGACCTCCACATTATTTAATGAAGGTTAGTCGACAATTCATCCCGTCACCTGTTGATAGTCAACTCGAAGCAGCGCCCCCGAGGCGGGCGCTGCTTCTATCTCGCTTTTGGATAAACCAAGCCGTGCCGAGGTAACGAAGAGGTGTTGGTCTGTAGCATCAAAGGCACAGCTGGTTGGGCGTGGAACGGGGAGCGCTGTGTTTATACCTCAAGGTGGAAAGCATCAGCTTCTATCGGATGCGGAGACGTCATTTCAGAGCATCGACACATTTGATGCCGCCCCTGCGCTATGCCACGGAGCTGCGGATGCGTCTTGCCAATCAATGGCTAACCCACGAAAGAGTGTCCATCGATGTTCTACTTGCTGTGTTTGTTATGGACTGTCGCCATGCTCAAAACTCCCATTTTTTAGGTAGTTAACAACTTGAGCGATGACTCTATCGTTCTTCATCATAAAAGGATGCGTAACAGGCATTTCGATATGGTCATTCATGCCGTCTAGTTTCGTACTTTCTATCGAGACCTTTCCATCATCTGTGCCCGGTATCAGCGAGGACAGTATCCAATTGATGCTGCTTGTCCCGGCAATAATACCCACGTCGAAGTTAGCCTTGCCTAGGGTACTGGGAATGCTTAACTCATCTGTTCCAAGCTGCATACCTGCATCACCGTTGATGAAGTGGAAGCCAGGGACATCTCGGAGCTCATCGACGACTTCGCTGCCTTGGTTTGGAGGGCCAAGCATCACTACACGGTTTAAGTTGGCTATATCATGCCTGCTCAGATACTGCCTTACCAAAATTCCGCCAAGGGAATGAGTCACAAAATTGACTTTTTCGCCCTTTGGGCACTTTTCAAGGGCAGGTCTTATCGCTATTTCTGCAAGCTGCTCAATTGGGTATTCCCTTGATGGATACCCTTCATTAATAGGTAAGAAGCCTTCTTCTTTCAGCGCATTCTCTAGTGGCTCCATTGCGCTATGTGTTCGTGCTAAGCCGTGAAGGAGAATCACGCATGACGCTTGGACACTGTTGGAGAAAACCAGCAAGAAAGCTAAGGAGGCTCTGAAAAAGTCTCTGCCTTCAGCGATAATACGAACATCGTCAACTGCATAGGGTTCAGTGCTGCCATGGATCAGATCACCTTCTCCGAAGCC
>NZ_LGEN01000022.1 GCF_001507855.1 Halomonas sp. 54_146
CATTCCCTCGGGCAGTCGTCTTGGAAGCAGAAACCAGGAAGGTAACGACCTGGGAATCCGCCACTACCATCTCTGATTTAGTGGTCGGAGGATGTCAACCATAAAGGCGAGATTACCGAGCAAGGCCACCCCGAAAAACTGTTCGATTCACCGCAGCATGAACGTACCCAATCCTTCCTGGCGCGGGTGCTTAAACATTAAATTG
Source organism: Halomonas sp. 54_146 (assembly GCF_001507855.1). Classification (GTDB taxonomy): domain Bacteria; phylum Pseudomonadota; class Gammaproteobacteria; order Pseudomonadales; family Halomonadaceae; genus Vreelandella. Next base: position 206 of record NZ_LGEN01000022.1, read on the forward strand.
AGCACCTTCTTAAGCGTTAAATAACCGCTCATTGGCGTTGAAAGACGCTTTTTTTACCGGCCTGTCCACGTGACAGGCCATTTTTTTGCCTGTGGATAACCTTTTTTTATAGTGTTCCGCTTTAAGTCTGTAAGGCCTACCGCGTAAGTCTCTTAGCGTTAGCTCCACACCCAGCGGTGGTTGTTCACAGCTGCGGTAACAACCCAGGTACTGGCCGGTGGATAAGCAGTGCTCAATTGTGACTGTGGATAAGGCATTATTTCATCCACAGGCTTAACACCCTTTCCGCCCAGGCAGTACGCTGTTCAACCATATAGAAGTAAACAACGTAACCATTTGATAAAAATAAGAATAAATAGCTTATGCACAGATTTTGTCCACACTAGTAGTTACAACATTTACAGAACTTCTCTTATTTTATATTTATGTTGTTATTAATAGAGACTGATAAACCCTTTGGGGGTGTGGAAAAACCTGACGGTTACCCACAGGGGGTTTATACTTGCCGCCTCATTGATCTAAGGTGCTCATATCTGAAACGGACAGCACCGGTTCACATCATTCGTGCCCTATGGCACAAGACGAGGTGTCTCTTGAATTACCCCGACCGCTTTGACGTGATTGTCATCGGCGGTGGCCATGCGGGAACTGAAGCCGCACTGGCCTCTGCTCGTATGGGCTGTCAGACCCTACTGCTCACCCATAACATCGAAACCCTTGGCCAAATGTCGTGTAATCCTGCGATTGGTGGCATTGGCAAAAGCCATTTGGTCAAGGAAATTGATGCGCTGGGCGGCGCCATGGGGCTTGCCACGGACTTGGGTGGCATCCAGTTTCGCGTGCTCAATGCCCGCAAAGGGCCTGCGGTTCGGGCTACCCGCGCCCAGGCTGACCGCATTCGTTACAAAGCGGCAATCCGTGGAATGTTGGAAAACCAGCCCAACTTGACGATTTTCCAGCAGGCCGCTGGCGATCTCATTGTGGATAACGACACCGTGCGTGGGGTTGTCACGGAAACCGGTATTCGCTTTCATGCCGACAGCGTAGTGCTGTGCACCGGGACGTTTTTAGGCGGTGTGATTCACATCGGCATGGATCAAAGCAAAGGCGGCCGAGCGGGTGACCCGCCTTCCAACGCCCTGGCCGAGCGTCTGCGGGCGCTGCCGTTTCGCGTGGATCGGCTAAAAACCGGCACACCGCCAAGGATTGATTCTAAAACCGTCGATTTTTCTCAGTTAGAAGAACAGCCTGGTGACACGCCAACGCCGGTGATGTCTTACCTTGGCTCGCGGGAAATGCACCCTCGGCAGGTGAGTTGCCACATTGCCCACACCAATCAGCACACCCATGATCTGATTCTGGCGAACCTTGATCGCTCACCGATGTATTCCGGTGTAATTGAGGGGATTGGGCCGCGCTACTGCCCGTCGATTGAAGACAAAGTGCATCGCTTTGCCGATAAATCCAGCCATCAGGTGTTTATCGAACCCGAAGGCTTGGATACCCACGAGCTGTACCCCAACGGTATTTCGACCTCGCTGCCCTTTGACGTGCAGATTCAAGTCGTGCGTTCCATCAAAGGCCTGGAAAATGCCCATATCACCCGGCCTGGCTACGCCATCGAGTATGACTTTTTTGACCCACGGGACTTAAAACACTCGCTGGAAACCAAATTTATCCACAACCTGTTTTTTGCCGGCCAAATTAACGGCACCACCGGCTATGAAGAAGCCGGTGCTCAAGGGTTGCTTGCAGGCTTGAATGCTGCCCGCCGTGCCCAAGAGCTGGAAGCTTGGTACCCCCGCCGCGATGAAGCCTATCTCGGTGTGCTGGTCGATGACCTGATTACCATGGGCACCAAAGAGCCCTACCGCATGTTTACTTCCCGTGCGGAGTACCGCCTGCTGCTGCGGGAAGACAATGCGGATTTACGTTTAACCGAAAAGGGTCGTGATTTAGGGCTTGTTAACGACACCCGCTGGGCAGCGTTTAGTAAGAAACGCGACGCCATCGAACAAGAAACTGCGCGGCTCAGTACCCTCTGGATTCAGCCGGGTAGCCCAGCGGCTGAACAAGTGGCCGAAAAAACCGGCGCGCCGCTTACCCGCGAATATTGCCTGAGTGATTTGCTCAAACGCCCAGAGCTCAGCTATAACGATTTGGCCAATCTACCCGGTATCGAGGGCACCCTGGTCACCGATGAAGCCGTTGCCGAGCAGGTGCAGATCCAAGCCAAGTACCAAGGCTACATTGCTCGTCAGCAGCATGAGATCGATAAGCTCAAACGCCACGAAGCCACGCCACTGCCAGCGGAGCTGGATTATTTGAAAGTGGAAGGCTTATCTAACGAAATTCGCCAAAAGCTGGCTGAAGCGCGACCGGAAACCCTCGCCCATGCGGCACGGATTTCAGGTGTTACCCCGGCGGCCGTCTCTATTTTGCTGGTGCATCTGAAAAAGCGCCGCTTGGTGGCAGCGGCTGAGGTGGCTAACGGATGAGTTCGCTGAACCCACTGTTGAAGACGCTACCTGCCAGCGTTGCGCCGCGGCTCGATCAAGGGCTTAGCCAGTTAGGCATCGTCGTTGACGAACATCAACGCGAACAGCTGCTAGGCTTATTGGCACTGTTGCACAAGTGGAACCGGGCTTATAACCTCACAGCGGTACGCGAGGTGGATGACATGGTGTCGCGTCACGTGTTGGATAGCGCCGCTGTGTTGCACTATGTCCAGGGGCCACGGCTACTGGATGTAGGCGCGGGCCCCGGGCTTCCTGGCATCGTATTAGCGATACTAGCCCCGCAGCTTGACGTGACACTGCTAGATAGTAATGGCAAAAAGGTGCGCTTTCAGCGCCAGGCGGTAATGGAGCTCGGGCTTGAAAACGTAACTCCTGTACAGGCGCGGGTGGAACAGTTTAAGGCCGCCGCTTTCGATCAGGTGATTTCCCGGGCTTTTGCCAGTCTGGTTGATTTTGTCACCTTGACCCGCCAGCTACCCAGCGCCGACGGCCAATGGTTAGCCATGAAAGGCCCGGGGGCGGATGATGAGCTGCGCGATCTGCCTGCCGGTATTCGATTACACTCGCGTCACCTGCTGGAAGTACCCTTTGAAGCGGCCCAGCGGCAGTTGCTCGTTCTAAATTTCTAAATATTGAAAGCTGGATGTTGAAAACTGAATGTTAAAAGCTAAATGTTGACGCTGAGCGTTGATTCTGCCCCCAGGAAGGAGTTGAGTAAGTGAGCCAGATCATTGCCCTGACCAACCAAAAAGGCGGCGTGGGCAAGACCACCTCGGCCGTTAACCTGGCGGCCAGTCTCGCTGCGCTCGACCGTCGCGTGCTGTTGGTGGATCTTGATCCCCAAGGCCATGCCAGCATGGGCAGCGGCATCGACAAATATGAGCTCGATAAAAGTGTGCTGGATGTCCTGCTGGGTGACGCTACCGCCGCCGAAACCATTGTTAAACAGCTGCCGGTAAAGTACGACGTCCTGCCAGGTAACGGTGATCTGACCGCCGCGGAAGTCGAGCTTTTAGATCGCGACAAAAGCGAAAGCTGCCTGACCACAGCGCTTGCGTCGGTCGCTGACCAATATGATGTGGTGCTAATTGACTGCCCGCCCTCGTTGAATATGCTGACCGTTAACGCGCTGACCGCTTCCGATAGCGTACTCATCCCTCTGCAGTGTGAGTTTTACGCGCTTGAAGGGCTATCGGCACTGCTTGATACCGTTGAGCAAATAAAGCAAAACGTCAATCCTGAGCTCGCCATCGCAGGCATTTTGCGCACCATGTACGACAAGCGCACCAGCTTAACCCGCGAAGTCGACAAACAGCTGCGGGACTACTTTGGCGACATGCTGTTAAAAACCACCATACCGCGCAACGTTAAGGTGGCAGAAGCGCCAAGCCATGGGTTACCCGTGACCCAATATGCCCGGTTCTCCCGGGGGAGCCAGGCCTATCGCGTGCTGGCGAAAGAGATGATTCGTCGTCTTTCACTGTAACCACTCTTCACTTCAACTCTGCACTTTAACAACGGGGCGTTGTAAAAATGAGGGAAAGCGAATGACGCGTAAACCCGCGCTGGGACGTGGCCTGGATGCCCTGATTGGTGCCGGTGCCCGTCGCCGTGACAGCTTAGAACTTGCCGGTAGCGGTACGCCTTTGGAGCGCACGGATGCAGCGCTAAGCGCTGCTGCTGAATTCGTCGAGGATCGCCTTGAGCGTTTGCCATTAGGCCAATTAACGCGGGGTAAATATCAACCGCGCCGCGATATTCAGCCGCAAGCGTTGGAAGAGCTGGCCGATTCTATTCGTGCCCAGGGCGTCATGCAGCCGATAGTCGTGCGTCCTATCGGCGTAGATCGCTATGAAATTATTGCCGGTGAACGCCGCTGGCGTGCCGCTCAGCTGGCTGAACTGGATGTGATTCCGGCGGTTATCCGCGAGGTTAGCGACGAAGTTGCCTTGGCGCTGGCGCTGATCGAAAACATCCAGCGTGAAAACCTCAACGCTATTGAAGAAGCCATGGCGCTCAAGCGCTTAGGTGACGAGTTTGAACTTACCCAGCAGCAGATTGCCGACGCGGTGGGCAAGTCGCGTACCCAGGTGGCCAACCTGCTTCGCCTGCTGGCGCTAGACCCAGAAGTGCAAACCCTGCTTGAACGCGGTGACCTGGATATGGGGCATGCGCGGGCGTTGCTGACGTTGAGCAGTGCCCAACAGCGCCAAGTGGCCCATGAAGTGGTCAATAACGAAATGACCGTGCGAGCCACCGAAGCGCTGGTGAAAAAAGTGCAAACCAGCCAAACGCCTATCAAAACGGCGAGCCGCCAACACAAGCAGCCTGATGTGGCGAAGCTTGAAACCCATCTTGGCGAGCTGCTTGGCGCACCGGTCTCGATTGATCACGGCCAAAAAGGCAAAGGTAAGCTGACCATTCGTTACACAAGCTTGGAAGAATTAGACGGAATTTTAACGCACATTAAATAGCAAGCTATTCAATGTGATGCGAAAAGAGGGATTTTTTCCCTCTTTGGTCGCAAATTAACCTTTAAGCGGGCAAAATCGGCGTGACTTCGGTTGAAGGTGTGATAGCGCTTCCCTATAATCGCGCAAGATTTGTGCAGGTTGATTGTGCTTTTCCAGGAATACGTTCATTGAGATCTGTCTGTTTTCACTAAAAGGCTGGGTATTTTTCACAGAGCTATTCAGATAGCTATTTCAAAAAGCTGCTGCAAAGGGCTATTTCAAAGGGCTATTTCAAAGGGCTATTTCAAAGGGCTATCTCGAAGGGCTATTTCAAAGGGCTATCTCAAAAGGCTATGCAGCGATACGAAACCCAGCGACGCAGAACTTATATCGTTCGCCTAATGACTGCACAGCTAGTAATTACCATAGTGGGCATGATGGTCGGCTATCTACTTGCACACATGCCAGGCGTGCTTTCGATATTGCTAGGCGCTTTAGTAGCCCTGCTGCCCCAGGCATTTTTTATACAGCGAATGGGTATTTTGCACGCTAAACGCGGAACCCAAGGGGCGATGCACTTATTTCGTGCTGAAGCAGGTAAGTTTGGTTTGACGGTGGCACTGTTTGTTGCAGTGTTCGTGGTAGTGCCCCCCTCAAACCCCGCTTTATTTTTTTACGCTTATGTTGCGGTTGTTCTAACGCATTGGCTCACGCCTTGGTTAATTCCAAAGCACGCTAATGCCTAGAGATCGCACAACTGATTGAGGTGACATGTCCATGGCCACAGGAAACGAAGTCTCATCGACTTACTATATACAGCACCACTTGCAGAATCTGACCTTCGGTAACCATCCCGTGAACGGCTGGTCGCTGGCAAGTACGGCTGATGAAGCACGTGAAATGGGTTTTTGGGCCATTCACCTTGACACCATGGGCTGGTCGATTGCCATGGGTCTGCTGTTTATTTGGGTATTCCGCAAAGCCGGAAAAATGGCGACCACTGGAGTACCTGGCGGGTTGCAAAACGCAGTTGAAATAGTCGTTGAGTTTATTGAAAACCTGACTCGGGCGACCTTCCACGGCAAAAACCCAATTATTGCTCCGCTAGCGTTGACGCTGTTTGTCTGGATTTTACTGATGAACACGCTGAAAATTATTCCCGTCGACTATTTCCCCGTTCTGTTCGCCAAACTTGGCGTCGAATATATGAAAATAGTCCCGACCACTGACCCCAATGCCACACTGGGCATGGCGTTAGGCGTGTTCTGCTTGATTATTTTTTACAGCATCAAGGTAAAAGGCGCGGGCGGTTTTGCCAGAGAGCTATCGCTGACGCCGTTCAATCACTGGGCGTTGATTCCTTTCAACCTGGTACTCGAAATTATTGGCTTGCTCGTGAAGCCGCTGGGTCTCGGTTTGCGTCTGTTCGGTAACATGTTTGCCGGGGAAGTGATCTTTATCTTGATCGCCTTGCTGCCGTTCTGGGCAATCTGGCTATTAGATGTGCCGTGGGCCATCTTCCACATTCTGGTGGTCACTCTGCAGGCCTTTATCTTTACAACGCTATCGGTTGTATACCTGAGCGCTGCACACGAACACCATTAACCTAGCAATAACCTTTTCATTAACCCTCAACCCTTAACCAAAACTTAAACTCAGGAGCTTCATCATGGAAATGGTTTATCTTTCAGCTGCCATCATCATCGGTATGGGCGCACTGGCTACCGGCATTGGCTTCGCTCTGTTGGGCGGCAAACTGCTTGAGTCTACTGCACGTCAGCCAGAACTAGGTGACCAACTGCAAACCAAAACCTTCATCATGGCCGGCCTGCTTGACGCCGTTCCGATGATCGGTGTTGGTATTGCGATGTACCTGATTTTCGTTGTTGCCGGTTAATGACAGCTTGACCGAGCGGCTCACCGCTCGGTTTTGTTTCACTCCGGTCGCCACGAACTTGTCAGAGGTACATTCCTGTGAATATCAACATGACGCTTATCGGGCAAACGATCGCCTTCGCGATCTTTGTCTGGTTTTGCATAAAGTATGTGTGGCCTCCGATCAGCAACGCGCTTCACGAGCGTCAGAAGAAAATTGCTGATGGCTTGGACGCAGCCAGCCGTGCTACCCGTGACCTTGAGCTTGCTCAAGAGCGGGCAGAACAAACGCTGCGCGAAAGCAAGGAGCAAGCTTCTCAAATTCTTGAGCAGGCCAACAAGCGCTCTGCCCAGATGATTGAAGAAGCCCGCGAGCAAGCCCGCGCCGAAGGCGAACGCCTAGTAGCGAGCGCACGTTCCGAGATTGAGCAAGAAGTGAATCGTGCAAAAGACGAACTTCGTGCCCAGGTCTCTAGCCTCGCTGTTTTGGGTGCCGAGCGTGTTCTACAAGCATCGGTCGACGAACAAGCACATCGCAAGTTACTCGATGAGCTTGCCGCTGAACTGTAAGGAGGTGAACCATGGCGGAATTACTGACCGTCGCTCGTCCTTACGCTAAAGCGGCGTTTGAATACGCGCGCGATCATGATGCGCTTGATAGCTGGTCACAGGCGCTGAGCTTTTTAAGCTTTGCGGTAGCTGACAGCGATGTTCGTCGTTTGCTGAGCAGTCCAAAACTTGAAAACGAGAAAAAAGTGTCCCTGCTGGCCGATATGACGCCAGGCGAGCAGGACAACGCTTTACGCCGTTTTTTAGACGTTTTGGCAGACCAAGGTCGCCTGATGTCACTGAAATCAATCGCTGTGCAGTACGAGCACCTACGTGCCGAACACGAGCAGCGTATTGAAGTGAACGTCACCTCTGCTTACAAGCTAGACAGTAAGCAGAAGACCAAGCTTGCGAACGCGCTCAAGAAACGTCTGAATCGCGAAATCTCCATTACTACTCAGGTGGACAAGTCGCTTATTGGCGGTGTCATCCTGCGTGCTGGCGACACCGTCATAGACGGCTCCGTACGTGGTCGATTGAACCGCCTTTCCGAAGCGCTAACCGCTTGAGTCTGAGGGACATGGCATGCAGCAACTGAATCCTTCCGAGATCAGCGACATCATCAAGCAGCGAATTGAGAAGCTTGACGTCGCATCTGAAGCCCGTAATCAGGGCACCATCGTCACTGTTTCCGACGGTATCGTGAAAATTCACGGCCTCGAAGACGCGATGTTTGGTGAAATGATTGAATTTCCCAACAGCATCTTTGGCATGGTACTTAACCTGGAGCGTGACTCCGTAGGTGCCGTTGTGCTGGGTGACTACCTGCAGCTTGAAGAGGGCATGACCGCTACCTGTACTGGTCGTATTCTCGAAGTGCCGGTAGGCCCTGAGCTGATTGGTCGTGTTGTCGATGCCCTGGGTAATCCCATTGATGGCAAAGGCGACATTAACGCTAAGATGACCGATGCCGTTGAGAAAGTGGCACCGGGCGTTATTACCCGTCAGTCCGTTGATGAGCCGATTCAAACCGGTCTCAAGTCTATCGACGCCATGGTGCCGATCGGCCGTGGTCAGCGTGAGCTGATCATCGGTGACCGCCAGATTGGTAAGTCCGCCATTGCCATCGATGCGATCATCAACCAGAAAGGCAAAGGCGTTACCTGTGTCTACGTTGCGATCGGTCAGAAACAGTCGACCATTGCTAACGTGGTGCGCAAGCTCGAAGAGCACGGTGCCATGGAACACACCATCGTTGTGGCCGCCGGCGCTGCCGATCCGGCTCCGATGCAGTTCCTCGCACCTTACTCTGGCTGCACTATGGGCGAATACTTCCGCGACCGCGGTGAGAATGCGCTGATTGTGTATGACGACCTTTCCAAGCAGGCTGTTGCCTACCGTCAGGTATCGCTGCTGCTGCGTCGTCCGCCGGGTCGTGAAGCTTATCCTGGTGACGTTTTCTATCTCCACTCACGTCTACTTGAGCGTGCTGCGCGCGTTAACGTCGACTACGTTGAGAAGTTCACCAACGGTGAAGTGAAAGGCAAAACCGGTTCTTTGACCGCGCTGCCGATCATCGAAACCCAGGGCGGTGACGTTTCTGCGTTCGTACCGACCAACGTGATCTCAATCACCGACGGTCAGATCTTCCTGGAAACCAACCTGTTTAACTCCGGTATTCGTCCGGCGATTAACGCGGGTCTATCGGTTTCTCGGGTAGGTGGTTCGGCGCAGACCAAAATCATCAAGAAACTGGGCGGTAGTGTACGTCTGGCGTTGGCTCAGTACCGTGAATTGGCGGCATTCTCGCAGTTTGCCTCTGACCTGGATGAAGCCACGCGTAAGCAGCTTGAGCACGGTCAGCGTGTTACCGAGCTGATGAAACAGAACCAGTACTCACCGATGTCGGTAGCCGAAATGGCGTTGTCGCTGTATGCCGCTAACGAAGGCTTCCTGGATGATGTCGAAGTAAACAAAGTGTTGGACTTTGAGCGTGCCCTGCACGACTACATGAAGTCTGAGCACGGCGATCTTCTCGACAAGATCAACCAGACTGGCGACTACAACGGCGAGATTCAAGACAGCTTGAAGTCGGGTCTCGAGAAGTTCAAGGCGACTCAGAGCTGGTAATGTTTGGCCCGCCTGTGATGGGCGGGTTTGCATGCTTTCTGAGAGCCACGAACGAAGGGTAGATCGCTATGGCAGCTGCAAAAGAGATACGCACCCAGATCGGGAGCATCAAAAATACGCAGAAAATCACCAGTGCCATGGAAATGGTCGCTGCGTCGAAAATGCGTAAAGCACAAGATCTGATGAGAGCTGGTCAGCCTTACGCCAGGCAGATCCGCAATGTGGTAGGCCACATCGCTGACGCAAACCCCGAGTATAAGCACGACTATATGGTCGAGCGTAGCGAGGTTAAGCGCGTTGGCTACATTGTGGTCTCAACCGATCGTGGTCTGTGCGGTGGCTTGAACCACAACCTTTTCAAAGCCTTGATCAAAGAGGCCGCGAGTTGGAAAAAGCAGGGCGCAGAGCTTGATTTTTGCGCGCTTGGCGCTAAAGCCAGCAGCTTTTTCCGTAACTACGGCGGCAATTTGGTGGCGGCGAAGAGCGGTTTAGGCGAAGCCCCGACCGTTGCGGGGTTGATCGGCAGTATTAAGGTCATGCTCGAAGCATACGATGAAGGACGTCTTGACCGGCTATACGTGGTGCACAACGAGTTTGTGAACACCATGACGCAAAAGCCAGTCGTTCGTCAGCTTCTTCCGCTGTCACCTGATATGGGTGCAGACGCTGAGCAAAACGACGAAAATGCCCGTCCCGGAAGCTGGGACTACCTGTATGAACCGGATGCCAAGGCGTTGCTTGATAGCCTGTTGGTTCGTTTCATCGAATCACAGGTGTATCAGGCGGTAGTGGAAAACGGTGCCTGCGAACAAGCGGCCCGAATGATCGCTATGAAAAGTGCCACTGACAACGCAGGCGGCCTGATCGACGATCTGGAGATGGTCTACAACAAGGCCCGTCAGGCCGCCATCACCCAGGAAATTTCTGAGATTGTCGGCGGTGCTGCTGCCGTATAACGCCCAGGGAGCCTGATCTTTCAAGACGGCTTCCGGCAGACAGGTTTCATTTGCAGGTTTTAGAGAGGAACCAAGATGAGCGGACGTATCGTACAAATCATCGGCGCGGTGATTGACGTAGAGTTTCCGCGGGACTCTGTGCCCAAGGTCTACGAAGCGCTAAAAGTCTCTAATGTAGAGACTATCCTCGAAGTCCAGCAGCAGCTGGGCGACGGCGTAGTGCGCACCATCGCTATGGGCTCAACCGAAGGCCTAAAGCGTAGCATGGACGTGACCAGTACAGGTGCCGCGATTTCCGTACCGGTAGGTAAGGAAACGCTGGGCCGTATTATGAACGTACTCGGCGAGCCGATTGACGAAGCAGGACCGATCGGCGAGCAAGAGCGTATGCCGATCCACCGTAAAGCGCCAAGCTATGCCGACCAAGCAGCGTCTAACGAGCTGCTGGAAACGGGCATCAAAGTTATCGACTTGGTCTGCCCGTTTGCTAAGGGTGGTAAAGTCGGTCTGTTTGGCGGTGCCGGTGTTGGTAAAACCGTTAACATGATGGAGCTTATCCGCAACATCGCCACCGAGCACAGCGGCTACTCTGTATTCGCCGGTGTTGGTGAGCGTACGCGTGAGGGTAATGACTTCTATCACGAAATGACTGAATCCAACGTTATCGACAAGGTATCGCTGGTTTACGGTCAGATGAACGAGCCGCCAGGTAACCGCCTGCGCGTAGCACTCACAGGCTTGACCATCGCTGAGAAATTCCGTGATGAAGGCCGTGACGTACTCTTGTTCGTCGATAACATCTATCGTTACACCCTGGCCGGTACCGAAGTATCTGCTCTGCTGGGTCGTATGCCGTCAGCGGTAGGTTACCAGCCGACGCTGGCCGAAGAGATGGGCGTTCTGCAGGAACGTATCACGTCGACCAAAACCGGTTCTATCACGTCTGTGCAGGCCGTTTACGTCCCTGCGGATGACTTGACTGACCCGTCGCCGGCGACCACCTTCTCGCACCTTGACGCGACCGTGGTACTGGCACGTTCTATCGCCGAACTGGGTATCTACCCGGCGATTGACCCGCTGGATTCCACTTCACGTCAGCTGGATCCGCTAGTCGTTGGTGAAGAGCACTATGCCACCGCTCGCGGTGTGCAGAACGTTCTTCAGCGCTACAAAGAGCTTAAAGATATTATCGCCATTCTGGGTATGGACGAGCTGTCTGATGAAGACAAGCTGGCCGTCTCCCGTGCGCGTAAAATCCAGCGCTTCTTGTCGCAGCCGTTCTTCGTGGCCGAAGTATTTACCGGTTCACCAGGTAAGTATGTCTCACTGAAAGACACGATCAGTGGCTTCCAGGGCATTCTTGCTGGCGAATACGACGATATGCCGGAACAGGCCTTCTATATGGTCGGTTCAATCGACGAAGCCGTCGAGAAAGCCAACCAGATGAAGAAGTAATCCCGTCTACTAGGGGGATTCGCTATGGCGAATAGCTTTACTTGCAATATCGTCAGCGCTGAAGCATCGATCTTCTCAGGCACCGTTGAGCAGGTGATTGCTTCCGGGATGATGGGTGACTTGGGTATTTTACCCGGTCACGCCCCGTTGCTGACCGAGCTTCAGCCGGGCCCGATCCGCGTGATCCACGATGATGGCAAGGAAGAGAACTTCTTTGTCTCGGGTGGCTTCATGGAAGTCCAACCGGATGTCGTGACGATTCTGGCCGACGCTGCTTCGCGTGCCAGTGACCTCAATGAGGCCGCTGCCGAAGAAGCACGACAGCAAGCGCTGAAAGCCTTTAACGATAAGTCAGCTGAGCTCGATTATACCCGTGCTGCCGCTGAACTTGCCGAAGCCGTTGCACAGCTGCGTACCATTCAGCAGCTGCGCAAAAAGGCGGGTAAAGGCTAACACCCGCGCACTTGGCGTGTGAATAACGCCTCTTAAACCTGCTAATTAGGGTTTAAGGGGCGTTTTTTTTGTCTGTCAGTATGAGTAAGCAGTGGCATGAGTAAGTAGTGGTGTGAGTAAGTAGCGGTATGAGTCAGCATTGGTACGAATAAGCACCGGTATGGTTGGATGTAATCGGCGGTACGATGTTTTTCAGCGTGAACAGGAGCGCAGCGCCATGGCACTGAATAAAGAAAGCCTGCAAGAGTTAAAAGCCGAACTGCTCACTGAGCTTGCCAGTGATGTGCCTAGTAAAACGGTGCTCGCCCTGCGTTTAGCCGAAACCCGCTCAGCGGATATCGGTGAAGTGCTCGAAGAGATGATCGAAGACGACGAAGCGCTGCCCGCTGCACTCGTGTTGCTAGGTATTCTGTCTGCCGAGCGTGCCGCCAACGTGCTGGGCTATTTACCAGGAGAAAGCCAGCTTGAAGTCGTCGGAGAGCTTGAAGATACCCAGGTACTCAAACTGCTGGAAGAAATGGGCTCGGATGAGCGCGCCGATCTGTTTAATTTATTGGATGAAGACCGACGCGAAGCGCTACTGCGCCGTATGGCACACCAAGAACGTGAAGATTTAAAGCGGCTTGCCAGCTACGAAGAGGGCACCGCGGGCGCCATCATGACCTCTGACTATGTGGCCATTGCCAGTGGCATGACGGTGTCGCAAGCGATGATGCGCGTGCGCCAAACCGCGCCCGATGCGGAAACGGTGTATCAACTCTATGTACTGGATAGCGACGGGCAACTTATCGGCACCATGTCGCTGCGCCAGTTGATGGTGGCGCGCCCCGGCGCTTTGGTTGATGACATCATGATTAAAGATGTCATTAGCACGCGGGTAGATAAAGAGCAGGAAGACGTGGCGCGTATCGTCGCCCGTTATGACTTGCTGGCCCTGCCGGTGATTGACGCCGATGGTCGGATGGTGGGGATTGTCACCCACGATGACGCCATGGACGTGGCCGAATCCGAGGCCACCGAGGATTTCCACAAAGGGATGTCGATCGGTCAACTGGAAGATGGCGTTAGCCGTGTGCCGCTGTGGAGCCTCTACCGCAAGCGGGTGTTTTGGCTGGTGCTGCTGGTTTTTGCCAACCTGTTTTCGGGTGCCGGGATTGCCTATTTTGAAGAGACGATTGCCGCCCAAGTCGCGCTGGTGTTCTTTTTACCGCTGTTGATCGGTAGTGGTGGTAACGCCGGTGCTCAGGCCGCCACGCTGATGGTGCGCGGTATGGCGACCGGCGATGTAGGGGTTAAGGATTGGGGGAAACTGCTTGGTCGCGAACTGCTCGTAGCGGGATCGCTAGGCATTACCATGGCGATTGCGGTAACGCCGATTGGGATTATGCGCGGTGGCGAGGCGTTGGCCATGGTGGTGGCCTTTAGCATGGTCACCATTGTGCTGTTTGGCAGCCTGCTGGGGATGTGTCTTCCGTTTGTACTCGAACGCTTTAAGGTCGACCCTGCAACGGCGTCAGCGCCGCTGGTGACCACGCTTATCGACGCCTCTGGGGTGGTGATCTATTTCAGTATTGCCACCTTGCTGCTGTCTTAACGTGAGTGACAGAACTAGAGGGTTAACGCATTGAGCTGCTGGCAGCGCGGGTAATAAACAGCACTTCAACGTGGCCAAGCCATTCGATATCGCTAGCCAACGCTTTTAGCTGGCTGGCGAGGCACTGGGGCGGCTGATTCACCGCATCGTCAATAATTAGCGATACGGATACCTTGTCGTCTAGGTAGTGCAATTGCAGCTCGTTCAGCGTGCGCCACACCGGGTGCTTGTACCAGCGTGCATCAAGCGCGGCTTCCACCTCAGGGCGCAGTGGCAACCCAGGTAGGCGGCTGGGGTCGCCTGCGCCGGCGTCATCTTCTGGGTCAATGTGAAAAATAACATCGGTCAGCGAGGGGAATTCATGGCGCAGGCGGCGGCTGACTTCATTGCCGATCTCGTGGGCTTCCGAGACGGTAATCTTAGGGCCAACCACCACGTGCAAATCGACCATGACCCACCCCGCCGATTGGCGCGTGCGTAGGTCGTGCACGCTGTCTACGCCGGGTACGCTGCTGGCGACGCCGTGCATCTTCTCTTGTACACCCACTGGGAGTGCGGTATCGACCAGTTCACGGGCTGATTCCCACAGCAAATCCCAACCTACCTTGCCAACCAATAAACCGACAATGATTGCGGCGACGGCATCAAGCCAGCCCAAACCAAACTGGGCCCCCACTAAGGCCACCAGCACCACGGCGGTAGACAAGGCGTCACTGCGCGAATGCCACGCATTGGCTTCGAGTAATTTAGACTTTACCCGCTTGGCGACACGCATGGTGTAGCGGAAAATCCACTCTTTGCTCAACAGCGCGATGACCGTAATGATAATGGCCACCAGCCCCGGCGCGTTTACGTCGGCACCGCTAAACAGGCGATCCAAGCTCGACCAGGCAATCGCGCCCGCGACAAAAATCAACACGCTTCCCAGCAGCAGGGTGGTCAGCGTTTCGATGCGCCCATGGCCATAATGGTGGTCTTTATCAGGTTCTTGGCGGCCATAATGAATGGCAGCCAGTACAAAACCATCGGTGACTAAATCAGACAACGAGTGAATGCCGTCGGCAACCAATGCCGCGGAACCAACCATAAAACCGATAGTGACTTTGACGATGCTCAGTAGGGCATCCAGCCACGCACCGATGTAGGTGACGCGCTTGGCATCTTGGCTAAGCTGCGCTTGGTTGCGAACCACTGGCGTTTCGATGGTCTGATTCATGGGTACCTGCAAGGACGCACGCATTCAACGGACACCTATTGTAGCGCACTCCTGCTGTGGCTCTATAGTTTCCACTGGCCCCGCGCTGGAAACGGGGCTTTTTATGTGGGCGTTTGTTAACCAAAGCAGTGGCGGACAACGAATTAACGGATGTGTATCCTTACCCGCCATTGCACGTCATTACATCGTTGCTATACGCAGGCTTTTTTTACGCACCGAACTGTTTTTACACACAGAACTGTTTCTTATACACGGGATCGTTTATGGATTGGCTCCAGGTAGTAGTGTTGGCGGTTGTACAGGGAATTTCAGAATTTTTACCCGTTTCAAGCTCTGCTCACCTGATTTTGGTGCCTGTGCTGACACAATGGCAGGATCAAGGCTTAGCCTTTGATGTGGCGCTGCATTTGGGCAGCCTTTCTGCCGTGGTTATCTATTTCCGACAGGAAATCTGGCAGATGCTGACCAGCAGCGTAGGCGCGCTTTGCGGAAAAGGTGTCAACGACGATGCGCGACTCGCCTTTTGGGTGATAGTCGCGACCTTTCCCGTGGGTATGATTGGCCTACTACTGCACGATGTAATTTCTCACTTTATGCGTTCTACGCTGATTATCGGCTTCAGTTTAATTGGTTTCGGTCTATTGTTGGGGTATGCCGATTGGCGCAAACGGGGCGAGCGCAGCGAATACCAACTGCGCTTAAAGGATGTATTGATTATTGGGGGAGCCCAGGCGCTGGCGTTGATTCCAGGAACGTCGCGCTCGGGTATTACCATGACAGCGGCGCTGATGGTGGGAATGAGCCGGGAAGGAGCCTCGCGCTTCTCCTTTTTATTGTCGATTCCAGTGATCGTGTTGGCAGGTGGCTTAGAAGCCGTGGGGCTAGTTAACGCGCCACAAGGGATTGATTGGACAGCAATGTTGGTAGGAACATTGCTATCAGGTATTAGCGCTTATTTGTGTATTCACTATTTCTTAGTCGTGATTAAAAAATTAGGCATGCAGCCCTTTGTTATTTACCGCGTGCTGTTCGGTGCTTGGCTGCTATGGTTCTTTTATTTTTAAGCGCTTTATTTTTCGGCCTCATATCTAAGCTAAGGCAAAGCCGCTATGAAAAAGTCTGATGGGCAAGATTCTGGTAGAGAACAGGGTGTAGGGCGCACGTTTAGATGGGGTGGCGTGTTGTTGTTGGCGGTGCTGGTCATGGCGGGCTGCTCAGAAAATGATCGCCCGTTGGAACCACCGGTACGCTTTGAGGGCAATATTTTCGGCACCTTTTATCAGGTCACGATTATGGACCCACTCACCCAGGGGCAGTCCCGTGAGCTAGAAGAGGGTTTCTTGGCCGAGCTTGAAAGCGTTGACCAGGCGATGTCTACCTACCGCGATGACGCCGAACTGATGGCTTTTAACGAAGCGCCTTTAGAAGAGTGGCAGCCGTTATCCAATGAACTCATTGAGGTGTTGGCCATCAGCCAGTCGGTAGCAGACATCAGCCACGGAGCCTTTGATATTACCGTGGGTGATCTGGTCAATTTATGGAGTTTTGGCCCCGGCGCACGGCCTGAAGAAGTACCTTCTGATGAGGCGCTGACCAAACAGCTTACCCAGGTAGGTTTTGATGCGCTAGAAATCGATAGCCAACAGATGCAGGCTCGGCGTACCCGCGATGTGTTTGTGGATCTTTCCGGCGTGGCGAAAGGCCATGCCACCGATCGTGTGGCGGCGTATTTGGATCAGCAAGGTATAGAGCACTATTTAGTCAATTTAGGCGGTGACCTGATTGCCCGCGGCCAGCGCCATAAAGAAGAGCAAACACCGTGGCGCATTGGCATCGAGGTACCCGAGGATGGCCAGCAGCGTGCTCAGCATGTTATTCCGTTGGCGGGCACGGCATTGGCAAGTATGTCGGTGGCCACCTCCGGTGACTACCGCAACTATTTTGAAGTAGATGGCCAGCGGTTCTCTCATACCATTGACCCGCGCACTGGGCGACCCGTTACCCATCAGCTGGCTTCAGTGTCTGTGTTCCACCCCTCTAACGCCTGGGCAGATGCCTGGGCAACCGCGCTACTGGTGCTGGGCGAAGAAGAGGCCATGCAGGTAGCGCGTGAAAACAGCCTTAAGGTATTAATGCTCGTTCGCAAGGATGACGGATGGCGGAGTATCGCCAGTCCCGAATTTGTGAATGTTTTTGGCGAGACACTGGTTAATGAGCTGGGCATTGAGCCCTTATCATCCCTGCCAACCCATCCGTAACAGGTGAATAACATGCAAGAGTTGGATATTGTCATTCTCGCAGCGGGCAAAGGCACGCGCATGCGCTCTCAAACCCCTAAAGTACTGCACACGTTGGCAGGTAAGCCCATGGTGCATCATGTGCTGGATACCGCCTTCGCGCTGCAGCCAGACCGTACCCACGTGGTGATAGGGCACGGCGCTGAACAGCTGCGTGAAGCGCTGGCAGAGCATCCCGTGCAGTTCGCCGTTCAAGCCGAGCAGAAAGGCACCGGGCATGCGGTGGCTCAAGCGCTTGAGCAGTTGGGGAATGGCAAGGTATTAATCCTGTATGGCGATGTACCGCTGTTACAGCGTGAATCGTTGAGCGAGCTTTTGGCCCATGTGGATGAGCAGCAGATGGGGCTATTAACAGTGACGCTTGATGACCCTGCGGGCTATGGCCGGATTGTGCGCAACAGCGCCGGTGAAGCCGTGGCGATTGTTGAGCAAAAAGATGCCAGCAGCGCTCAGCTTGCCATTACCGAATGCAACACCGGCATTATGGCCATGACCAGCGCCCAGCTTAAACGTTGGCTGCCGCAGCTTTCTTCAGACAATGCCCAAGGTGAATACTACCTGACCGATGTGATTGCCATGGCCGCAGCGGAAGGCATTAAAGTATGCACAGCCCAACCGGCCACCGCCGTTGAAGTGGAAGGTGTGAACAACCGAGCGCAAATGGCTCGTTTGGAGCGTGCTTATCAACAGCATCTCGCCAATAAGCTGATGGAGCAGGGGGTCGCCCTTGCTGACCCTGCGCGGCTGGATGTACGGGGGCGCTTAACCTGCGACCACGATGTGTTTATCGATGTGGGCTGCGTGTTTGAAGGTGAGGTGGAGTTAGGCGAAGGCGTGCGTATTGGCCCCTATTGCGTGATTAAAAACAGCACTATTGGTGCAGAAAGCGTGGTAGATACCCACAGCGTTATAGAAAACACCGTGGCGGCAGGCTTAAATCAGATAGGTCCTTTTGCGCGCTTGCGCCCCGGTACGCGGTTGGCGGTAAAAGCCAAAGTGGGCAATTTTGTTGAAACCAAAAATGCTGATGTCGGTGAAGGCAGTAAAATTAATCACTTAAGCTATGTGGGCGATGCGCGTTTAGGGCGTGACGTAAACGTAGGAGCAGGTACTATTACCTGTAATTATGATGGCGCGAACAAACACCACACTGAAATTGGTGATAACGCCTTTATTGGCTCTAACACCGCCCTGGTGGCCCCCGTTACGGTAGGAAAAGGCGCCACGGTAGGGGCAGGCTCAACCATTGCGAAGGACATCGCCGATTATGCCTTGGCGGTAACGCGCAGCCGCCAGTTAGAAAAAATTGACTGGCTGCGCCCCAGTAAAATTAGCAAGCCATAGTTTTTACAAAACATGGTTTTATTACAAGACATAGCTTTAAAAGTCGTTTTAGAACGATTTTGAGAACAGTTTTTAGAATAGTTTTAGAACGGTTATGAAAAGCTGTTTTTTAAGCGGTCGTTAAAACCGTTATTTAATACAGCTATTTAATACGTCTCTTTAAAACAGGTTTTTAAAACAGATATTTAAAACCGGCGTTAAAAGTATTTCCAAAATGGTGTTAAGAATCATTAAAAAGCCGTATTCATATTTCCATGTTGCCGATTTACCGTCGTGCGGGTCGGCGGTCGTCGTTTTTACGAAGAATACGGATGACTAGCGCGAGTAAGCAGCGCTAGTTAAATAGTCCTAGTGAATAGCCCTAATGAATAGCTCAGGAGAGTCATTATGTGTGGCATTGTTGCCGCCGTTGCCCAGCGCAACGTCCAAGAAATACTGTTAGAAGGACTAAAACGCCTGGAGTATCGCGGCTACGATTCTGCGGGTATGACGGTGTGTCACGATGGCGTATTAACCCGCCACCGTGCGCTTGGTAAAGTGGCCGCGCTTGCCGCGCAGTTGGAATCTGCCGCGCTACCGGGTTTTTCAGGCATTGCCCACACCCGTTGGGCCACCCACGGTAAACCTTCTGAGGCCAATGCACACCCGCATCATAGCGGTGCCCAGGTTCGTGGTTCCCAGGTAGCCGTGGTGCATAACGGTATTATTGAGAACTACGAGCGTATAAAAGATAACCTGCAGCGTAAGGGCTGTGAATTTAGCTCCGAAACTGACACCGAAGTAATAGCCCACTTACTGTCTGAAAAGCTGGCGGAAGGGCTAACGCTCTTTGAAGCCACCCAGCAGATCGTTAACGGCTTAGGCGGTGCCTATGCGCTGGGGGTGATGTGCGCTAAAGAACCGGGTGTGGTGGTCGGTGCCCGCCAAGGCAGCCCGCTGGTGATTGGGGTGGGCATTGGTGAAGCGTTTCTAGCCTCTGACCCACTGGCACTGCTGCAGGTAACCGACCGCTTTATTTACCTTGAAGAAGGCGATTTGGTTGAGTTGCGCGATCAGGGCGCCATTCGCATTGTGGATCGTCACGGTAACGACGTTGAGCGTCCTATTCATATCTTTGAGCACGGCGATGGCGCTGCCAGTAAGGGCGAGTACCGCCACTTTATGCTCAAGGAAATTTTTGAACAGCCAGCGGTTATCGAAGCGGCATTGGAAGGGCGGCTTAGTGCCAAAAGCGTATTAGTGGAAAGCTTTGGCCCCGATGCGCAGGCGCTTTTTCAGCGTACCCGCCACGTGCATATTATCGCCTGCGGCACCAGCTATCACGCCGGGTTAGTGGCACGCTACTGGCTAGAGCGCTACGCCGGTGTACCGGTTCAGGTAGAAGTTGCCTCTGAATACCGCTACCGCCACCCCGTGGTGCCTGAAGGCACGCTGTTTGTCACGCTTTCTCAGTCGGGTGAAACCGCCGATACGCTGGCCGCGCTGCGCTTTGCTAAAACGCTCGGCTATATTGGCACGCTGGCCATTTGTAACGTGCCCGGAAGCTCGCTAGTGCGTGAATCCGACATCACGTTAATGACCCGTGCCGGCCCTGAAATTGGCGTTGCCTCCACCAAAGCCTTTACCACGCAGCTAGTGGCGTTAATGCTGTTAACGCTTTCGGTGAGTAAAGCAAAAGGTCAGGCCGAATACCCGGATATCATCGCCGCACTGCGCACGCTGCCCGAGGTGTGTCGGCAGGTGCTGGCGCTAGATAGCCAGATCGAAACGCTTTCCCAAGCGTTCGCTGAAAAAAATCACGCCCTCTTCTTGGGGCGCGGTGCTCACTACCCCATTGCCATGGAAGGGGCGCTTAAGCTTAAAGAGATCTCGTATATTCACGCAGAAGCGTACCCCGCAGGTGAACTTAAACATGGCCCGCTGGCGCTGGTGGATAGCGAAATGCCGGTAATCTCCGTTGCACCCAACGATGACCTGCTTGAAAAGCTTAAATCCAACCTTCAGGAAGTTCGCGCCCGCGGCGGCCAGCTGCTTGTTTTTGCTGATGAAAGCGTGGGTATTGATGCCCAGGACGATATTCGCGTACTAACGCTGCCCCACGTGCACGAAGCACTGGCACCGCTGCTTTACACGCTGCCGTTACAGCTACTGAGTTACCACGTGGCCGTGCTTAAAGGCACCGATGTTGACCAGCCGCGCAACTTGGCCAAGAGCGTCACGGTCGAGTGATAAAGGCAGGCGTTTTTTAGCTACCTGTGGGATTTAAATAAAGTAGGTTACTTTTAAATATAGTTGGTAACTTGCAAATAAAGCTGGTAACTTAGCTCCGTATACTTTATGTGCAATGTCGGAGGTACGGAGCTTGACCAGCTTATCCCTTGACTCTCGTTCACTTAAATGGGTTAAACAAGGTCGCGGAAAGGGGTCAGGAAAAGACTACCAACCCTGGTTGACCGTCAGAGACCTGCCTTCTGCTGGACGATCTCACCGCATCTGGGGATTCCAGACTCAACGAACCCACCATCTGTTGTCAGACCTAGAGCTGGCGGCGTTCTTTCTGTTTGATTGGAATCCATCTGTCACTGATATCCGGGAGCAATACCCTCTCCGATTAGAGGATACCATTGAGCTTGCAGCGCAAGCGCGTATCCGTCATCCCGAAGTACGAGGACAAATTCAAGTCATGTCCACGGATTTTCTAGTGGACACTAATAAGCCTGAGCTTCCCAGAATGGCTATTCAGGTAAAAACCTCTTCAGATCTTTCTAATTCTAGAACCATCGAAAAACTGGAGCTTGAACGGCGTTATTGGGCGTTAAAGGAAGTTCCATGGTATTTGCTGACAGAAAAACAAATTCCCAAGACCGTCACCAAAAATATTGCCTGGCTGTATCCAGCGCAATTGGTTCTGGATGGGATCGAAGATACTCTGAATATGGCTTCCCTTTACTTGGGCTTCTTTATTAATCATCCGACTTTACTGATTTCTCAAGTTTCGATGATGCTCGATCAAGCCTATTCACTCTCTCCAGGCGAGTCCCTGCAAAAGATACGTTCGCTGTTAGCCTTGAGGGTTTTCTTATTCGATATCAGAAAGCCTTGGTCAACGCTGGCTGTAGGGGAATTACAAGCATCTTCAGACATTGATTCATTGAGGAATTATTATGTTGCGAATCAATGATGTTGTGGCATTCGAAGAGGCTCGGTATCGAATTCTTGATGTCTCAGACATTCGATATACATGGATTAATGTTGATTCCGACAAAGCTTTCCCTGAACGGGTTTCCCTGGCAGAAGTGGAAGACTTCATTCTTTCTGAGACGTTAAAAAAAATTGATGACCCCTATTCCCATCTTGCCGCTCAGCTCCCGGAACACGGCTCAGTAGCACAGCAAATTCGGGACAAGCGTATGGCCGTTATTGAGCCTTTAATACACCAACCGGATATCTATTATCGCAGTGGTCGAGGCGCACTGGTTCAGCAGGTTGTGAATGAATCTGGAACAGCTAAAAAAACACTATATGCTTATCTTCGCCAATATTGGCAGCGAGGTTGCATACCGAACGCGCTTTTGCCGGACTACGATAAATCAGGCGGGCGAGGAAAAAAACGCACAGCTTCAGGAAAAAAATTAGGGCGTCCGAGAAGTATAGCACCGGGTACCGGCGCCATTGTAGATACTGGCGTTGAACGCATGTTTCGCATTGTGCTTGATCGCCACTATCTGACGGAGAAGAATCATTCTCTACCCTATGCTCATCGACGCTTCGAGGACATGTTTGAAACGGCTCATCCCGATGTACCGAAAGAGAACTTCCCGACAGTTGCTCAACTACGTTATTTCTACGAGCGGGAATATGTCCGGCCTGAACGTATCCGGCTGAGAGCCAATAAAATTGAATATCAAAAGGACATCAGACCGTTACAAGGAACAGCCACAACTGGGGTTCACGGTCCTGGTGCACGGTACGAGATCGACGCGACTATTGCCGATATCTATCTGCTTTCCGCTGACAGACAAAAGATTATTGGCCGACCAACTTTGTACGTGGTTGTCGATGTCTATAGCAGATTGATTGCTGGTTTCTATGTGGGATTTGAAAACCCCTCCTATGTGACGGCTATGTTGGCACTGGTCAACGCCATGATCGATAAATCTCAGATATGTCAGTCTTTCGGTTATGACATCGAGCCAGAGGATTGGCCGTCGATTGGACTGCCGGACGCCATTTTGGCTGATCGCGGTGAGTTGCTGGGCCATCAAATTGAATATCTGGAGCAGGCCTTTGGTGTTCGGATTGAAAATACACCACCTTATCGTGGGGATGCGAAGGGTATCGTTGAGCGGCATTTTCGCACTATTCAAGCAGACTTCAAGCCGTTTGCACCAGGAGTGGTTGCTGGAACCACCATCAAAAAGCGCGGCGGGAAAGATTATCGGTTGGATGCAACACTTACATTGGACGAATTCACTAAAATAATTATCGGCTCTATCCTGCATCGCAACCAGAGTTCGGTATTGGTCAAGTATGACCGCGATCCGGATATGCCGGATACACTCGCACCTGTACCAATTAATATCTGGCAATGGGGTATTCAAAATCGTAGCGGACGGCTACGTAACACATCGGAGTCGGCGCTGAAGCTGGCATTGTTGCCTCGTCAAAAAGTAACGCTTTCCGATTACGGTATTCAATGCTTCGGTGCCTTTTATACCTGTAGGGAGCTGCTGGCGTCTGGCTGGCTCCATAGAACCGGGCAACAGCGACCTGGCCCCTTTATGGCGGCGTATGACCCCGCGGTAACCGACATCATTTATGTCTTCCCAGATGCAACAAAATCAGATTATTGGGAGTGCTCGCTAACAGACCGCTCAAGGGAATTTAGGGGCCGGTCGATGTGGGAGTTATGGGACAGCCAGCAGCAACAACGAAAATCAACAGCAGCAGCTAAATTGAAAGAGAGGGAAAGCAAAAGATCGCTGGAAAATGTGATTCAGGAAACCATCCAAAACGCGGAAAAGCTACGTCCTTCCTACTTTGGTGAATCAAAAACAGAAACTTTGGTTGGCATCAATCAAAACCGACGGGAAGCCCGTGAGCAGGAACGCCAGAAACGTCGAGCGGATAACAAGGCTACTGAGCCGAAACCCAAAGCAGATGTCAGGTATTTGACTGATCAGCCCGAAGATGGGGCTTTCCCAGATTTTCTGGATGACCTGTTTGGAGATGATGAATGACGCTACCCAAAGGCATGGTGCAGGCAATTTATAATGATACCGGGATAAGTCAGTACCAAGGAAACCCGCTCATTGAAGCTTTGCCGCCGATTCTGGACCGGCGTCAGCTAAAGGACGGGTTATCGGGTCAAATTACGTTTCGCCCAACCGACGTTTATCTTGATGGCCAGACCCGTATTCATGTCATATCTCAATTACTTGATAATTTTTTCCAGCCGCTATCCCGTCACATTGAACTGGAGTCAAAATTATCAGTCATGCTTCGACAAGGGTATGTTGGCAGAAATCTGGCGACAGGCGAACTGAATGCCCACATCCAGAATGGTTATGAGCGTGTCATGCAGGGGGATTTGGCTGTTTTCCGGTTCGAGCATGTGGAATCCACCGCTAAGAGTCTGGCTTTCATCGGTTGTTCTGGTTCAGGCAAGACAAGCTCATTGAACCGTATTCTGGCAACCTATCCCCAGTTGATATATCACGAAGCCTACAACTTCACACAGATCGTTTTCCTTAAAATTGACTGCCCGCATGACGGTTCGTTGAAAAGCCTGTGTCATAACTTCTTTCGGGAAATTGACGCGGTACTCGCCACGAATTACGTACGTCGCTACGTGGAAAAACGACATAGCGTAGAAACCTTGATTGCGGTAATGGCACACATTGCCAACACCCACGCAATTGGACTGTTAGTGATTGATGAAATCCAGCATCTGAGTGTTAAGAATTCAGGTGGTGCCGAGCGCATGCTCAATTTCTTTGTCACACTGGTTAATGAAATTTCGGTCCCGGTTGTCATGGTGGGGACACCAAAGGCCAGATCTGTCTTTGAACTGGATCTGCGGTCCGCTCGTCGTGGTGCAGGTTTTGGTTCAATACTATGGGAGCCTTTAAGCAAACCATCAGGCGAGCAGGAGGTATCCCGTACCGAGTGGGGAGCCTTCACTGGCCGTTTGTGGAAGTATCAATGGCTGACTAAAGCATCCCCTGAAGTGACCGATGAGATTAGATATACTTGGTACGAGCTTTCACAAGGCATTATGGATGTCGTCATCAAGTTGTTTGTTTTGTCACAGATCCGGGCTGTTGTCACCGGCATTGAGCGCATTACCCCCGCCTTGATGCGAAAGGTCTACCAGGATGAGCTAAAACCTATCCACCCCATGATTGATGCGTTACGGTCGGGTGATGTGACAAAAATTGCGCGTTACTCAGATCTGACTATCCCCGACGTGGATAGAAAAATACTGGAACTGAGCCACCTGCTGCGTTCCAACCAGGAAAGCATTGATACCGTAGTCAAGTATGGGGGTAATGAACAAGCTGTTCGTTTGCATAATATGCTGGTTGATATGGGGTATGCCTCTGAGCTGCTTGAACCTCTGATCAACAGAGCTTTTGAGGATCATCCAGGCCTTGTGATGAAGGATCTTATGCCGCTGATCCTCTCTTGGTATCAGAGTGCAGAGATAGAAAAGCCAGCGTCATCCACCCCCAAACTTAAGGCGATGAAGAAAGCTGACTGGCATACCCTGGATTCAGAAGACTTGCGCTTTCTATTCTCTCAGTCCGCCAATGAGGAAATCTTCCAGGAATCACTTGGCTGCAACGGCTTGCTTTTTGATGCCCAAGACTGGGTTAATTCCTTTGGGTGATGGCCGTGTTGAATTTTCCTATACCTTACACAGAGGAGTTGATGTATAGCGCCGTGGCAAGAGCGGGTGTCCGGCAAGGGCTGACCAGCCCAAAGCAACTGTTGGATGAGGTCTTCGAATCTCGCAGTATTATCGCAACGATAGACTTACCTAACCATATTGCAACGCTCTCTCGCTGGCTTCCAGAGGAGTTCACACCCGAAAAATTGATCTACAGCCATACTTTATTTCCGCTTTACGCACCTTTTGTTCCAGAGGCTCGACGGCTTCAGTGCATGAATTGGTTGTACCAGGGTTCTCAGGGTGCCGCTCATCTGGCATTAGGAGTTTCCGCCTCTCGCATTAAATCCCCGCGTTTTGTCAGGTACTGCCCCGGTTGCATAGCCGCTCAACGTGAACAATTTTGTGAGTATTTTTGGCGACGAGAATGGCAGGTTGCCGGGGTGGAATCGTGCCCCGAACACGGTGTGTTGATGGATACGCGGATTGCTCGCCCCCTGATTGAACGTCATCGCTTTATCGCTGCTGCACCTGAACACTGTCATGAGACTAAACAGCAAAAGGGAATGGGAGTATCTGATTGGATAACCACTCAGGTGCGACGGTTGTTAGTTCGGCCGGCGCAAGCGTCCCCCAGTTTTGAGCAATGGACAGGGTATTATCGCAGCCTTGCTTATCGACTGGGTTTTTATCGGGGAAAAGCCCAAGTTGACCACTCGGTGATAAAAAATAAGGTATTAAAGGTGTGGCCTGCCGCTTGGTTAATCCGAAACCGTCTGATGCCTCCCAGTTCCGATATTGATGACTCAGACTGGCTGAAAGCAATCTTCCGCAAGCATCGAAAAAGTTTCAATTATCTTCAGCATATTGTTGTTCATCAGGCATTGCTGGATAACCAATGGCAGATAGACGATGTGCTTGATGAAGTTAGCCGGAAACCAACACGTAAAACGCCACAACAAGTTAAGGTTGTGATGCAACAGTCGAGCAGTCAAACGCCAGATCAGGAAGCTTGGCTCGAATTGTTGTCATCTTGTCAACCCCTTCAAGCCAGAAAAAAATCACCAGACTTGTATGCCAGGCTCTATCGGAATCATCGCGACTGGCTGTTGGACGTTAACCATCGTTATGCACAAGACAAGGCAAACCATAACGTACCACGTATTGATTGGGACAAACGGGATCGGGAATATCTGCAAGCACTTCGACAACTGGTTACGTTTTTGAATGCAAATAAACAAGGGCCCAGGCGCTCAAGAACCTACTACCTTAAGTTGCTTGGCAATCTCTCAACCCTTGAGAAAAACCTCCATCAAATGCCATGTACATCGGCATTTTTGGTGGCTAATTCGGAAAGCGTTCCCCAGTACCAGATCCGACGCTTGCAAAATGCCTATGACGATTTACGGGTTCTCTTTGACTCGCCGCCAAGGTGGCGATTGTTGCGAAACGCCGGATTGAGTGAAGAACGAATGATGGAGCCTGCCAGGCAGTATTTGGAAAATTTAGTGGATACGGAACATGAAGTTCAAAGGTGTAGAAAATAACAGTGTTATCCGGGAGATTGGCTCTTTATTTCGCCGCCATGATGGCCCTGATTGGCACATTAATGTCAAACTGGCACCAGGCCAAAAGAAACAATATTTTGGTGTCTCTCAAATTCCGGTCTTAGCAAGACGCAGGGTGGTCAATGCAAGCGAACAACCACGCCCTGCCGGATTCCAGTCCCGTATTGTGATAGAAAATACTCGTCATTGGCGTACTGAACCTATCGAAGCCTGTCCAATTCCGGTGGTAAATCGGCAGGATGATGGACAGCAATGGTGCTTTAATTTTGAATTTGGTGGAACGCAGTATTATCTTCCTCAGCTCGAATTAGCGCGAGTGCTGTTCTTCCACCACGCCTATATAACGCGTTTAGCTTTGATCCCCAACGGACTCTCTCAGGAGTTTGATGTCCAGCGCTTAGATAAGTTGAGCAAGGCGCTCGTCAATATTCTGCCAACCTGCACTCTGCCGCTGTACGTCAGAGGTGACTATGCATTAAGACGGTTGTTAGCCTGGATATTGCTGGATGAGGAAGCTAAGCTGTCTTTTGAAAGTGTTGCCCGCTACCAACTTCAAAACGGTTATGACACAGACAAGTACCGTCTGTGGCGTTTTCAATTTGAACCACCACCGCTCGCAGGTGTTGAGCTGACACTTCGTGGTCATTACGATCAGGAACGAAAAGCGTTTTTTGTGTATGAGATTTATGGTGTTTCTAATCTAACCTGTGATTGTCCCGCCTATGTCGATTTTGTCGATCCCCGATTCGCTGAGAGGCGAGCAGGCCAGGGGTATGCTGTTCGACCGGGCCCGCAATCCGGCCCAGAATTGGAAATTGATGACGAACAAGAGCCAGATACTGATCAAACAGAAATCCGGATTGAAACGCCAGCCGTCGCATTTGAGTTTGCTAATCCTATTCGGACAACTCGCATAGGTAAGAGAAAAGGACAGACTGTCTGTTTGGGCCAGGAGGGCGACTCGTCAGACTCTCCAGAAAATACTGGCTTTGAAGTAAGTACGGATGAGGCCAGTACTCACGGTACATTACCTTCAGCAGATTATGATGGCATGGAAGACAAGAGCGACGACGCACATCTCTATGCGGATAAATTTGAAGCTTTTAACGCTATGGTGCTGCAATTGGTTGGCATGTCGGGTTACCGCCACATCCACAGGGAAATCCGAAAGCTTCCCACTATTGATGGTTACTCCAAACACTTGCTTGCAGATGGTAACCCACGTTGTCTGGCTTTTCATCGAATTGAAAAGGATGGTCAAGAGTACGCATTGATAGAAGTGGATACTTCCGATAATAAGAACAGACTATCGACACTCCTGTTGAAGCCGCATGTCCAATTTGATTGGGAACGCACTCTTCGAGAGTTGGAAATCAGGTTATTAAAAAAATCACTGGCATGGCCTACAACACTAATCAAAAAGCTCTTTAGTGATAGATATAAGCGTGTGCCTCATCCAAAATCATCATCTGAAAATAAAGGATTCCTTGAAAATGAGTCAATTAAACATTGGGCTGAGCGAGTTTATAAGGAGATTAGATTATCGTAACATAACTGTTTTAACAATATAGCAATCGAGAAGCTTATTATCCTGGACTATGATAGCTACTCAAGGCAAAGCTCTTTACTTGAGCTGAGCGAAATCCCATCCGTTGTTCTGTTTGGCTTGGCATTTAATTGAATAAAAAGGAAATTTTTAAAACACATTTTATTGCGACAATACAGTTTGATTCCGCCCTTTTTTCTTTGCCTCATAAAGTGCGTTATCTGCTTTCTTGATAAACATCTCCATAACAATTTCAGTTGTATACCTACTGCTTCTACTTTCTGGCAAGGATGATACACCCAAGCTGATAGTCCACTTTACAATTTCTCCGGCATCACCAGTCACAGATATATCCTCGACGTGCTTTCGAATCCGCTCTGCAAGATTTTTCGCATCAGTTATGTTGGTGTCCGGTAAAATAACGGCGAATTCTTCTCCACCAAGCCTGGCAACTAGGTCAATTTCTCTTGATTGGTTTACGCATAAGTCCGCGAGCGCACAAATAACGCGATCTCCTGTAGGATGGCCGAAAGTATCATTGATGCGTTTAAAATGGTCTATATCAAGTAAGATAAGGGCGCAATCACTGCTTGAGCGAGCACTTCGGCTTGCTTCTGATTTTAGTTTACTATCAAAGTAACGCCGGTTTGCGACACCCGTTAACGGATCTGTTTGAGAGGATTTCTCTAAGGCGAGTAGAAGGTTGTAACGATGATAATAACTCCATGAAAAGACGAGCATAATGAATAAAGCTGAAACGCTCGATTGCACTGAGATCTGGAAATAAACGTTTTGTATCAGCTCATCTAGCACGCCATGGTTTTCGGATAGAACAACAAAGGAAAAAGCAACAGTAAGAAAAAAAATCTGAATGTAGATTGAGAAGCCGATGAGAACAAAAAAGATAAAAAATGGATAGAGTGCAAAATTACTCACTGTTGTCACTAAGTCTTCGCCAGTATGCTCTATTATTCTTATACCGAGATACGCAGAAAAAACCAGCGTTATTAAAATTGTTGCCGTAGCTAATTTCAAACAGCTCGATTTTAAAATAATCCAGGCAGGTATAACTAATAGAAGAAAGTAAAGTCTCAGCTGAAATAACTCACTTTTTATTTCAGGATGTGATTTGTAGTCAAAAATACCTTCGGCAAGCCCCAAAGGAATGAGTATCAGTAAAATCGCAGCTGTATATAACCGATGATCGTTAAATTTTTTGTTTAAATAATCACTACTAAGTTCAAGCTTGCTCAACTGTATTATGGCGGTCAAAGCACTCTCATTTTTATGGAACATCATTTATATCCATACTTCAGTGAGGGGGGCGTTCGTGATATGTGTGTTCATTTTGATTTAACAGCTTTTACTAGCCTGTGCTAACAGTGTAGCCGATATAGTTGAGATAGGTATGGGGATGTGCCTTAATTTGGCGAGGAGTGAAGTTACCCATTATGAGCTTTGGTAACTTTTAAGTAACGGTAGCCAGCCTTGGAGCTGGCTACCAGAAAAGCTTTTGTTTTGTGCCATTACATAAAGGGAAGCTGTTTTTCTTCTCCTATTTGAGTGATCCCCAATGACGCCAAAAATCCAAATAGTAACGAACAGACCAGCAGTGACAAGGTAAACCAAAACATAACAACCTTTCTGTTAGCCCCCATGGCAATTGCAAATGCACCAGCGGCATGGATACCAATCAAAAATGGTCCCAGAAAAGCCAAGCCTGGAACACCAAATTTTTCCATAATTACATGTTTACGATCCGTTATGTCGTGGGCAACTTGCTCAGTTTCGGGCTTATTTCGCCAGCGCTTCATAAATAACTTAACTTTTTCACTGGCATAAATTATGGGTAACAGCGAAAGCAAATTTCCGAAAAAGCCTGCAAGTGCAGCCGGAAACCATGGTAACCCAGCAATAACACCCAATGGGACGGCAATCCAAACTTCGAGCACCGGAATCGCCGCCCCCACAAAGACACTGATATAGAGTAATAAATCATTCATTTAGATCGCCCTTGCTGCTTTTTTTGTGAAGAACAAAACATATAAGCTTGGCACAACGATAAAGGATGCAATGGTGCCTGAAATAAGGCCGCCCATTATCACAACGTTAAACGAGCGCCATAGCGGATCATTGGCGATAAGCAAAGGAAGCAGCCCTAATATAGTGGTTATTTGTGTCAACATAATAGGGCGAAACCGTTGCATTAAAGCCGATTTGAGTGATTCAAGCTCAGATTTTCCTGCGTCTTTCTCGATATCAATTTGTTCGATAATTAGCATAGCATTCGACACAATAATGCCTATTAGGGCGAATATCGCTAAATTTGCCATAAAATCGAAAGGCAGCCTGAAAATGATCAGTGCTAGAAGTAATCCAATGGCACAGAATGGGATGCTTAGCACGATAATTGCCACTTTACGAAACGAGTTGTACTTGTGGATGAACAAAATGATCATCATAAGCACACAAAGTGGCAGGAAAGCAAAAATAGCTTCTGCGGTTACCTCACTCTCTTCAATCTCTCCGCCAAACTCGATTTGCACTTTGCCAGTATTGCGAACTTGCTCCAACGTTTCTGCGATGTTGGAAACCAACTCTTTAGAGGTCATCGCCGGATTAAGCGCTGTCACTGTCAGGGTTGGCCGTAAGTTTCTTTTCTTCACAATCGACGGATGAAACTCAGTATCAACGCGAGCTATTTCTGATAAATACACTGTTTTGTCAGATGATTGGGAAAAAATCTGAATATTATTTAATTGCGACAGTGTCGCGTTATCTGTTGGCATTGCCAGCATAATAGGCAGAAAGAATTCTCCTTCCCGAAGCTCAGATGTACTCTCTCCGAGAGTATTTTTCCTAAGAGCGGAAAAAATGTCTTCTCGTGTGACTCCGGCATAGCTTGCTGCGGCTTGGTCTACATTTACCACTAAGCTGGGGATAGGTTGTTCCCAGTCCTGTTTGATGTTAATCGTCCCATGTACGTTGCTAAGCGCCTCTTGAATCGTTGCAGCAGCCTGTAATAAATCACTATGGTTGTTGCCGATGATTCTAACGGCTGCTTCGCCTGGAGGCGTGGAGCCCATGAAAAACGGGTTGATCCCGAGCTTGGCATAGGGGAAAACGGGGGGCATCTCAGCCCTAAGTTGGCTTACAAAGGCCGCAACATTGGTTTCTTTACTAAGATTGACAACAAAGTAAGCGGTATGCGGAGCCGGATCTGGCGGATTCAGGCCCAGGATAAAGCGTGGTCCTCCTTCACTAACATACGCAGTAGCGCCTGTAATCTGCGGAAAACGTTGTTCCTCTGCAAGCCATCGCGTCATTTCTTGTGCAACTTCAGCTGTGCGGTTTGCAGGCGTGCCCGCTGGGAGCTCAAGGGATATTTGCATTTGTGAGCGCTCAGACGGTGGAAAGAATGCCTCAGGAATAGTCGCAGATAAAAATAACGATAGGATAAGGCTTGCTGTCGCACCTGCTAAAAATGCTTTTGGCCAGCTGATGACTTTGTCCCAAAAGCGAGACATGATCAACATTAAGCGCGAGAGCTTACTTTGCTCAGATGTGTTTTTCCCTTTCCTGATAGACCACTGCGCCAAAATCGGCACCAGCATAATGGCAACAAACCAGGAAATGATCAGCATTACGCCAATGACGATGGTTAGCGTCTGCATATAAATCGCAGTGATATTATCGGTGAACATAGGTGGGGCGAATGCCAGGATAACCGTTAGGCTAGCAATCAGCATTGGCGTACCCAGTGTCTTTCCGGCGTGTAAGGCTGCTGATTTCCCAGACTCACCTTGATTAATACGTTTTGAGATATCCTCAACAATCACCATCGGGTTATCAACCAAGATCCCAAGTGCAATGATAAACGAGGCGATACTAACCTCATTAAGCTCAACACCAAGCACACGTAAAACGACTAACGTCATAATGCCTGTAATGGGGACAGCAAGTCCCACCAGTGAACCCGCACGTATTCCTAGCGCAATGACTGTTACGGCTGTAACCACCAAAATGGTTTGTAACAGCGTTGATATCATTGATGATATCACTCGGCTTACGACTTCACCCTGGTCGGTAATGATTTTCAATTGAAAGCCAGCGGGTAAATCGTATTCCCACTGCGCTATTTGTGTGCGAAGGCGATCATTGAAATCGACCATGTTAACGCCTGGTGTCATATAACCTGCAACAACAATAGCCTGCCCCCCATTTAGATAGGCGGCGGTATTAAGCGGTTGTGCCGTTGACCTTATTACATCAGCTAGCGTGTCAAGTGGTAACTGGCTGCCGTCTTGCAGCACAATAGGGATCGCTTTAATATCCTCGATAGAGTTATAGCCGCCTCTGACATAAATACGACTCTCCTGGTCGCTAAAATTCACTCTGGCAATATCATCAAGCGAATTGTTTTTATGCAATTGCAGGTAGATATCATTTGGCTTGATCGAAAATTTGGACGCAGCAAAAGGCTTTAGATTGATAGTCACTTGCTCCTCGGTGACACCATGCAAGGTGACTTTATCCATACCAGGAATATCGTAAAGAAAATCCCGCAGCTCACTGGCTTTATTTCTAAGTTGCTCAAACGTGTGATTGGGGGCACTAATTGCAACAGTCATCACGGCAACGGCGTCATAACTATCGTTAACAAAAGGCCCAGACACACCATCGGGAAGTGAGTTTTGCACATCCTGCATTTTCGCTCTGGCTCTGAGCCATGATTGCGCGTAATCTGGTGTTCCGTCCTTAATCTCCAAAGAGATATGGATCTCTCCGGCACGAATAGACGTCGTGATATTTTTAGTTTCTTCCAGTTCACGCAAAGCACGTTCAACCGGGCGCGCCAATAGCGATTCCGTTTGATAAATATCTAAGCCAGGGTGATAGGCGGTAATCACAGTGACATTTAGCGGTAGTGTGGGCTCTTCCTGAGATGGGTAACTCGGGTATAACGCCAACCCTATGCTCGTAAGCATAAAAAACAGAAAGAGCACTAAACGGCTGTTAGCAAGTGAGAAGCCTGTAATGGACATTAACGCGTCTCCCCTAAAACACGAACCTGTTGCCCGTCACTGATAAAGGCCGCTCCGGCTGCTACGTATCTCTCTCCGAGTTTCAACTCAGCATTAATAATGTAGCCTGTAGGTTGAATATCGATAATTTGTACAGGTTTTTTACTAACGGTATTGGACTCACCGTTAAAAGAGTATAAGAAAGCACTGTTACTTGTTGCTTCAACATAAACTGCGCCGTGAGGAACCAAGAGAACGTTTTCGCTATTCTTCAGTCGATAGTTCACTGCGACCACGATACCTGGCGGTAAAAAATTGCCCTCTGGCACTTGTATACGCAGTTTAACCGGCAAGCTTAAACCATTACTTGCTCGCTCTGCGATGTGGGACACCTCAGCCTCAAAAGACTTCCCTTGATGACTAATACTGATGACCTGTTCATTTGTAGAACGTAGAGCATTTGCCAAAGATACAGGGATTGATGATTCAACAATAAGTTGGGCTGAACTGTCGAAAGTAAAAATGACCTGATTCTGAGCGACCTCTTCAAAGGGTTCAACTTGCCTGGTAGAGACAACACCATCATAAGGGGCTTTTATTACTGCTTGAGAGAGTTCTCTTTCTGTGAGTCTGACTCTAGTTTGTGCTTCACGCACAGAGGCTTGAGCGGTTAAAAAAAGCGTTCTAGCAGCGTCTAGATCTTGCTGTGAAACTGCATTATTTGATTTGAGGCGATTAAGCCGTTCAAAGTTTGCTTGGTGCTCTTCAAGCGCGATCTGCGCTTTTGAGGCTTCAGAACGGGCGTTATCGACCGCGAGTTGATAAGGCTCAAGATCCAGTGTCGCCATGATATCGCCCGCTTTTAACCGGCTACCAATATCTACCAGCACCTTTTGCACTTTGCCAGGAACGCCAAATGAGAGCTGCGCTCTGCTCTCTGTTTGTGTTATTCCAGAAAAGCGAGATTCTTGGTAATGCGCGTTTGCACCTACTTCATTGAGCGTAACCACTCGAATGTTCTGCTCAGTGGGCTCAGGTATACTTTCACTGCTGCAACCCTGGAATAGGACAAGCAGGCTAACCAATGCATACTTGCTGAATTTCTTTAATAATATAACTGATCGTTCGAGTATATAAAGTGGCGAATTCATATCAAACCCTCTTGAGGTATGGCTTAAATATTAATTACTTTTTTGGTGTAAGAAGGGTCTGAACAAGCTGACGTAAAAGCTCCCGCGAATACTCGATATCCGCAGTCGCTATCTGGCAGGACAAACCATCAATGTAGGCAAAGATATAGTGGGTTATCTGCTCGGGTGTGAGCAAATAACTTGCCTCATCTTTATCCTGTAATTTCTTGATCATGGCACAACAGGTGTCAAAGAGCTCTTGACCTGAATCCTGTACCGCTTTCTTAATTTCTGGGTTTCTGGATGACTCTGCGAGGATCTCCAGATACATAATAGTTCCTGTTTTATCGCCTGTGAGATAGGCCTCTTGCTCCAAAGCATCCATAAAATCACTAGCGCTTTCAATTCTTCTCAAGGCATCGAGATCTCTTGAAGAATAGCGTTTGGCGATTTCCAGAATGAGTTCATTTTTTGAGGAAAAGTATTGATAGAGGCTTGCCTGGCTGACTTTTGCAACACGAGAAATCTCCGCCATGCCAGCGCCATGAAAGCCTTTTTTAACAAAGCATTGCACGGCACCATCAAGAATGGCCTCGATTTTAGCCTCTCGAGCTGCATAATTAACTGGACGACCTAAATTAGACATAAAAGCACCACTTACTTTAGTGAGTGGTCAATCATATAAATGGCGGTGATTCTTGTCAACTGATATCGGGTGACGTAGAAGTGGATTTTTCTGAATGTTACTATCTTTATTATTTTTATAAAAATAGCTTTAGGGTTTTACGGGCAATTTGTTACCAACTTTATTAATTTACAAAGACTATTATCTTATTGATTAATAGGCTTCGGAGAGCAGTAAGTTTCTAACTTTATTTGATTACCACAGCAGTTGGATGAATAAAGCGCTTTACAAGATGCGGCAAATAGCCGCATCTTATGCGCCATCGCTGCGTTGCAGCACATAGTTAGTGTGCTTATTATCGTGGCGGTATTCTCTAACCCTGCCAGGATCACGCTGCTATGAAACCACCTAACGTCCTTGCAACTCGGCATCCCGCTTGCCGCGTTGCTTGGTTGTTGACCGCACTCTGCCTCTTCGCTTTTCCTTCTCTTGCTTTTGCTGCTGCTGGCCCCCTCGATCTCACCACCTCACTTGCCGGTATTGTCTCCGTGACCATTTTCATTCTGGCCTATGCCCTGGTCATGAGTGAAGAAATCATCCACATGCGTAAATCCAAACCGGTTCTGGTGGCTGCTGGCCTGATCTGGGCCATGGTCGCGTGGGTCTACGTACAAGCAGGTATGCCCCATGAGGCAGAGAGCGCCTTCAAAGAGACGCTGCTCGAGTATACCGAGCTGCTGCTGTTCCTCCTGGTGGCGATGACGTACATCAACGCCATGGAAGAGCGTCGTGTGTTCGATGCACTGCGTGCGTGGCTGGTGCGCAAGGGGTTTAGCTACCGGAGCCTATTCTGGATTACCGGCTGTTTGGCGTTCGGTATTTCGTCCATCGCCAACAACATGACGACTGCCATGCTGATGTGTGCGGTGGTGCTAAAGGTCGCCGAGGGGGATAACAAGTTTATCAGCCTCTGCTGTGTCAACGTGGTGGTGGCGTCCAACGCAGGCGGTGCGTTTAGCCCGTTTGGTGATATCACCACGCTGATGGTGTGGCAGGCAGGACAAGTGCCCTTTGAAGGCTTCTTCGCGTTATTAATACCCGCGATAGTAAACTTCATGGTGCCTGCGGTGATCATGAACTTCTTCCTGGTTAATCGTCAGCCAGCTGCGCTCACCGAGAACGTATGGTTGAAGCGGGGCGCTCGGCGCATCATCGTACTGTTCTTGATCACCGTGGCGATCTCGGTGCTGTGCCACTCGATTCTGTACCTGCCGCCCGCTATGGGCATGATGTTTGGTCTAGGCCTGCTGCAATTCTTTGGCTATTACCTGCGTCGCAGTTTGCCCCGTTCGCTGGAGCGCAAACGTGAGCGTTACTCCCGCCGCGGAGATTGGAAAAAGCTGGAGCAGCTAGGCAGCGTGGTGCCGTTCGATATCTTCAGCCGTATCGCCCGCTCCGAGTGGGACACGCTGCTGTTCTTCTACGGGGTGGTGATGTGTGTGGGTGGCCTGGGGTTCATGGGCTATCTCAGCCTGCTTTCGGAAACGCTTTACGGCGGCTGGGACCCGGTGTGGGCCAACGTGGTGCTGGGGCTGATCTCAGCGGTGGTGGATAACATTCCAGTGATGTTCGCCGTGCTCTCCATGGCGCCGGATATGTCGGAAGGCAACTGGCTGCTGATCACTCTGACAGCCGGTGTGGGGGGCAGCCTGCTCTCCATGGGATCGGCTGCCGGGGTAGCGCTGATGGGGCAAGCCCGTGGTATCTACACGTTTGCGGTGCATTTGCGCTGGGTGCCCGCTATTTTGTTAGGTTACGTAGCCAGTATCGTGACACACCTGCTGATCAACGCCAGTCTTTTCTAAGGCGGTTGGCTATCCTGCCTAGCCGCTTGGTTAGGCAGGCCAATAAAAACGCCCCTTATCGTTGGATAAGGGCGTTTCGTTAGGAGCTTATATGTCGACAGGCGGCGTGGCATTTAAGACTACGCGCCTTGGTGGCTTATAAGTCGTGGCCGGTAATGACTTGGCAGATATCGGCGAAGCTGCGTGCCATGGGAACCACCGTCGTGGGTGGTTGGGTATTCAAACGACTA
The DNA here is from genome assembly GCF_001507855.1 of Halomonas sp. 54_146. Lineage (GTDB taxonomy): Bacteria > Pseudomonadota > Gammaproteobacteria > Pseudomonadales > Halomonadaceae > Vreelandella. The sequence goes on from NZ_LGEN01000022.1 coordinate 37,927, forward strand.
CCCATGGCCGACTGGATATCAGTGGCAGAAATGATGCCTCTTACGCTGAGCTCCTGGTTTGGCTTGCGCTCGGTAATCAACAGATGCTGCTCGGTAAAGCTTTCCATTGATAACACGAGGTCTTCGATGGTGAGCGATGCCAGCTGCTCCAGCGGCATGGCGCTGAGTTTTTCCCAGGGCGTCATGATCATCGCGGCGGTGACTTCCGAACGCTCAAGATTGCGCTGCTGCATCGCCAAGTTGATGCGCCGAGTGCCAATCACCTCTTTGGCGGTGAGCACGCCAATGCAGTGAGCCTGCTTGTCCATGACAAACAGCAGACGAACACCGCCGTGACGCATTTTAAGGTGGGCGTCATCAATCGGAGTGTCTCCGGCAATAGACTGCGGCATGACCTGGGTAAAATCGGTCAGTACGGTCATTGCCGGGCTGTCCGGGGTGAGCTGCTTGGGTGCCGGAGTGGTGAGTAGCGGGGTAGCACCGAATTGAACAAGCGGCTTATGAGAATGCAGTGTTTGGTTCATCGAGGGGTACCTCCGTGGTTGTGAAGAAGCAGGTCATTCACCACGCGCCTGCTTTGTACCTTCACATTTGCACGGAATTCTTATCACAATCTTAAGACATCCCCCGTGTTACATTTTTTCTCATTCTTTTGTCTGGCGCTGCGTCAGCGCATCTCTTGCCACGACCGCTCTCACCCTTAGACCGCCGTTTGGGGCATCCTCCAACCGCAGCAACCCTTCGTGGCGTTTGACCAAACGCTCGACGATGGAAAGCCCGAGCCCCGCACCCGCTCCCGGGCCTGCACGCTGGAAGCGTTCGATGACCCGACTGCGCGCTTGGGCGGGGATGCCCGGACCTTGATCGTCGACCATGATCGTCATCCCCTGGGGAGTCGCGTCGAGCGTCACCGTGATGGTGCTCTGATCTGGAGAATGCTGTATCGCGTTACCCACCAGGTTTTGTATCAGCGTTTCGATGGCGCCGGGCTCCTCCTCCATACGCCAGTCGGCGTGCTCATCGGCATCGAGCAGCAGCTGTTGCTGGCGTTCGGCGGCCAGTGGCGAGAGCTTGGCCAGGGTTTCCTGGGTTTCCAGCAGGACGTTGGCGTAGCGTAGCTCTGGCAGCGGCTCCTCTTCGGGATCGAGGCGCGCCAGAGTAAGCAGCTGGGACACGAGACGCGTCGAGCGAGCCACCCCGCTGCGCAAGTGATGCAGCGACTCTTCACGATCTTCGGCGTTATCGGCCGCCAGGGCGTTCTGGGCATGAAGATCCAGCACGGCCAAGGGAGTGCGCAGCTCGTGGGCGGCATCGGCAATGAAGCGCTGTTCGCGCACGCGCAGTTGGCGCAGCCGCTCCAGCAGTCGATTCAGGGCGCCAGCGATGGTGCCCAACTCCTGGGGCATCGGATAGAGCGGTAATGGTTTGAGATTGTGCGGATCGCGGTTACGGATCTGCTCGGCCAGGCGAGACAAAGGTGCCAGCCCCCAGCCAATGGACCACCATAGCAGCAGCGTTAGAAAGGGCAGCCCGATGAGGTCGGGCATCAGGGTACGCAGCGCCACGGCGCTGATCAGCTCGCCACGCACGTCCTCGCGCTCGCTGACGACCACCCGTTTGGTGCTGTTGGGAACATCCAGCACGTACACGCGCCAAGCATACTCATTGACCGTGAGCGTCGAGTAACCGGCGGGTTGCTGAACCAATGGGGTGTGCGGCGCGCTGGCAGAGCGCAGCAGCAGACGGTCCTCTTCCCATAATTGAAAGGCGAGCTTGCTTTCGTAGCGATGGCCCGCAAAGCGTTTATCCGACTGCTCGGCGCGAAGCAATGCCTCTTCGAGGCTGTTCAGCAGAATGTCGCGGTCGTCATCGGGTAGCGGTGCTTGCAGCAGCCCTTCCAGCAGGCGCGCATTTTGGGCCAGGCTGGCATCGTAGAGTTCTTCGATTTCGTGCGCGGCATAGCGGTAGCTGATGAAGCCAATGACCAGCATGCTGACGCCAAACACCAAGAGTGCCAGCCCCAGCGTGCGTTGACGAATCGATGTCATGCCTCGTCCTTAGCGGGTTTGTCCATGACGTAGCCAATGCCGCGCACCGTGCGGATGGCATCGGAAAACAGCTTTCGCCGCAGATGGTGAATATGCACCTCGATGGCATTGCTCTCGACGTCCTCTTCCCAGCCGTAGACGAGCCGCGTGAGCGTGTCGCGGGTGAAGACGCGGCCGGGATGGCTCATGAACTCCTGCAGTAGCGTCAGCTCGCGGCGAGATAGCGTTACGGACGCCCCCTGGTAGCCAACGTGCAGCGTATGAGGATCTAGCGTAATCCCCCGATAGGTGAGCAGGCTGCTGGTTTGTCCTTGACTGCGCCGTAACAGAGCGCGCAAACGGGCCTTGAGCTCAGCCACCTCGAAGGGTTTGATGAGGTAGTCGTCGGCCCCTGCGTCGAGCCCCGCGATGCGGTTATCCACCGCATCGCGGGCAGTGAGAACGAGAATGGGAACGTGACTGCCGTGACGACGCACGGCATTCAGCACTTCCATGCCGTCCAGGCGCGGTAATCCCAGGTCAAGAATCACCGCATCGAACGGCTCGCCCTCGGTGAGCGCATTGAGCGCGGTCGCCCCATCGCTCAGGTGGTCCACGGTGTAGTGTTCGGGCTTTAACGCCAAACGGATACCCGAGGCTAAGCTAGGGTCGTCTTCTACCAACAAAATGCGCATAAGGCTCCTTGTTCTATCGGGGCTATTCTAGCTCAGCGAGTAGCTGACGTATCTCGCCACGGCGGCCGCTATCGGCCAATTCGCGGCCCTCTCTGGGCGGTGCCAAGAGCGCACTCTCCAAGACTTGGCGTGCTTCGGCATCGCGGCCTTGCTCATGTAAATAGTCGCCCCAGAAATAGAGGCTGTCGATCCCTTCGGGATTAATGGCCAAAGCGCGCTGCAAATGCCACTCGGCTTTCTTGTCATCGCCGAACCCAATCGGCCAGCCGGGTACTTGGTAGTAGAGCGCTCCCAAGCTGGTATACGCCGAGCCTTCGAGCGCCAGCGGATCGAGCTCGAGCGCCGTCTCGAACTCTCGTTTGGCTTCCTTCACCAGTCCCAGCGCGCCCAGCCCACCATTGGCCCCCGCTTCGCTGGAGCGAACGATACCTGCCCAAATATGCAGCTCGGCAGCTTCCGGATAGCGCTCGACCCACTGGTCGGCGTAATCCCCTAACTGGCTCAAGGCGGCTTCTTGCTGCTCCTGTGGTAAGGCGTATTGAATCTCTGCCCAGCGCTGTTGTAACTCTGCTAGGGTGTCGGCGACTGTCGGCGTGTCGAGGTCGCTGGCAACGCTGGGCAGGCTGAACAGTCCAACAGCGGTGGCGAACAGCGTGCGACGCAAAGCCTTCGTAGTGAACATGTCGATCGAACGCGTCATGGTGTGGGCTCCTTCGAAGTCACAAAGCGGCGAATCATGGGAAGTTGACGTAGCAGGGCGCGATCCACCGCGCCTGGCCAAAGGGAGTTCAAGCGGGTAAAGAAACGCTCCTGTCGACCAATTTGCAGCTCCTCGCGGCGATGTTCGACAGCCCGGACGATTGCCAGCGCCACCGCGCTGGGCATATCGACGGCGTTACCCAGCGCTGCGTTGAGTGCCTCGGTTTGTGGCGAATTCATGGCGGTACGGGTCGCTCGGGGCGCGATATACATGACGCGCACACGAGTATCGGCAAGCTCCCGGCGTAGTGCTTGGCTAAAACCACGTAGCGCAAACTTGGTCGCGCAATAGGTGACTTGGCCGGGGTAGCCCAGCCGGCCAAGGGTCGAGCCAATGGTGATAATCGTCGCTTGAGGGCAAGCCATGAAGTGGGGAAGCAGCGCCCGAGTGAGCTGCAGCGTGGCGGTCAGGTTAATGGCCACCAAGTTCTCGATATCGCTATCGCTGGTGGACTCAAAGAACCCCTGCTGGTTACTACCGGCGGCATTAATCAACATGTTGCAGTTTGCTGCGTGAGCTGCACTGATGAGACGGCTACGGTCATTGGCGTTGGTTAAATCAGCGCTAACGGCGGTGATGTGGTTGGGGAAACGGTCGATTAGTGCGGTCAGTGCGTCTTGTTTACGGCCACTTACCAGTAGGTGTGCCCCCCGCTGCGCCAGCGCTTCGGCAAGCGCCATACCAATGCCGCCGCTGGCCCCGGTGATTAAAATCCGCTGGCCCGGCCATCCGCCGGGCAGCCTATTTTTTCTAGGCCAACGCAGGCTAGGCAAGCGCATAGCTAAGTTCCTCCACTGTGCTGCTGCCCTGACAGCGGGCTTCGATACCTCTAAACATTGCGCCATACAGGCGGTAGAACATGTTGGCGCTATCAATCACCACGGCGAGGTCGTCGGCGCCTAGCTGATTGATCTGTTCTTCAAAAAAAGCCAAGTGGCCGATATCCAGGCTGCCGTGGGAGGTCAGGTAGCGCACGGCATTATCGGGTAGTGAAAGGCTCGCCTGTAACCGCTCGGCGGCTTGGGTGGCAAGTGCGGTACTGGTGCCTTCTAACACCTGCACCATGCCGAAAAATGCCACCGGATTGCCGTGTTCTACCGCATCACGAATCCATGCCACCATTAGCCGGGTGGCGGGGTCTGGCAGGGCGGCAGCGGCGGTATCCGCATCCCCACCTGCGGCGCGGATATCGTCCAGGATCCATTTTTCATGACCATGCTCCTCTTCGATATATTCCACCAGCGCCGTGCGTAACCAGTCGAGCCGGTCGGGCAAGCGTGCGCCGCAGGCCATCATTAGCGGCACGGTGAAACGTACGTGGTGATACGCCTGGCCTAAAAAGGCGAGATACTCCTCTAAAGTGACATTGCCCGCCAGAGCACGGGTAACGATAGGAGTGGTCAGCAGCCAGTGACGGGCGTCTTGGGTAGCGTCTTGAAGCTGTTGGTAAGCAGTCATAGTGTTACTCCTTCAGGTGTGTCGGCCACGACGGCCCTTAGCCAGTGGCCGTAGGCGGCTAGCAGGGTGTCGCGGCGTAGGCGGCCGTTTGCCGTGAGTTGTTGGTTGTGAGGGGTAAAGGGAGCGGCCCGTTGCCACTCATGTACCTGGGCGTAGTCGGGTAGCGTGCGATTCACTGCGTTGAGGGCAGCGTCTATTTGGGTATTGGTGATATGGGCGGCAGCGGGCACGATCAGTGCTCGGTTAGCGGGCAAGGCCTCGCCATACACCATGGCTTGGGCAATGGCAGGCTGCGTGCAAAGCTCGCCCTCTACCCATTGCGGGTTGACGTTACGACCATAGGTGGTAATAAAGACCTCCCGCTGGCGGCCATTGAGCGCGATGGTGTCGTCTTGCCATTGGCCCATATCCCCCGTGGCATACCAATCGCCGCAAGGCGCTTCGCCGACATAACCCAGCATTAAGGCACCGCGAATATGCAGTTGGCCTTCATGATCAATACGAACTTCAGCGTGGGGCAGCGGGCGGCCAACGCCGCAACTTGGCTCGCCAGGGCGATTAAGACACACCACCGAAGTGCCTTCAGATAACCCATAGCCTTCATAGACAGGCCATCCGCCTTGCTGAGCGTGAGTGAGCAGGGTGTTGGCCACCTGCGCGCCGCCCACCGCCACAAAGCGCAGGCTGTCGGGCGCCGTTTGGGTCTGGCTGACCAGCGCTTGAAGCAGTTGAGGCACCAAAATCATGCTGTGGGGTTGGTGGTGCTCAATGGCCTCAAGGGCGAGCAAAGCGTTAAAACCGCTGGCCCCCTGCCAGCCTAGCGTGGCCATACCCGGTAAAATGCTGCAGGCGCCTAGCCATAGCGGTAGATAAAGCCCGCCGATATTTTCCAGCAGCGTTGAGAGTGGCAACATGGCTAAGTGGCGGCGTATATCAAGCGGAGCCACGACCTCAGCCAAACTTTCGGTAACGGTTAATAGCGCCGCATTATTTAGACACACCCCCTTGGGCGTGCCGCTGGTGCCCGAGGTAAAGGTGATGCGAGTGGTGCCTGCGTGTAACGCAGGAGGTTGATTAACCCGACGCTGAGCGATGGCTGAGTCGTGGGTAGCCTGAAAACCGTAAGGCTCACCACCGTGACCAATCCAGCTATCTAACCCCGCCTGCTGAACCACGTGGCGGCGCTGCTGCTCACTGAAAAATGCTGGAATAGGCACCGCCGCACACGCCTCAGCCATTAGGGCTAAATCCCACAGAGCCCACTCCAGCCCGTTATCCAGCGCTAGGGCAACACGTTGGGCATTCACAGTGCGTAAACGCTGGCGCCGTTGGGCGACGTGGTGAATAACATCCGCATACGACAACGTCTGCTCGCCATCGCTAAGTGCGGTACGCTGTGGAGTGTGCTGGGCGTGGTGGGCAATACGCACCATCAGCGCATTAGGCAAGGCGGGCATGCAGCACCTCTTCAACGGCGATTTCAGTGAAGGTTGGCCGCGCTTGAAGCGTGTGCATGGCGTGGCGAAGATCACCGGCCATTACCCATGGGCGATGCTGGTAATAACGCCCCCAGAGATGCGACTCTTCCCCCAGACGGGTAGGGTCGGCAGGAGTAATGGGTTGTGGCTCAAGGCCTAAACGCCGCAGGCCGTTGGCGACTTCAGGCGTGGCGGTAAACAGCAGCCACGCGATGCCTTCTGCCGCCAATTGGTGGGCTAAATAAATGAACAGCTGCCGCTGTAAACCTGGGCGCAGGCTGGCTAAGTTACCAATTTCAGCAATATCCTTGCGGGCAAGTGACTGATGAAATCGTTGGTTAAGAACGTCTTCGGCTTGACCATTCAAGTAGCGCTCTAAAAAGAGTGGCCCACTGGTGGCAAGGCGTAGTCCCACCGCGGCTTGCGGTTGCTCCTCCTGCCATAGCCCAAATAAGCGGGGCAAAAAATGCTGGATATAGGCGTTATGCTGTTGAGCAAAGCGCTGCTGAATAAGCTGTTGAAGCGTCGCTTTTTCCTGCCAACTGAGTGCTTCATGCCATTGCAGCGTTGCGTGCGGAGTGGGAAGGGAACGTAGGCGAGCCATCAGGTGATCTCCATCGTGTGTTCCGACACTCTGGGCGTGATAACTTAACGAAAGCTTAAGCTGGATAAATATTTATTCCTGATTTGACAGAACAATGGTGGCGGGTGAAGAGCTAATGACGTTACAGCAAGCACTACCCTTCCAGGCCATACAGTGCCCGCCTTCACGGCGGCGCGAGGCACTGCTGCAGCTTGCCGCCGCTCATGATCCTGCACAGCAAGCAGCGCTCAGCGCTGCCATCAAGGCGATGTACCATCAACCCGAAGATCACTGGGATGGGCTTTGGATCACGCTTGAGGCAGGCCAGCTAACCGGGGCTATCTGGGTGCAACGCCTGCCCATGAACATGGCGCAGCTGTGGTTGCCGAAAACAGAGAAAAAGTATGCTGATGCACTGCTATATGCCGCTCGCCGGTGGGTAAAAACGCACAATATCCGCCTGTGTCACGTAGAGCTGCTACCCGAGGCACCTGTATCAGAAGCACTGCTCATCGAGCACGGTATGCAGTGTTTGGCCTGCTTGGAACGTTTAACCAGCGGCCGTCGTGAGCGGCGTTTAGCAATAGGCGAGGCGACGCCATTATGGCTGCAACCCTTTGGCGAGCTTTCCCCACCAGAACAGCTGGCCCTATTGGCAGCGGTAGGGCAGGATTCGCTGGATAGCCGACCCCTGCGCGACGTACTCTCTATCGAGGAGTTATTGGCGGGGTTTTATCAGCAGGACCCACAAGCACCGCAACACTGGTACGCCGTTAATTATCAAGGGGCTGTGATCGGTGTACTGTTGCTGGCATCCCATCTGGCATCAGGGCACTGGGAGCTGATGTTAATGGGGTTAACACCTAAATGGCGCGGCCAAGGCTTGGGCCGTTCGCTGTTAAATAAAGCCCTAGCGCTTGCTCAGCAGGCGGGTGCGCAGGAGGTGGTTTTAGCGGTCGACGCGGTCAATTTGCCCGCTAAGCGGCTTTACCAGCAGGCGGGTTTTGAGCGCTACGCGCAGCAGCATTTACTAGCGTGGAAAGGTGGTGTTGAGCGTGGCTGTGACAGCAGCGAAGCGCCGAAATAGCGCGCAGATAGTAAGCGTTGGTTGGATAGGGCGCTTAGTAGCATTTTCTTACCCTTTGTGTTCTCGGTATACTAACGCTCATGCACGTCTTGGCGTCTCGGCTGCACATCGTCAATGTTGGCGCTGCCCGCACACAGGGGTTAAGACAGAGCTTAAAAAAGAGCTTAAGACCAAACGTTTGATGACAATACTCAAGAGGTGGTGAGAGTGAAAGTTAAGCTGATCATGAGCGGGCTGGTGGCCCTTGGTGTCATGGCGAGCACATCCAGTGTGTATGCCCAAGATGATGCCGCACGTGCTGCGATTGCCGAGCGTTTGGCGCCGGTAGGGCAACTCTGTTTACAAGGCCAAGACTGTGGCACCGCAGCAGCACCGCCGGCAGCGGCCAGCAGTGGCGGTGATATCGATGGCGAGGGTATTTACAACAGCATCTGTATGGCGTGCCATGAAACGGGGGCTGCAGGCGCACCCATTCGCGGCGATGAAGCGGCCTGGGCTCAGCGTATAGAGCAAGGTTTCGCAACGCTGCTAGAGCACTCGATTAACGGTATTGGCGCAATGCCTGCCCGCGGTGGTAACCCCAACCTTTCCGATGAAGAAATGGAAGCGGTGACCGCCTATATGGTTGAGCCGGTAATGGACGTGCCTGCATTAGGTGGCGGCGAAGAAGAAGCGGCTGCTGAGCCAATGGAAGCGGGCGCCAGCGACGACATGGTTGCCGCCGACGATGCCAGTACTGAAGAAGCTGCCAGCGGTGCTAGCGGTTTAGACGGTGAAGCGCTTTATTCCAGTGTTGGCTGTGTGGCTTGTCACGCTGCAGGCGTTGCCGGTGCGCCAATGATTGGCGATGCTGACGCTTGGGCCCCGCGTATTGAGCAAGGCGTTGATGCGCTTTACCAAAGCGTGTTTAACGGCAAAGGTGTCATGCCGCCACGCGGTGGTAGCAGTGCCTCTGATGAAGAGATTATGGCCGTGGTTGATTACATGGTCGCTGAAGCGGAGTAATTACATCACTTAGCACCCGTGTAACCAGTGTTATCCACAGGCGGGTTTTCAAAACCCCCTGTGGATATTTTTTTGCGCTCTTTTTAACAATAAGCGCGTTAACGAGTTAAACGCTAGCCGCGTACCTACCCAAGCAGCGAGCGCAGCCCGGCAATGGCATCTTTGCCGCGCGCCTGTTTCTTCTCTGGGTCTTCTTTATCCGCGCGGCCTTCCCACTCCAAATCTTCGCCGGGCAGCTCGTCTAAAAAGCGGCTGGGCGCGCAGTCCATCAATTCGCCGTAGGCTTTACGCTGGCGGGCGAGCGTCAACGTTAGCGTGCGCCGCGCCCGGGTAATGCCCACGTAAGCTAGCCGCCGCTCTTCCTCTACGGTGCCCGTCTCAATGGCGTTGCGGTGGGGCAGCAAATCCTCTTCCAAGCCCATTAAATACACATGCGGGAACTCCAGGCCTTTTGAGGCATGCATGGTTAATAGCTGCACGCGGTCGGAGTCATCCTCTTCCGCCTGCTGCTCAAGAATATCGCGCAGCACCAGGCGGGAAATAGCGGCTTCTACGCTATCGGTTTCTGTCGCGGTGGAATCGGTAGCGTCTTCTGGGTCGCGGTTGAGCGACTTTTCTAACTGGTCGATCAGAATCCATACGTTGGCCATGCGCCGCTCGGCGACGGTGGGCGCGCTGGCGTTTTGATACAGCCAGGCCTCGTAATCCATATCGCGCAGCATGTCACGAATGGCGGCAATGGCATCGCCCTGGTCCATCCGCTTGCGTACACCATCAATAAAGTGCGTAAAGCGCGATAGCCGCTCCACGGCGCGGGTAGGCAGGGTTTGCTCAAGCCCTAGCTCATGGCAGGCGGCAAACAGCGAAATCGAGCGCTCGGTGGCGTAGTTGGCGAGTTTCTCTACCGTTCCAGGGCCCACTTCACGGCGCGGCACGTTCACAATGCGTAAAAAAGCGTTGTCGTCCGCGGGGTTAATCAGCAGGCGCAGGTAAGCCATGGTGTCTTTGATCTCGTTGCGCGAGAAAAACGACGTGCCGCCTGAAAGCTTGTAGGGAATCTGATAATGCTGCAGCTTGAGTTCTAATAGCCGTGCCTGGAAGTTGCCGCGATAAAGCACCGCAAAATCGCGCCACTCGGCCTTTTCCTTAATACGCCGGGTGAGCATTTCGCTGGCAACGCGTTCCGATTCGGCCTCTTCATGGCGATTCACGATCACTCGAATAGATGCGCCGTCGCCCATATCGGACCACAGCGTCTTTTCATAAACGTGGGGGTTATTGGCAATCAGGGCATTGGCCGCGCGCAATATCGTGGCGGTAGAGCGGTAGTTTTGCTCAAGCTTGATCACTTTCAAGCGCGGGAAATCTTCGCCCAAGGTAATCAAATTTTCAGGCCGAGCGCCGCGCCAGGAATAAATCGACTGATCATCGTCGCCTACCACGGTAAAGGTAGAACGCTCCGCCATGAGTAGCTTTACCAGCAGGTACTGGGAGACGTTGGTGTCCTGATATTCATCCACCAGCATGTAGTGAATTTTGCGCCGCCAGCGCTCTAGCGCTTCTGGGTCACGCTGCAGCAGCACCACCGGCAGCAGAATCAGGTCGTCGAAATCTACCGCGTTGTAGGCTTTTAGGTGGCGCACGTAGGCTTCATATACGCGGGCGGCAAAGTGCTCATCGTCATCCGCCGCAAACGAGAGCGCGTCGCTGGGCAGCACTAAATCGTTCTTCCAGGTGGAAATTTTGCTTTGCACGGCGTTGATCTGCTCGGCGTCCACCTGGGCGTCTTTGTTCATCAAATCGCGCAGCAGCGCCTTGGCGTCTTCCGGGTCAAATAGCGAAAATCCCGGCTTGTAGCCTAGGGTTTTAAGCTCGCCGCGGATAATATTCAGCCCCAAGGTGTGAAAGGTAGACACCGTTAACCCGTGGCCTTCTTTGCCGTGAAGCATTTGGCCCACGCGCTCTTTCATCTCGCGGGCGGCTTTGTTGGTGAAGGTCACCGCAGCAATCTTGCGCGCGCTCATGCCGCACTCTTGCACCAAGTAAGCAATTTTGGTGGTAATCACGCTGGTTTTACCGGAACCTGCGCCCGCCAACACCAGGCAGGGGCCATCAATATAGCGCACCGCTTCCTGCTGGCGTGGGTTGAGCCCTTTGATACGGCTAAGAATGCTCTTTGGCGGTTGGGGCGTCATGGTGAAGGGTGACCTCTACAAGTGTTTCGGGGCAATTTCTATTACAATCAGCGGCGCTGACGAAGGCGCAGCAGGCAAATACAACAGGCAAATCATAGGCAGGTGGTGATGTTTGAAGTAGCGCTTTTTGAACCGCGCATGGCCCCCAATACGGGCAATATTATGCGTTTGGTGGCCAATAATGGCTGCCGGCTACACCTGATTGAGCCGCTGGGCTTTGATCTGGAAGAGAAAAAGCTGCGGCGCGCCGGGCTGGATTACCGCGATCTTAACAACGTCACTCGTCACGCGAATTTTAGCGCTTTTCAGCAGGCGATGCAGGGTCGGCGCATCTGGGCGATTACCACCAAAGGCACACGTACTTACTGCGATGCTGACTTTGCCCCTGGCGATGTGCTGCTGTTTGGTTCCGAAACCGCTGGGCTCTCTGCTGAGGTGCACGCAGCGTTGCCCGCCGAACAGAAGCTGCGCCTGCCCATGCAGCCCAATAACCGTAGCCTAAATCTTTCTAATGCCGTGGCCATCGTGAGCTACGAGGCGTGGCGCCAGCAAGGGTTCGCTGGCGCTGGGTCGGTCTAATCAGTTAGCGACCCCATAGCGGTCACGATAAGCCCTAATCGCTTCGGCGTAGGCCAGCATTTCGCCACCGGCGTGCTCTTCAAGGTAGGTGAGCACTTGCGCTAAGGTAACAATGCTAACCACCGGCATACCGTACTGAGCCTGGACTTCTTGAATGGCGCTTTGTTCGCCCTGGCCGCGCTCCTGGCGATCAAGCGCGATGATCACTCCGGCGGCACGGGCACCGCTTTGCTCAATCAGCGTCATCACTTCGCGAATCGCGGTGCCTGCGGTAATCACATCATCAATAATGAGAATATCGCCGGCAAGCGGTGCGCCGACAATATTGCCGCCTTCGCCGTGGGTTTTGGCTTCTTTGCGGTTGAAGGCGTAGGGCATATCCCAATCATGGTGGTCAGCCAGCGCCGCTGCCGTGACCGCCGCCAGCGGGATGCCCTTATAAGCGGGGCCAAACAGCACATCGGCCTTTACGCCGCTATCGACAATGGCTTGAGCGTAAAAGCGCCCCAGCTTGGCCAGCGCCCGGCCGGTTTGAAACAGCCCAGCGTTGAAAAAGTAAGGGCTAACGCGGCCAGATTTAAGCGTAAACTCGCCAAACTTGAGTACACCTTGCTCAATGGCGAAGGCAATGAAATCGCGCTGGTAGGGTTGTAGAGTGGTAGCCACGGCATTCCTCACTAGGCGGTAGGTGTAAATCGGTACGAAAGCAACAATAAAAGTGGGGTAATTGGCAAGTTTTACTAGCTGCTTTTACCCAAACGTCTAAACGTCGGGTATCATACAGCAGCGACGCAAAAGGGACGATTTATGAAAATTGCCAGCATCAATGTCAATGGTATTCGTGATGCCGTTGATCGTGGCTTCCTGGACTGGCTGGCTCAGCAGGATGCCGACGTGATCTGCGTGCAGAACATCAAGGCAAAAAGCTTTGAACTGGGTGACCATATTCTTTATCCGGAAGGCTATGAAGGCTATTTCCTGGATGCCGAAGAAGACGGTTTCTCCGGTGTGGCACTCTATTGCCGCAAAATCCCCAAGGCGATTATGTATGGCCTGGGGTTTCCTCAGTGTGATCATGAAGGACGTTTTCTGCAGGCGGATTATGAACGCTTCAGTATCGTCTCCTTCCTGATGCCTGACGGAAGTGACCAAAAAGCCAAACAGTCATTTATGGATCAGTACCAGGAGTACCTGACGAAGATGTCGCGCAAACGTCGCGAATACATCCTCTGTGGTACCTGGCATATTGCCCATAAAACCGTCGATTTGGCTAACTGGTCGGACAACCAACTGACCTCAGGCTTCCGCCCGGAAGAGCGCGCCTGGATGGATCAAGTGCTTGGCCCCACTGGGTTTATCGACACCTTCCGCGAAATTAACCGCGATGCGGGTGAGTACACCTGGTGGCCGAAGCTTGACCAAGACGTGCCCCGTGAGCGCCAAGAAGGCTGGCGGATCGACTATCAGTTAGTCGGCCCCAACTTCCGCCGCCACGTGGTCGACGCGTGGATCGATTACGATGCAACCTTCTCCGAGTTTGCACCGCTGATCGTTGAGTATGATTTAGCGCTTTAAGCGCTAGCTACTTCCCGCGTCGCTCTGTCACCTTTGCTGATGAGCCGGGGTGACAAGCAACAGGCCAGCTAAATGCTGGCCTGTTGTTTTTTTAAGCCTTACGCCTCAAACCTCACCTTCATTACCCTCGAACACCGAGTGCTTCGCGCTGATGATCGCGAAGTGCATCGCCTGCTTTCTCGGCCAAATCAAGCATCGCGTTTAGCTCGGCGCGGGTGAAAGCGCCCGCCTCAGCGGTGCCCTGTACTTCAATCAGCTCGCCGCTTTCGGTCATCACCACGTTTAGGTCGGTATCGGCTTTGCTGTCTTCTGGGTAATCCAGGTCCAGCACCGGTACGCCTTTATAGATGCCCACAGAAATGGCGCTCACCAACTGCTTGAAGGGGTCGCCTTTGATTTTCTTCTCGCGCTGTAGAAAACGGATGGCATCAATCAGCGCCACGCAGCCACCGGTAATCGCCGCCGTGCGCGTGCCGCCATCGGCCTGGATCACATCGCAATCCACGGTAATGGTGAACTCACCCAGCTTCTTCAAATTCACCGCGGCTCGCAGGCTGCGGCCAATCAAGCGCTGAATTTCCAGCGTGCGGCCACCCTGCTTACCCTGGGTAGCTTCGCGGTTGCTGCGGGTGTGAGTAGCGCGGGGCAGCATGCCGTACTCAGCCGTTACCCAGCCCTGATGTTTACCGCGCAGCCAGCGCGGCACACCGGCTTCCACGCTGGCATTACACAGCACTTTGGTATCACCAAACTCCACCAGCACGGAGCCTTCCGCATGGCGGGTGTAATCACGGGTTAGGCGAATCTCACGAAGCTGGTCAGGCTGGCGACCACTAGGGCGAACAACATCAGGACGCTTAGCACTGCTCACAAATAACACCTCTCAATAAACGGGTAACTAGGAAAAGCCGCCCATTGTACACGTCTGGGCGCGCGCTGATTGGCCTATCGGGTAGACTGTTCGCCATGCTTAATGAACCGTTACTCACTTTTAGGAACCACCATGGCCGCATCCAGCCGCGTACACAGCATGACCGCCTTTGCCCGCACCGAGCAGGCTGCCCCTTTCGGCACCCTGCAGGTGGAAATCCGCTCGGTGAACCAGCGCTATTTAGAGCCACATTTTCGCCTGCCAGACACCCTGCGGGATTTAGAGCCAGCGCTGCGCGAAGCGCTACGCACCCGCTTGGCACGGGGCAAAGTCGAGTGCAGCGTGCGGTTTGAAAGCGCCGACACCGCCCAAGCACCGGCAGTGAACGCCCAACGCCTAAAAGAGATTGCCGACGCCCTGGCCGCCATTCAGCAGCAGGTACCCAGCGCCGTGCCACCCACCACGCTGGCGCTGCTCAACCAGCCCGGTGTGATGGAAACCCAGCATCTCGACCAAGACGCCATTACAGCCGCTGCTAAAGCGCTATTTAACCAAGCGCTGAATGAGCTAATCGACGCCCGCGCCCGTGAAGGCGACAAGCTCGCCGAGATGATCACCACCCGCCTGACCGCCGTAAGCGAACAGGTGGCCACCGTGCGCAGCCTGCTGCCGCAAATTTTAGAGCGCCAACGCGCCCAATTGCTGGAACGTTTAGAAATCGCCAAAACCGAACTCGATCCTCAACGCCTGGAAGCCGAATTAGTGCTGGTCGCGCAAAAAGCCGATGTGGATGAAGAGCTAGACCGCCTAACGGCGCATATCGAAGAAGTCAGCCACCAGCTCGCCCAGAAAGGCCCCAAAGGCCGCCGGTTAGACTTTCTAATGCAGGAACTCAACCGCGAAGCCAACACGCTGTCATCGAAATCCGTGGTCGCAGAGACGACCCGCTGCGCGGTGGAATTGAAGGTGTTGATTGAGCAGATGCGGGAGCAGATTCAGAATATTGAGTGATATCTACGGTTGTCTATGTGAATATATAAAGTATTGTTTTTTAATTATTTAATATCAGGCTTTGTCTACGCTTGTCTACCATATTCCAGCCTAAGCCACCGCTAAGTGGGTAGTAAAGTGGGTAGTAAAATGCCATGCTACCCACCATTGAGGCAGAGTTACGTGCAAATACTACCCAATTTTGGCACAAGTTATTGAACCTGCTTTAAAAATTGAAGCGTTAGCGGAGGGGGAGGATGGGAAGCTTTACTGCCAAGAAAGTCCAGTCATTGATCAGAGAATCCAAACCAGGGCGCTATGGTGATGGCAACGGCTTGTACTTGATGATTCCTAAGGCAGGAGCTGCCTACTGGATGTGCCGTTATACCTTCGCGGGTAAGCGCCGGGGTATGTCGCTGGGTAAGTACTCCCAGCTATCTCTAGCTGAAGCTCGTGAACAAGTGGTCGAGACCCAGAAGGCTATCCGTAGCGGTACCGATCCTCTTGTAGAGCGTAGGCGTGAAGAGCAAGTAACGATCAGCACAGTTCAGAATCTTTTCGACGATTGGTACCAAGATTTAGAGAAGCGCCTTAAGTACCCCAATATCCCGAAACGCGTATTTGAAAGGGATATCGCTCCCGCTATCGGTTCGCTAACGCTGGATGGTGTTACGCCTATGGATGTCCGTGAAATCGTCAGAAACGTTACCAGCAGCGGTCGGCCAACCATTGCAAATGATGCCTTGATGTATTTGAAACAGCTATTTAACCACGGCATCAAGCTAGGGCTGATTACTTATAACCCAGCCTCAGCTTTTAACGTCAACGATGCGGGTGGGGTTGAGAAAAGCCGCGATAGGGCACTGAGCATTGACGAACTTAGTAAAGCCTTTGCTGTGTTCAGAGAGAACCGTACAAGCTTTACCCGAGATAACTATCTCGCTTGTGCTCTGCTGGTTGTTTTAGGGGTGCGCAAAACAGAGCTAACAGAAGCCAAGTGGTCAGAGTTTGACTTGAGCGATGCGAAATGGGTGTTGCCTGGCGAACGCAGCAAATCGGGTGTAGGGATTGCGATACCTCTTCCTCCACAAGCTATCGCTTGGCTTGAGGAGCTACAGATTCGTGCGTGTGATTCGCCATATGTGTTTCCTAGCCGTCGCAGCAGCAAGCAGCCCCATATGGGCAAGGACACACTGAATCGCGCCATTGCCAAGCTATTTGGTAAGGAACCTGGCAAGAAGCGGCAGCCTGAGAGAAGAATGGGTGATTTGGGAGAGTTCACTGTGCATGACTTGCGGCGTACCTGCCGCAGTTTGTTGGCTGAAGCCGGTGTGCCGGGTCATGTTGCTGAGCGTTGTCTGAACCACAAGCTCAAGGGTGTGGAAGGTATTTATGACCGGTATGACTATTACGAAGAGCGGAAACAGGCCCTGATAAAGGTGGCAGAGCTGGTTGTACCCTTCATTGATATTCATGGATAAATAAAACCCGCGCGATTTGAGCGTGCTTGCTATAAAAAGCATAGGCTTGGCGGGTGTGTTGACCAATACTTTAGCGTCCTATTACCAAGCGTTCAAGAAAGCATCACCCATGCGAGTGAAATCTGTATTTCATTCATCATTTTACTGGTCTTGCTATTAAATTTTACTTTGGAGTCGCCGATAGTTAATATGAGGCATACACAAGGAGGCTTTATGGCAAACCCCGTATCATGGATTCTGTCTAGAATTTTTAGTGTTTTTTCTAAGCTGGATTCAAAAACCAAAGAAAAAATTATTGATATAATTGTTGAAGCGTTTCAAGGAGCATTTCGCAGCTATTATCAAAAGAAGCAGTATGAAGAGTCTGCAAAGCAAAGCAGCGGTGGAAAACAGTCGTCAGACGATACGAGCTTTGGCACTGGCACTGGAGGTGCGCAATGAGCAGCTTTTATGCCCATTACACGTTTCAAAAAGCACCTGCAGGGCAGCCTCTTCTTGCAAGTAATAGCTCTTATCCGACTATCATAGCTGACAAAGTCTCTGTTAAATCAAAAGAGGCTGACTTGCCTAATGATGTGAAAGGGAAAAAGCTTTACAGTCTTGCTAAGTCAATTGCTGAAGATGACGCCTTTGTTAAAGAGCTAAGCGACGCTATTGGTGAGCCCCGCAAGCAGGAAACAGAAGATATGTTTGTTGAGCGGTCGTCTAAAGAAATGAAAAAAATGCTTATGGCTAAGCTCAAAAAAGCCAAAGCCTAGGCCTAAATATTCACTAACTATCCCTGCTTAAGGCAGGAATTCTACGTATTTAAAGGCGTGTCAGACCTAACTAACAATCAGTAGCTCGTTCCACTGAGTGGTGTAACGCGGGGTACGTCGTTCACTTCGCAGCGCCCAGGCATTTCCTTTACGGGGCAAGCCCAGCTGTACCGTTCCCTTACCCAGCTCTCGGTTGAGTTTATCCATCGTCGCCATCAGGCGTTCGCTGCGCTTAGCCTCCTCGTCGGTTTGCGGGGTTTCCGTGAGGGTAAGCTGCCGGTTAGCCTTGGGGGAAAGGTCGAGCAGCATCAGGCCTGCTTTATGATAGGCATACCCTTTACGCCAGAGACGCCTTAGGCCTTGTACCGCTGCTGCGATGATGTCGCGGCTGTCATCGGTAGGCCTCTCTAGGGAAACGACCGCACGCTGTTGGTATTGCGGTAAATCGGTACGAAACGGATTGGTACGCACAAACACCATCACGGCGCTGGTCACGCTGTGCTGTTTACGGAGCTTCTCAGCTGCCCTGGCAGCATGCTGTCTTAAGGCTTCACGCAAGTCATTGGGGTTGCCGGTAAGCCTGCCGAATGAGCGCGATACCATGATCTGTTGCTTGGGTAAGCTCATGTCATCCAACTGGATGGCAGATTGCCCCCGCAGTTCCCATACGATGCGTTCCTGCACCACACTAAAGCGCTGTCTAATACGCTTAGGGTCTGCTTCGCGCAGATCCCATGCGGACTCAATACCCATCACCCTTAAACGTTCACCGGTACGTCGTGCCACGCCCCACAGCTCGGTCACCGGCAACTGCTTAAGCAGTGCCTTGGTCGTTTCACTATCAGCGGTCAGCTTACACACCCCGTGCTGCTTGTAGGCGGGATGTTTTTTAGCCGCTTGGTTCGCCACTTTGGCCAATACACGGGTAGGTGCAAATCCCACGCACACTGGAATGCCCGTCCACTGCCGAACGGTATCGCGCATGGCTTTGCCCCGCGCTTCCAACGTATCGGGGTCAAAGCCCTGAAAGCCGACAAAGCTCTCATCAATGGAGTACACCTCCACATGCGGTGAAAACTCGCTTAGCACCTCAGTCACCCGCCGGGACATATCGCCATACAAGGCATAGTTACTGGAGAGCAGCACGGCTTGGCGGCGTATCGCGGGCGGTAACAAGTGCATAGCCGTTCCCATTTCCACACCCATCGCCTTTAGCTCGTTGCTGCGGGCAACGACACACCCATCGTTATTCGACAGCACTCCTACCGGTCGCCCTGCGAGCGCAGGGTTAAATACCCGCTCGCAAGAGACATAGAAGTTATTGCAGTCGACTAAGGCGATCATTGCACCGTAGCCCCTGGCAAGCTGTGAATCACATGGGTGACGACACCCCAAACATGGGATTCGCGGCCATCGATGGGAATGGGCGGGTAAGCTGCGTTACTCGCACAGAGGTAGGTGCGCTGCCCTACGCGCTCCAAACGCTTCACCGTGAGTTCGCCGTCCACGCAGATCACGATAATTCGCCCTGGCAGCGCTTCCAGGCTGCGATCAACCACCAACAAATCTCCATGGTGAATACCGTCACCGATCATGGAGTCACCTTCGGAGCGCACAAAGTAGGTTGCTGCCGGTCGCTTAACGACGTAAGTGTGCAGATCCAAATCGGTATCTAAGTGGTCATCCGCAGGGGATGGGAACCCGGCACGCACGGCGCTAGAGTAAAACGGTAAGGGACTGGGCAAGGCCATGGCATCCGCTTGGCCTATAAAGGAAACAGGTAAAGACATAGGGGCACCTCTTTTTGCTGTATATAAAGGGCTATGTTGGCATCTGTTGTTGGCGTGTTTCAAAAATACTGTATAAACTACTGTATATCCAGTTTGAATCTGGAGCACGCCATGAAAAAAGCAGACCT
>NZ_LGEN01000088.1 GCF_001507855.1 Halomonas sp. 54_146
TGTATACGAATTGCTTTTCTTCTGACTCATGGCACACACCTTGATGGGCAGATAATATTATCTGCGTCTGTGTGTCCGGGAAACTATAACCACTTCACAATCGGCTTGCGATGCACGTCATCCACCAAAATAATATCGGCAGGCGTGTGGTCAATCTGCATGACCGCTAGCGGATAGTCAGCATTGGGAAACTTCCCGGCAGCCGGCTGAAACTTGTTAATGGCTTTGTCTCTAAAGCCATGGCCACGCAACCGGTCACGCTCTGGGATATCCCGCAGACGAGCACGAACGGTACCAGGGCTCGGCGGATCGATGCGCCGTTCATGGCAACGCCGCATCACTTCCTGTACCGCTTTTTGCGCAGAGGGACGCTGCAGCGTCAGGTACACGTCTTTGATGACTTCCTGAATGACCGCCTCAGCATGCGCGGGGATACGTGACTTACCCTTCTTCCATCCTGGCTTTTGAGGAATTAATGCAAGCACCGAGCCCGTCGCCTTGTATCGCTTCAACCAACGGTAGATCGTGGCCGTATCCACGCCGGTTTGTTTAGCACGCTCTTCCGCTGCATCTCGACCTACGGTATGGCGATCCACCAAGGGCTTAATGATGGAAAGGCGGTGCTCAGCCTCCCGCCAATCGGCATCCCCAATCTCAGACATATCCTGCTCAAGGGGAGCAGGCCCGTTCTGAAAAGGCGTTAATTCACTGATGCGAAGCGGACAACTACGCCCGGACTCAACGGCAATACCAATGACCGTCTCAAAATCGAGCACCTGAGAAATTCGGTAAACGGTGCCATCTTTCTGAACTTGCTCACCCACCGTGATCTGCAAGTGTTGGCGTGTTTGGGCGACGCCGCTACTGGGTTCAGCTGTGTTGTCACGATGATTATTCATAATCGGGTACCCACACCTCTGATAGAGGGCTAAAGGATTGAGCCATATCGCAATCTAGCTGCCGGGTCGCCAGCAGATGCCATAAATGCGCAATTCCCTCTGCCCGGTAAATGTCACCCATGAAGTGCCGAGACAGCAGGTAATCCAAGGTCGCCACCCCCATCTCCCTCACCGTGTTGAGCACTGCCTGGCTTTCAACAGAGGGAAACACCATTCGTTTGTAACGCGCCAAGAAAGTGATGTTGTCCAGGGTCTTATCACGAATGCGGCTTTCATCATGAATACGAAACGCCCAGCCCTCTTTGTTGGCATGCCGTATAGCCGCCTTCCATTTAGGCGACCATTCGCGCCAATGTGCTTGCCACTTTTCCCGTGGTTTGACCTCCACCAGAAGAGGTTTCGGGTAGTCCTTGTAATGACGGTTACCGAGACGGTAATAAACCAAATAATCCGGCGTGTAGGTGTAACGCCTACCTGTCACGGGATGATGAAACGGGATCTCGCACGGCTGGGAAATCACACCAAGAACGCTCACATCAAAGTCAGCCTTGATGAGGAAATCACGTTCAAGCGTCGACTCGAACGCAATCGACTCCTCCCCGCGAAAAGCATAGTAGCCAGACACGCTTCGTCGGGTAGGGCCGATGTTACGAACGGATGTAGGCAATGGCATGGGCAGTCGCACCAAATAGTGAATAAAACGCATTCTGTCGCAGCAATTTCTATTAAATCTGTCGCATTCAATCCTGTACAGACTACCATAATAGCCCGATATTACGCGCTGAGGGTCGCATTAATTGCTGAAAATGACAGCGGCTGTCATTTACAGTAATTGTTGCGACGATTTAATAATAGCTGCGACATAATCTAAACAAGTAATACCCTTTAGCACTGAATTGGTAATCGCACTATCAAAGCTGCGGTGACGTCGAAGTCGCGACGGCAAGAAGAGAACAGTAAAACATCAGATAGTAAGTGCCCGTGTCACTCGAAAACGTAGCACCCTCTCGACCCTAAAAAAGGAGGTGCAAGGCCCGCGCCTGCAAGGAATCCTAAAGCCGTATCATTTCGAACAAGAGTGCCCGGTTTGAAAAACCGGGCACTCTCATCAAAGACGTGGCATTCAAGTCGGGATTTAAACGTTAATCATCTTCAACAAAGAGCTGGCCTGTTCCTGAGCAATGATGGCAAATATCTAAGGAAACCTCACCCTCACCATAACAAGTATGGCACTGTGCAAAAGGTTTATCCTCTTCAGGGTCGTAGCCAGTCCCAAAACAGTTTGGGCACTCAATGTCCACATCAGTGCCCTGACCACTGCATTCTCGACAAATAATCATTGAGTTATCGTAATTAAGGCTCATGACGCATCCTCCTGCGACACAAACCAATCACGATTAAGGTGAAAATCATCATTTTTATCGGACATAAATTTAGAGGACAAAATATACCGACCTGTAACGCAGCCTTCGTATAGGTTGAGCTCGACTCCTTCGTCGTTTACATCTAAGAAGTAGGAGGATTCGTCCCCTGCAACACGACACTTTATAAAGCATTCAATCGTGAACACCGACTCTCGCTTCAAAAGATTGATCTGGCAACAGTTTTCCGGACACTTTTTTAAGCGGCTGCTCGTAGCCTCGATTCATAGTCCGCTGGACTCATATAGTCGTTGCTGGAGTGCAGCCG